>NZ_JCALCW010000018.1:0-111863 GCF_059812545.1 Mycobacterium sp. NGS50
AGACGCGTCGCGAGATTCCGTCTCGCGAACGGCTACAGCTCGCGGGTGACCTTCTCGGTCTGCATGCGGCGCTGCAGCGCCGACGGGTCGAGGTTGGCGACCTGGACCAATGACGCGCCGGTTGCCAGTGGGGCCAGCAGGGCGTCCACCAGTTGGGTGGCGGTGCTCCACGGCGTCGTCGACAGAATCCGGTCGGCCGATGTCAAACCGCGTGCCGCCGCTGACTTCTCGGCCGTGGCCAGCACCTGATCGACCGACTGCCCGTCCAGCGCCGCACCGGGGTGGCGCTCGGCGTCGATCTGATCGCCGTGCACCCGTACCGCGGTCGCGTAGTCGGTGACCCCGATCGGCAGATCGGCGGCGGGCTTGCCGAACGGGTCCAGCGACAGCACCGCCAGCTCGCCGGCCGCCCGGTCGGCCTCATCGAAGCGGTCGGCGGTGCACAGCGCCAGGTCGGCCGCGATGTCGGGACCGTCGAGCACCACCTCGGCGCCGATCCACCACACCCCGAACAGCACCGCGGCGGTCTGCCAGTGTGCGGGCAGCAGCACCGCGACCCGGCTGTGCGGCCCGGCGCCCAACTCGTCGCGCAGCAGATTGCCGGTCTTGGCTGCCCAATTCGCCAGGGTTGCGGCGGACAGCTCGATGCGTTCCCCGGTGGCGTCGTCGTAATAGGTGATGCGCGGGCCGACCGGGTCGCTGCGCAGCATCGGATCAAGAACGGCGGCGCTCAGGTTGGTCACGCCGCAACGCTAATTGACGCACTGCGGGTCGTCGGAACCCGCGGTGATGATCTGCGAGGGCGCCGGGGGTGAGGCGACATCGGCATTGGATGAAACACCCTGCGCCACCACCGTGCCACCGCCGAAACCCGAGCCCGGGCCGGTGTAGTCGTTGGCCAACACCACCCGCACCGACCCCGGCGGCACCGATGCCGTCGCGACGACCGGCAGGCCGCCGAGTTCCTGCGACACCGCCTTGGCGCCCAGGTCATCGGCCTTGTCGGCCTGCACCTGGCTGCCGGACACGTGCGCGGCGTCGTTGTTGGCCACCGTGCCCACACCGAAACCCTTGGCGGCCAACACGTTGGACACCGCCGCGGCCAGACCGTTGATGTCGGTGTCGTTGAGCACGCTGGCGGTGGTGTGCTCCGGGGCGTAGGCCATCTCCTCGGTCTTGCCCTCGTCCTGCCCGTGCAAAAGGCCGGCCACGTAACTCTGCACCTGCGTCGGGTCGACCCGAACCACGCTGTGCATGCCGTCGTCGCTCCAGCCGGCTTCGTCGAGCACCGGGATGGTGGCGAAGGCGACTTTCCCGGCGGCCAGATCCTGTAGCCGGGTGATGAAATCCATCACATCCCACCCGGAGGACAGCACCACCGAGCGCTGGACGGCCTGCTGCAGCCGCGACATGGTGGCCGGGCTGGACAAGGTGCGCCCGGAGATCACCTTGTGGGCCAGCGACGCCATCACCGTCTGCTGGCGCTTGACCCGGTCCAGGTCGCCGTGCGGCAGTTCATGGCGTTGGCGCACGAAGCTCAAGGCCTGAGGCCCATCCAGCTTCTGCCAGCCGGCCGGGAAGTCCGCCCCCGAAAGCGGTTCGAAGACCTGCTCTTTGAGGCAGACGTCGACACCGCCCAGGGCATCGGTGATCAGCGAGAAGCCGAGCAGCCCGATCTCGGCGTAGTGGTCGACGGTGACGCCCGTCAGGTTGGCGACGGTGGAGATCAGCGCCTCGCGCCCGGCCTCGGTGCCGCGGGCCTGCGCCTCCAATGGTCCGATGCCGGTGGCGACCAGCGAGTCGGCGGTTTCCAGCCTGGTCGCGCCGTAGACCCCGTTGATCTTGGTCTTGGTCCCGTCCGGCGCGGCGACGTAAGAATCCCGCGGAATCGAGATGGCGGTGGCCGACTTCCCGTTGTTGGGGATCCGGACCAGGATGATCGTGTCGGTGTTGGTGGCGTCCTCGTCGCCGGCGCGCAGGGTCGCCAACTCCTCGGGGGTCAGCGGGTTGCCGTGGGCGTCGGTGCGGCTGTCGGAGCCGACCAGCAGAATGTCGACCGCACCGTCATCGCCGCCCTGGCCGAGCGCGGCGGCCGACACGTGGAAGATGCCGTCCTCGAAGGAGCGGATCTTGCTCCAGGCCACCCCGGTGCACAGCACCACCGAGACGGCGGCGACCGTGGCAACAACACGGACCACACGTTCCACAGGCATCACTTCAGGTTACTGGCGACACAGGCGTATCACGGGTAGCTCACCTCGGCGTGCCAGACTCTGACCGTGCCGCAACGGATCGTGATCACCGGCGCCGGCGGACAGGTCGGCCGTTTCCTGGCTGTGCAGGCCGTACGCGAGGGCCGCGAGGTGCTGGCCCTGACCTCGTCGCAGTGGGATATCACCGACCCGGCGGCAGCCCGGCGGATCGTGCAGGCCGGCGACGTGGTGATCAACTGTGCGGCCTACACCCGCGTCGACGACGCCGAAACCGACGCGCAGACCGCCCATGCCGTCAACGCCGCCGGGCCGGGTCACCTGGCGCGGGTCTGCGCGGAAGCCGGCGCGGGTCTGATCCACATCTCCACGGACTACGTGTTCAGCGGGGATTTCGGCGGGTCAGAACCCCGTCCGTACCGCCCGGACGACGAGGTCGGGCCGCTGTCCGTGTACGGCCATACCAAACTTGCCGGTGAGCGCGCGGTGCTCGACGCGCTGCCGGCTGCGACGGTGGTGCGCACCGCCTGGGTGTACACCGGAGCCACCGGAACCGATTTCGTCGCGGTGATGCGCAGGCGGGCCACCGACCCGGCCCAGGGCAGCATCGACGTCGTCGACGACCAGATCGGGTCGCCGACCTACGTCGCCGACCTGGCCGGCGCATTGCTGGCGTTGGCCGACGCGCCGTGCGGCGGGATCGTGCACGCCGCCAACCAGGGCGCGGTCAGCCGCTACCAGCAGGCTCGCGCGGTTTTCGCCGGCGTCGGGGAAGATCCGCAGCGGGTGCGCCCGGTCGCCAGCGCCGACAATCCGCGTCCCGCGGCGCGCCCGGCCTACTCGGCGCTGGCGACCGCAGGTGTGGCCCCGTTACGTGACTGGCACGACGCGCTGATCGATGCGCTGCGGACCGGCCAGGGACCGTCGTCGATAATCTCTAGCCGTGATTGAGGCCCTGCCGGTCGTGACGGTGACCTATTCGCCGGGTCCGCACCTGGACCGGTTCCTGGCGTCGCTGTCGCTGGCCACCGAGCGTCCGGTGCGGGTGTTGATGGCCGACAACGGGTCCACCGACGGGGCGCCGCAGGCGGCCGTGCAGCGCTACCCCGACGTTCAGCTGATCGACATGGGCGCCAACCTGGGCTACGGCAGCGCGGTCAACCGCGCGGTGTCCCGGATCGACGCGGCCGGCGATTTCCTGATCATCGTCAATCCGGATGTGCAGTGGGGGCCGGGCAGTATCGATGCCCTGCTGGAGGCCGCCGAGCGCTGGCCGCAGGCCGCGGCGCTGGGCCCGCTGATCCGCGACCCCGACGGCTCGGTGTACCCCTCAGCGCGACAACTGCCCAGCCTGATCCGCGGCGGCATGCACGCGGTGATCGGCCCGGTCTGGCCCGGCAATCCGTGGACACGCGCCTACCGCCAGGAGCGGATGGAACCCAGCGAACGGCCGGTTGGTTGGCTGTCCGGGGCGTGTCTGTTGGTCCGCCGCGCGGCGTTCGATCAGGTCGGCGGCTTCGACGAGCGCTACTTCATGTACATGGAGGACGTCGACCTCGGTGACCGGTTGGGCAGGGCCGGCTGGCTCAACGTCTACGTGCCGTCTGCGGAAGTGCTGCACGACAAGGGGCACTCCACCGGACGGGATCCGGCACGCAATCTCGCCGCACATCACCAGAGCACCTACACCTATCTCGCTGACCGCCACGCCGGATGGTCGCGGGCGCCGCTGCGCTGGGCGATGCGCAGTGCGCTGGCCGCCCGCGCCCGCCTGGTGGTGCGCAGTTCGCGACGGAAACTGGCGAAAGGGCAGCCGTGAAATCAGACGTCGATGCCGTCATCTTGGTGGGCGGTAAGGGAACTCGGTTGCGACCGCTGACACTGTCGGCGCCCAAGCCGATGCTGCCCACGGCCGGCCTGCCGTTCGTGACCCACCTGCTGTCGCGGATCGCGGCGGCCGGGATCGAACACGTCGTGATGAGCACGTCGTATCAGCCTGGGGTGTTCGAGACGGAATTCGGCGACGGCTCGGAGCTGGGCCTGCAGATCGAGTACGTGACCGAGGACGAGCCGCTGGGCACCGGAGGTGGCATCGCCAACGTCGCGTCGCGGCTGCGTCACGACACCACGATGGTGTTCAACGGCGACGTGCTCTCCGGGGCGGACTTGGGCCAGCTGCTGGACTACCACCATGAGCAGCGGGCGGATCTGACGTTGCATCTGGTGCGGGTCGGCGACCCCCGGGCGTTCGGCTGTGTGCCCACCGAAAACGGCCGCGTGACAGCGTTTTTGGAGAAGACCCAGGATCCGCCGACCGACCAGATCAACGCCGGCTGCTACGTGTTCAACCGTGAGGTGATCGATCGGATCCCGCGCGGTCGGGCGGTTTCGGTCGAGCGTGAGGTGTTCCCGGCGCTGCTGTCCGACGGCGTGGCGGTGTGCGGCTACGTCGACTCCAGCTATTGGCGCGACATGGGCACACCGGAGGACTTCGTCCGTGGCTCAGCGGATCTGGTCCGCGGCATCGCGCCGTCCCCGGCGCTGGGCGGGCATCGCGGCGAGCAGCTGGTGCATGACGGCGCGGCAATCGCGCCCGGCGCGGTCCTCATCGGCGGCACCGTGGTCGGGCGCGGCGCCGAGATCGGCGCGGGCGTGCGGCTCGACGGTGCGGTGATCTTCGACGGGGTGAAGGTCGAGGCAGGCAGCGTCATCGAGCGCTCCATCATCGGGTTCGGCGCCCGCATCGGGCCGCGGGCGCTGATCCGCGACGGCGTGATCGGCGACGGCGCCGACATCGGGGCGCGTTGCGAGTTGTTGCGCGGCGCCCGGGTCTGGCCGGGGGTGGCGATTCCGGACGGCGGAATCCGCTACTCGTCGGACGTTTAGGGCTGCCGCAGCCGCCGCGACACCAGATAGGCCAATGCGGCATCGGCGTCGGGCGGCAGCGCGTCGACCGGCCACCAGCGCAGGTCCAACGACTCGTCACTGATCCCGATCTGTGCATCCGGTGGGGCGGTCACCAGGAACTGCAGATCCAGGTGCCGGGTCGGCACACCCAGCGAGCAGGTCACCGGATGCACGTGCACCGCAGCCAGATCCGGATCGATCCGCAGGCCGGTGATCCCGGATTCCTCGGTGGCCTCGCGCAGCGCGGCGGCCACGATGTCGGGATCGGTGTCGTCGCAGTGACCGCCCAACTGCACCCAGCGGCCCACCCGGGGATGCAGGGTCAACAGCACCTGGGTGCCGGTGTGATCGAGCACCAGCGCCGACGCGGTGATGTGTCCCGCGGCGCATTCGCGCACGCACGCGTCGGGCCGGGCGGCCAGGAACGCCAGCACCGCGTGCCGCAGCGTGTCCTGGGTCGGATCCGGTGCCGCCCAGCCGGTCAGCAACCCCACCGCGGAGTCGTGCACGCTCATTTGCGCACCAACAGCGAGCCCGCCTCGGCCTGGGGCCGGGGTCCGGTTGCCGGTTCGAGGGGATAGCCGATCGCGATGGCACCCAGGGGTTCCCAGTCATCGGGTAGATCCAGCTCGGCGCGCACCAGGTCGGCGGCGAAAATGGTGGAGCCGATCCAGCAGCTGCCTACTCCGCGTACGGCCAGCGCCACCAGCAGCGCCTGCACGGCCGCTCCGACGGCCACGGTGAACATCGTGTGTTCCGCATTGGTGCGGGAGGTGTCCGGGTAGTGGTGCGCGCCGTCAGGCACCATGACCGGGATGACGACTTCGGGTGCGTCGTAGAGGATCTGCCCGCGCGACACCCGGCGTTCGACATCCTCCGGCGACTTGCCGTCACCGGCGAGATCGGCGCGCCACCTGTCGCGCAGCGCATCCAGCAGGCGGATGCGCAGCGCGCCGGTCTGCAGCCAGACGAAGCGCACCGGCCGGGTGTGATGCGGGGCCGGTGCGGTCAGGGCTTCGGCGACGGCGTCCTCCACCAGCTGTGGCGGTACCGACTGATCGCTGAACCGGCGTACCGACCGGCGCAGCAATTGAGCTTGCTGGCGGCCCAATTCGATCGCCTCGTCGGCACCGAGCCAGAACAGGTCCTCGGTGCCGGCCCGCACCAACGTGCGTGCCGTTGAGCCGTCGGCGGCGGTGGCCAGGCCGCGCACCACGGCCACCGGGATCGCGGTGAGCTTGCCCTTGACCAGGTCCGCGGCCGCGGCCACCTCGTCGGCGACCGCGATCTCGGTGACCACCAACTCGTTGCCGTGCGCGTCGATGGCCCCGGCATAGCCTTGCAGCACGGCCAGGCCCGCGGCGCCGATCGCGACGTCGGTCTGGCCGGTACGCCAGGCCCGTCCCATGGTGTCAGTGATGACCACCCCGACGGTGACCCCGGTGCGCGTTTGTAGCGCGGTGCGCAGCGCGGCGGCGCTGGCATCGGGATCGACTGGCAACAGCGCCAATTCGTCGGCGCCGATGTTGGAGCCGTCCACCCCGGCGGCGGCCTGTACCAACCCGATCCGGTTCTCGGTGATCCAGGTGCGCCCCTTGCGTGCCAGTACCCGCACCGCTTCACTCTCGATCAGTTTGCGACGCAGCGCATCCCGTTCTTCAACGCCGCGGGGGGCGGGGACGATCCGTCCCTCGCATTTGGACACCACCTTGCTGGTAACCACGACGATGTCACCGTCTTGCAGCCAGGGGGCCGCGGTAGCGATGGCCTCGGCCAGATCGTCACCCGGCCGGAACTCGGGAAGCCCCGGCACCGGAATGATCTCGACGGTCGATCCGGTGCCGTGCTCAGTCACGGGGTTCACCTGACACCGGCCAGCTCCAGGCCGGCACGAACCATCTCGGCGGTCGCCTGCGGGTCGGTCATCAGCAGCGGGACGGCTCGCACCGCAACGCCGTCGACGTCTGCGTCATCGCCCTCGTGGACCAGCCAGGCGTCGAGGATTCCGGTCCCGCTGCGCGCCCCGTAATGTCGGCCCACCGCCTCGGACGTACTGGCCACCCCGATCACGGACAGGCACTCGTCTGCCATGCCGCGCAACGGCTTACCAGCCACTATGGGGGAGTAGCCGATGACCGGGGCGGGTGTGGAACGCAGTGCGGCGCGGATGCCCGGGATCGCCAGCAGCGCACCGATGCTCACCACCGGATTCGACGGCGCCAGCAGGACCGCGTCGGCCTCGGCGATAGCCTCGGTGACTCCCGGTGCCGGACCGGCATTTTCGGACCCGACGAAGGCAAAGCTGTGGGTGGGGACCTGAGCGCGGTAGCGTACCCACCACTCCTGGAAGTGGATCGCCCGCTGCGTATCGTCGGCCGGGTCGGTGATGACCACGTGGGTTTCGCATCGGTCGTCGCTGACCGGCAGCAGCCGCGCACCCGGATTCCAGCGGTGACACAGTGCTTCGGTGACGTCCGACAGCGGATAGCCGGCCCGCAACATCTGGCTACGCACCAAATGCGTGGCCAGGTCACGATCGCCCAGTCCGAACCAGTCCGGTTGCACCCCGTATCGGGCCAGTTCCTCCTTAGCGTGCCACGTTTCGTCACGGTGACCCCAGCCGCGGTCCGGATCGACGCCGCCACCCAGGGTGTACATGCAGGTGTCCAGGTCCGGACAGATCCGCACGCCGTGCATCCACGCGTCGTCGCCGATGTTGACCACGGCGGTCAGGTCCGCCCCGCCATCGGCGCCGTCAGCAGCGAACTGGCCCAGGCCGAGCAATTGCTGCACACCCAGCAGGAATCGGGCGCCGCCGACCCCGCCGACCAGAACGGTGACCTTCACATTGCACGACAGTACTGCCCCGCCATTACGGGGGTTCGAGGCGGCGGTGTGGCCGACGCAACACGGACTCGCCGGTCACGAACACGCCGAAATCCGGTCACGAGGTGGTAAGGAATCGCCGCGGAACGCTTGACCTGGGCAACGCGGGCGTGTCTAATCACACCAGTGTCATTTCCTGGTTGGCCGGCCGGTTTCGGTGTCGCAGACCGAGATTCGATCACATGTTCGAATCGGGATGGCCGCACATGACAATAGCGGGCGAATTTTTGACGATCAACGAAACCAGGTAAGGAGGCGGAGCATGCCCTACGAGCACCTTCGGGGCGTTATGGGAGGCACACCGCACACCACTACCGGCTCGGCGATGATGGGGGCGACGGGGGTGACGGGGTTGCCAGCACGGCCCCACTTGAGTTTGGTGCCGGACGCATCGGATGCCGTGGTGGCGTTCGAGTCCGCACCGCTGAGTCCGGATTTGACGCCGGATCAGTGGCAGGAGCGCGCATTGTGCGCGCAGACCGACCCCGAGGCCTTCTTCCCGGAGAAGGGCGGGTCGACTCGCGAAGCCAAGAAGATCTGCTTGGGCTGCGAGGTGCGTACCGAATGCCTGGAGTACGCACTGGCGCACGACGAGCGCTTCGGCATCTGGGGCGGACTCTCCGAACGGGAGCGCCGTCGCCTCAAGCGCGGCGTGATCTAAACGGATTCACGCGGGGCCCTTTCGTCCCACCAGCATCACCAGTCCCAGCTTGGCGTTGAGATCGCGTCTGGGGTTGTGCTTCTCGCGGATTCGCAACCCCAGACCCGATCTCAACGGCTTTCTCCCGGGTGACCGGGGAACCGCGGGCTAGTCGTCTTCGATCGTCGGGTCGATGACCGAGGGATCCACGTCGAGATAGGTAGCCACCTGGGCCACCAGGATTTCGTGCAGCAAATCGCCGAGGTCGATGCTGTCGGTAGCGCGACGTTCGATTGGCTTGCGGAACAACACGATTCGTGCACGAGTAGCATTGCCGCGCACGTCGACACCCGCAGGAATCAACCGCGCCAAGGGGATCGGCCCGTCGGCGATCACCTCCGGCGGCCACTGCACGTTCTCGGGATCCTTGGCCGAAATCCGGGGAATCTCGTCGACCGCGATATCGAGTTCGGCCACCCGCTGCTGCCAGCGGCGTTCGATGGGCTCATAAGCTTCCAGCGCCGCCATGTCGAACCGCTCGGCGCGGCTGCGCCAGCCCGGCACCGTCGGCGGCAGCAGCGGCCCCCGCATCTCGCGGCCCCGGCGGGACCCGGTGGTACCTGCCGATCTGGCGCCGCGCCGGGAACTGCGCGAATCGGACACCCGCCGATGGTAACGGTTGGACATAGCGTCTCGGCCGTATGCGCGTGTCCGCTGCGGCAGAGGTGTTCGGCCGCGATAGCCTCGCAGGCGTGAATGTTCCCCGCCGCTGCTGCCGGCCCGGGTGTCCGCATTACGCGGTGGCGACGTTGACGTTCGTCTACTCGGATTCGACGGCTGTGATCGGTCCGCTGGCGACCGCGCGGGATCCGCACGCCTGGGATCTGTGCGTCAGCCACGCCAGTCGAATCACCGCCCCGCGTGGCTGGGAGTTGGTTCGCCACGCCGGGCCGCTACCGACCCATCCCGACGACGACGACCTGATCGCCCTCGCCGACGCGGTGCGCGAGGCTCCCGAAGCGGTGCTGGCCGGTCCGGTGCGGGGGTTCTCCGACACCGAGGCGGATCCGGCGGCGCGTGCCGGCGCTCCGGGTGGGGTGTTGGCCCCGCCGGTGCACCGCCCGGTGAGCAACGGTCGCAGGCGTGGTCATCTGCGGGTGCTGCCCGATCCCGAGTCCTAAACGCGACGGCGTTGACGGCGAAGTAATACCCGGTGTCGGCTGCTGTTTTTGTTGGCCGGTGTTGGGTGAGCGGCGATGTCGGACCGTTGGCTAACAACGACCAACACCAGTTGCAACGGTTAGGCTGACGGTCAAGATTCAACGTCAGGAGCCCCATGTCTCGGCCCGCTGAGGCTGTTCACCGTGTGATCAAGGCGTACGACGTACGCGGACTGGTCGGCCTCGAGATCGACGAGTCGTTCATCGCCGACGTCGGCGCGGCGTTCGCTCGGCTGATGCGCGCAGAGGGCGCGCAGCGGGTGGTGATCGGCCACGACATGCGGGACAGCTCGCCGCCGCTGGCATCCGCGTTCGCCGCCGCGGTGCGCAGCCACGGTCTCGACGTCGTCGCGATCGGGCTGGCCTCCACCGATCAGCTTTACTTCGCGTCGGGCTTGCTGGATTGCCCGGGCGCGATGTTCACCGCGAGCCACAACCCGGCCGCCTACAACGGCATCAAGTTGTGCCGGGCCGGCGCCAAACCGGTCGGAGCCGACACCGGGCTGCGCACCATCGCCGACGAGGTCATCGCGGGGGTGCCGGTCTCCGATCAGCCGCCCGGCAGCATCACCGAGCGGGACGTGCTGGCCGACTACGGGGACTTCCTGCGCTCGTTGGTGGACACCTCCGGGCTGCGGCCGCTGCGGGTGGTGGTGGACGCCGGCAACGGCATGGCCGGGCACACCGCGCCGGCGGTGTTCGGCGCGATCGAGTCGGTCACGTTGCTGCCGCTGTACTTCGAACTCGACGGCACGTTTCCCAACCATGAGGCCAACCCGCTGGACCCGGCGAACCTGGTCGATCTGCAGCAGCAGGTGCGGGCCGTCGGCGCCGATATCGGGCTGGCTTTCGACGGCGACGCGGACCGCTGCTTCGTCGTCGATGAGCGCGGGGAGCCGGTGTCGCCGTCCGCGGTGACGGCGCTGGTCGCCGCCCGCGAGCTCAACCGGGAAATCGGTGCGACCGTGATCCACAACCTGATCACCTCGCGGGCAGTGCCGGAACTGGTGGTCGAACGCGGCGGAACCCCCGTGCGCTCCCGGGTCGGGCACTCCTACATCAAGGCGCTGATGGCCGAGACCGGCGCCATCTTCGGCGGCGAACACTCGGCGCACTACTACTTCCGCGATTTCTGGGGTGCCGACTCGGGCATGCTGGCCGCGCTGTATGTGCTGGTGGCGTTGGGGGAACAGCAGCGCCCGCTGTCGGAGCTGACCGCCGACTACCAGCGCTACGAAGCCTCCGGCGAGATCAACTTCACGCTGAACGGCAGCGTGGACGCGTCCGTGTATGTCGACGCCGTGCTGAAGTCGTTCGGCTCGCGGATCCACTCCATCGACCACCTCGACGGGGTGACCGTGGATCTGGGCGACGGCAGCTGGTTCAACCTGCGCACCTCCAACACCGAGCCGCTGCTGCGGCTCAATGTGGAGGCCCGCACCGTCGACGACGTCCACGCGCTGGTCGAACAGGTCGGCTCCGGAATCAAGACCGCGCAGGCGGGCCCGGCGAGGTGAACGCCACCCGCGCCGCCATCGACCTCGACGACACCGAGGCTTTGATCGGCGCTGACCACGGCAACCTGCTGTGGGCGGCGTCGATGGCGGGTGCCCAGGTGCGCGCCGTGGCGGCCGCGGTCGAGGAGGGGGCGCTGGAGGCACTCGGTGACCGGGACCGTCCACGCACGGTGATCTGGGTCGCCGGCCCGGGGGTGGCCGAGACCGCGGGTGCGATGCTGGCCGCCGCGACGGGCGGTGTCGCCGTCGAGCCGATCGTGACGGCCACCGAGGTGCCCCCCTGGATCGGGGCGCTCGACGTCCTCGTCGTCGCCGGTGACGATCCGGGCGATCCCGCGTTGGTGACCGCGGCGGCCACCGGAGTGCGTCGGGGTGCGCGCGTGGTGGTTGTCGCACCCTATGAGGGGCCACTGCGCGACAGTACGGCCGGGCGCGTGTCGGTGCTGGAACCGCGGCTGGCTGTTCCCGACGGCTTCGGGCTGTGTCGTTATCTGGCGGCCGGGTTGGCCGTGATGAGCCGCCTGGATGCCGGGCTCAATACCGATCTGGCGGCGCTGGCCGATGAACTGGACGCCGAGGCGCTGCGCAACAGCGCCGGCCGCGATGTGTTCACCAACGCGGCCAAGACGCTGGCGGAACGCATCGCGGGCCGCCGGGTGGTGCTGGCCGGTAACTGTGCGGCGACGCTGGCGCTGGCCCGCCACGGCACCACGGTGCTGTTGCGTGCCGCGCAGACGGTGGCGGCGGCCGCCGGGCTGGCCGACGCACTGGTGGCGGTGCACGCCCAGGGTGCCCCGGACACCGCCGCCGACATCTTTCACGACCCGGAGATCGACGGGCCGTTGCCCGATCGGTTGCGGGTGCTGGCGTTGACGTTGGCCGCCGAGCGCACGGTGGTCGCCGCCCGGACCGCCCGGCTTGCCGATATCGACCTCGTCGGGGTCCAAGACGTGCCCGATGCGCCCATGGAGCCAGGTGGCGTCGGTGCAGCCGAAGAGCAGCTGGCAGTATTAGCTGTCCGGTTGGAGATGGCCGCGGTATATGTGCGGCTGATGGCAGAACAACAGGAATAAGTCAGAACAGTGGAACTGCTACGCGGAGCGATACGGACCTACGCTTGGGGATCGCGGACCGCCATCGCCGAATTCACCGGACGCGCGGTGCCGACCACGCATCCCGAAGCCGAGCTCTGGTTCGGTGCGCATCCGGGTGACCCCGCCTGGCTGCAGACCCCCGACGGCGAGGTCTCCTTGCTGGACGGGCTGGTCGCAGATCCCGGGCAGCTGGGTGCGGCCACGCGGGCTCGGTTCGGGGACACGCTGCCGTTCCTGGTGAAGGTGCTGGCCGCCGACGAACCGCTGTCGCTGCAGGCCCATCCCAGCGTCGAGCAAGCCGTCGAGGGGTATCAGCGCGAGGAACGGCAAGGCGTCCCGGTGACCTCGCCGATCCGCAACTACCGCGACACCAGCCACAAACCGGAGCTGCTGGTGGCGTTGCAGCCGTTCGAGGTGCTGGCCGGGTTCCGCGCGGCGGCCCGCAGCGTCGAGTTGCTGCGGTCGCTGGCGGTCTCGGATCTGGACCCGTTCATCGACCTGCTCGGTGCACTTCCAGACGGCGACCAGTCCGACGCCGACGGGCTGCGTGCGCTGTTCACCACCTGGATCACCGCACCGCAACCCGACCTCGACGTGCTGGTGCCCGCGGTGCTCGAGGGCGCCATTCACTACGTCACCTCCGGTGCCCGGGAATTCGCGGCCGAGGCCCGCACGGTGCTGGAACTGGGGGAGCGCTACCCGGGTGATGCCGGTGTGCTGGCGGCGCTGCTGCTCAACCGCATCACGTTGGCTCCCGGCGAGGCGATCTTCTTGCCGGCCGGCAATCTGCACACCTATCTGCGCGGTGTCGGGCTGGAGGTGATGGCCAACTCCGACAACGTGCTCCGGGGTGGCCTGACCCCCAAGCACGTCGACGTCCCCGAGCTACTGCGGGTGCTGGATTTCACGCCCACCACCGAGCAGGCACTGCGCGCGCCCATCCACCGGGACGGGCTGGAACAGGTCTATGAGACGCCGGCTGAAGAGTTCGCGGTGTCGATGCTGACGCTGGACGGCGAGCAGCTGGGCCACGAGGTGGATGCGCCGTGCCAGTTCGACGGCCCGCAGCTGCTGGTGTGCACGCAGGGGTCGACGACGGTGTACGGAAAGTCCGGGGCGCTGACGTTGGACCGCGGGATGGCCGCCTGGGTCGCCGCCGACGACGGGCCGATCCGGCTGATGGCCGCCAAGCCCAGCACCCTGTTCCGCGCGACAGTGGGTCTGTGAGCGACGCCACGGGGCGATCGCAAGCGCCGCGAGGCGGGGCGCAGCGGGTCGACCCACACACCAGCAGCACACGCGCCATCCTGGCGGCGTTGGCGGCGAACGCCGGGATCGCCATCGCCAAGTTCATCGGGTTCCTGATCACCGGCAGCTCGTCGATGGCCGCCGAGGCGGTGCACTCGGTGGCCGACACCTCCAACCAGGCACTGCTACTGCACGGCCAGCGCGCCGCGGCCAAGGAGGCCGACCGGCTCCATCCGTTCGGCTACGGCCGCAGCCGCTACTTCTGGTCGTTCGTGGTGGCGCTGGTGCTGTTCACCCTGGGCTCGGTGTTCGCGATCTATGAGGGCTACCACAAGATCATCCACCCCGAGGAACTGAGCTCTCCGGTGGTGGCGATCGCCATCCTGGCCGTGGCCATCGGATTGGAGTCCTACAGCTTTCACACCGCGGTGACCGAGTCGCGACCGCTCAAGGGCGCCCAATCCTGGTGGCGGTTCATTCGCAACTCCCGCAACCCCGAACTGCCGGTGGTTCTGCTGGAGGACACCGCCGCGCTGGTCGGCCTGCTTTTCGCGCTGACCGGCGTCGGTCTGGCGATGCTCACCGACGATCCGGTGTGGGACGGCATCGGCACCGTGGCCATCGGCGTGCTGCTCGGCGTCATCGCGATCATCCTGATGGTGGAGATGCACAGCCTGCTGATCGGTGAGGGGGCCACCGCCACCGAGGAACGGGCGATCCGCGCCGCGTTGGAATCCACCGCACACGTCGAACGACTGATCCACATCCGCACCCTTTACCTGGGCCCGGACGAGATGCTGGTCGCCGCCAAGGTCGCATTCGCCCCGCAGACGAACCTGGCCACCGTCGCGGCCAGCATCGACGCCGCCGAAGCACACGTGCGGGCCGCCGTTCCGGCGGCCCGGGTGATCTACCTCGAGCCCGACCTGGATCGGGGCTGACCGGATGTCGGCGCGCACGGCGCAATGGCGCATCAAGTCGGTGGAGCAGTCGATCGCCGACACCGACGACCCGGACACCCGGCTGCGCAAGGACCTGACTTGGTGGGACCTGACCGTGTTCGGGGTGTCGGTGGTGATCGGCGCCGGCATCTTCACCGTTACCGCGTCCACGGCGGGCAACATCACCGGCCCCGCGATCTGGATCTCGTTTCTGATCGCCGCCGTCACCTGCGGGCTGGCCGCCGTGTGCTACGCCGAGTTCTCCTCGACGCTGCCGGTGGCGGGAAGCGCCTACACCTTCTCCTACGCCACCTTCGGCGAGGGCATGGCCTGGATCATCGGCTGGAACGTGGTGCTGGAGCTGGCGGTCGGTGCCGCGGTGGTGGCCAAAGGCTGGTCGACCTACCTGGGCACGGTGCTCGGATTCGGCGGCGGCACCGTCGTTCTGGGCGGATTCCCGCTGGACTGGGGGGCGCTGGTGATCGTCACGCTGGTCGCGATCCTGCTGGGGATGGGCACCAAGCTGTCGTCACGGTTCTCCGCGGTCGTCACCGCGATCAAGGTGGCGGTGGTGCTGCTGGTGGTTGTCATCGGTGCCTTCTACGTCAAGGCCGCCAACTACTCGCCGTTCATCCCCCCGTCCGAAACCGGGCGCCGCGGCGACGGTGTCGACCAGTCGGTGCTGTCGCTGTTGACAGGTGCGCCCTCCAGCCACTACGGCGGTTACGGCGTGCTGGCCGGGGCGGCCATCGTGTTCTTCGCGTTCATCGGATTCGACATCGTGGCCACCATGGCCGAGGAGACCAAACACCCGCAGCGCGACGTGCCGCGCGGCATCCTGGCCTCGCTGGGTGTGGTGACCGTGCTCTATGTCGCCGTCTCGGTCGTACTGTCCGGCATGGTGCCCTACACCGACCTGCGGGACCGCTCGGACGGCAGCCACGCCAACCTGGCCACCGCCTTCGTGGCCAACGGGGTGCACTGGGCGTCGGCGGTCATCTCGGTCGGCGCCCTGGCCGGACTGACCACCGTCGTGATGGTGCTGATGCTAGGGCAGTGCCGGGTGCTGTTCGCCATGGCTCGCGACGGCCTGCTGCCCCGGCGACTGGCCCGTACCGGCGAGCACGGCACACCGGTGCGGATCACCGCGCTGGTCGCGGTGGTGGTGGCAGCGACCGCCGCGGTGTTCCCGATGGGCAAGCTCGAAGAGATGGTCAACGTGGGCACGCTGTTCGCCTTCATCCTGGTGTCGGCGGGGGTGATCATCCTGCGTCGTACGCGGCCCGACCTGCCCCGCGGCTTCAGCGCGCCGTGGGTACCGGCGCTGCCGATCGCCTCGATCCTGGCCTGTCTGTGGCTGATGGTGAACCTGACCGCGATGACCTGGATCCGGTTCGGCGTGTGGATGGTGCTGGGGATGGCCATCTACGCCGGCTACGGCTACCGGCATTCACAGCTGGCGCGTCGAACCGCCGTTCCGACGGACATCGGGGCACCCTAAGACCACGACTTTTACAAAAGATACATCTTTGTCTAGACAGCCGACTTGCTAGTCAGTATTGTCAACTGTCAGGTGGTAGAACTCACAACTGACAAGGAGGTCTGATGGCGATGAATACCCAGGCGGCCGCCGCGACATGGCGGGACCGGAAGCGTTATCTGTGGCTATTGGGCCTGATCGCGCCGACCGCACTGTTCATCGTGTTGCCCGTGGTGTGGGCGATGAATCACGCCGGCTGGCAGACCGCGTCGCAGGCGCTGTTCTGGATCGGCCCGTTCCTGGTGTACGTTCTGCTGCCGCTGCTGGACCTGCGATTCGGCCCGGACGGGCAGAACGCGCCCGATGAGGTGATGGAGCGGCTGGAAAACGACCGCTACTACCGCTACTGCACCTACGTCTACATCCCGTTCCAGTACGCGAGCGTCGTCCTGGGCGCATACCTGTTCACCGCGTCGGACCTGAGCTGGCTGGGCTTCGAGGGGTCGCTCAGCTGGCCGGCCAAGATCGGGCTGGCATTGTCGGTCGGTGCGCTGGGCGGGATCGGGATCAACACCGCCCACGAGATGGGGCACAAGAAGGAAGACCTGGAGCGCTGGCTGGCCAAGATCACCCTGGCCCAGACCGGTTACGGGCACTTCTACATCGAGCACAACCGCGGACACCACGTGCGGGTGGCCACTCCCGAGGACCCGGCGTCGGCCCGGTTCGGCGAAACGTTCTGGGAGTTCTTCCCGCGCAGCGTGATCGGCAGCTTGCGCTCGGCGTGGCGCCTGGAGGCGACCCGGCTGCGCCGGCTGGACAAGAGCCCCTGGCATCTGAGCAACGACGTGCTCAACGCCTGGCTGATGTCGGTGGTGCTGTTCGGCGGGTTGATCGCGGTGTTCGGGCCGGCGCTGATCCCGTTCCTGGTCATTCAGGCGGTGTACGGCTTCTCGTTGCTGGAATCGGTGAACTACCTGGAGCATTACGGTCTGCTGCGGCAGAAGCTCGACAGCGGCCGCTACGAGCGCTGCACCCCGGAACACAGCTGGAACTCCGACCACATCGTCACCAACCTGTTCCTGTACCACCTGCAGCGCCACAGCGACCACCACGCCAACCCGACCCGCCGCTACCAGACGCTGCGCAGCATGGACGGCGCGCCGAATCTGCCCAGCGGCTACGCATCCCTGATCGGGCTGACCTACATCCCGCCGCTGTGGCGCAAGCTGATGGACCACCGGGTGCTCGAGCACTACGACGGCGACATCACCCGGGCCAACATCCAGCCGCGCCTGCGCAACAAGGTGCTGGCCCGCTACGGAGTGGCCGCCTGATGGCCGCCTTCCGCTGCCCGGGTTGCGGATACGTCTACGACGAGGCTAACGGCGCACCGCGGGAAGGCTTTCCGGCCGGCACATCCTGGGATCAGGTTCCCGACGACTGGTGCTGCCCGGACTGTGCGGTACGTGAAAAGGTCGACTTCGAGCTGATAGGAGCGAACACATGACCGACTACAAGCTGTTCGTCTGCGTGCAGTGCGGCTTCGAATACGACGAAGCCAAGGGCTGGCCCGAGGACGGCATCGCACCCGGCACCCGCTGGGCCGAGATCCCCGAGGACTGGAGTTGCCCGGACTGCGGGGCGGCCAAATCCGACTTCGAGATGGTGGAGGTCGCGCGGCCGTGACAGCCCCGGCTAGTGTCGCCGGTGTGACACGGGTCCCCTACGCCGAGGCGTCGCGAGCCCTGCTGCGCGACTCGGTACTCGACGCGATGCGGGACCTGTTACTCACCCGCGACTGGTCGGCGATCACCCTGTCGGACGTGGCCCGTGCCGCCGGGATCAGCCGCCAGACGATCTACAACGAGTTCGGCTCCCGGCAGGGTCTGGCGCAGGGGTACGCGCTGCGACTGGCCGATCGGCTGGTGGACGCGGTGGACAGCGCGATCTATAACAACGTCGGCGAGGTGGAAGCCGCGTTCCTGGAAGGCTTCCGGGCGTTCTTCACCGAGTCGGCCGCCGACCCGCTGGTGATCTCGCTGCTCACCGGGGTGGCCAAACCCGACCTGCTGCAGATCATCACCACGGACAGCGGCCCCATCATCACCCGCTGCTCGCAGCGGCTGACCGAGACCTTCATGCACAGCTGGGTGCAGGCCAGTGAGGACGACGCCGGCATTCTGTCGCGGGCGATCGTGCGGCTGGCCATGAGCTACGTCTCGATGCCGCCGGAGGCCGACCACGACGTCGCCGCCGATCTGGCCCGGTTGTTCACCCCGGCCGCCGAACGCTACGGAGTGATCGAGCCGTAGCGACCCAGTGCCGGATGATGGGCTGATAGTTTCGTCGGACAAGCACGCTTGTCGGAGGTGGTTGCGGTTACTGACCTTGTGATCAGTGAAGACGTGGGGAAGGTGCCCGTCGCGCTGAGCGACGTGGGCGACTCGCTATCCACGGTCGACCTGTCGCAGCTATCGGCTGGTTGGCAGAGCCCGTCGTTGGTTGCCGCACTGTGGCTGACCAACGATGTCCTTCCGCAGCTGAATAGCGCGCACGCGACGCGGATATACGCAGTGGGTGATGCGACCGACCATGCTCATCGAACGTTGGTGAACGCAGACCGGCACGGAACGCAGATTGTCTGAGGACGCTGCTACGCCGACGAGAAGCCACCTCGAAGCGGATAACCCACAGCTGGTACTCGCCTTGATCGAGAGCTGGCCGAAATCCGCTGAACGCTTGGCCGACCACGGTGACAGCTATGAGGCCGCGGTGCGCGCGCCTGAGTGGGAGGGCCATACCGCGGGTGGTGTCATCACGACCGCGGCTCGCCACAACGCCGTGATCGGGGACCACCGCGCGACGATCACCACGATGGCCGACACGGCGCGCGCCGCGATGGGTCCCGTCATTTCACATCGCAACCACACCCTCGGCCTGATCGAAGACGCAGAGCGAGACGGTCAGTTCGTCGTCAATGACGATTTGACGGTCGACACCGACCGACTTGCCCAACGCCCGGCAGCTGATCAGCTGCAGGTGCAGATCCGCCAGTCCGCCCAAAATTGGTGGGCCGCCCAAACGGCAGCAGCGGATCAGATGTATGCATCGGGCCGAGGCCTAAGCGAAAGCGCCGGGATTCAACTTGTTGACCACCAGATCCCGCTGTCTCCCGGTAGCCCATTTCCGCAAGACCCGGGTCGCCCCCCTCCGGACCCGGACCACATGACCCGTGCCCAAGCCGCAGCCGGTTTGAAGGATGTAAACAACAGGATCGCTGAGCACAATGCAGATATACCTGTAATTTCCGCGTTGCCGCCGAACGATCCGCGTCGAGCGGACTTCACTTATGAAACGAATTTACTCAACCAGGAGAAACAACATTATCTGAACGTTTTGCCGCCGCAACATCCGCCCCGCGTGGTGGCCAGCCCTAACGGTGTAGATCTTCCTGGTGTGCCGCCTGGGGTTACTTCGCAATTGCCGGCAAACTCTGGTCAGGGTTGGATATATCCCGTAACGCCCAGTCAGCCGGGGATCGACCCACGCGTAGTCTCGATCCGGGTAATGGAGCCGACATCGACATATCCGAACGGTTACGTTAACTATCTGAATGCTCAAGGGCAAGAAGTCGACCCAACTACGGGGCGCACAATTGCACCCTCGAATGATTACGCTCATATCCCGCTGCCACCATCGTGATGATAGGATTCTCGTATGGGTAGTTACTCGATTAATGAACTTTACGAGTTTGCGCCGGAATTGTCGTCTGACCTGGCTGTGCGACGCAATCCACTTACTGAGTTCGGAGCGCTGGGAGAATCGGAGTTCATTGATTTGCGCCTTTCGGCGCAGCGTTCACGCGCCGGTGTCATCATTGACGTTCGTGGTCTCGGTTTCGGGGAGTCTAATACTGCGCTCTTGGTATTGACCGGGGTCGGGAACATTGCTTGGTCCAACGATGACCGGCAACTTCCGTGGCACGCCCGCCGTGGAGGTTGGGAACCGGCCACCTCCCCGTGGACGCAGTTGCCCGGAGTGCGGATGGCCAACGCAGAGCAATGGGCATCGGATACTGCACGGGATGCTGATTTTGACGGTGTCGCGCCTGCAATATCCAATGCTGCGAACAACGAGGTCCTTGAGTATATCTTGAGATTCGAGTCGTTAACTGTCTCTAGTTTGAGTGCTCAAATTTACCTCGGGCAGGTGGAAGGGATGGACGGACCGCCACCGGATATGGGGGAAATGTCAGATCGTGACTTGATTGCCGGGTTTCCGCAATGGTCGTCGATCATGGTGGTTCAGCATCACCACAAATTCCCGTGACCACACTACGCGCAGGCGCGCAGTGTGGTGACGCACGTGCCGTACTGGTGAGGTAGCAATGGCTACGGTGGCGCTGCGCACGGTGGGCAGCATCGAGTTGGCTGATCTGGCCGCGATCTGCGAACTGCAAGGACTGGAATACCTGCCGCATCCGTTCTTTACCCGGGTGTGGCTGCCACGGGGGGACACCAGCGGGACAACCGCGGGGGAGCGCTTCGTCGATGGGGATTTGAGGGTCTTTCAGCGCTGGATCGATGGCTATCGAAACGCTGACATCTGGGTCGAATCCACAGTGTATTTCGCCTCCCGAGAGACCCCGGCTGTGCGAATCCTGGCGTACCGCGCGGGGGAGTCGGGGTTTTTTGCATCCCAACGACCCGGCGAGGACATGATCGATGTGTTCACCCTGTCGCCTTACGAGATAGGCACGGCGGTCGCGGCCTCAGTCGGGTTGACCACACCTGGCAAGCATGCTCGCATTGTTGTTCCCGGTTTTCTCCCGAATCGCGATCGTGCCGCTGTGGACCGCGGATTCACTTTTCCTGACCCAGGTCGCGGCGGCCAAAGCCGCGCCGTGCTGGCCGAAGCCGATGTGACGGCGTTTGGGGTGATCCAATCGCGCTGCCAACCCGCGCGCGAATGGGGGCTCGACTGGGGCACAAGGTACGCGGCGTGGGTTCGGGTCGGCGACGACGGCGAATATGTCTACAGTCCGGATTCCAGTCATGCGACCCCCGTGACGCCAGCTGCTCTGAGCAGGCGGATCGATCAGCTGATCGTTGGCGATGTCGCGGTCTTGCGCCAACGGCGCGAAATCACCTGAGCTGCTGCCTGAGCAGGCTGGTCCGAACCGCTCGCGGGGCCGTGGCCATGCCCGACTACTGTGTACGCGAGCTTGTACGTGAACTGACGAGGGGACCCTAATGACTTTGACCGCGGACGTTGCCAACGGCATCGACTACAAGGTCGCCGACCTGTCGCTGGCCGAGTTCGGCCGCAAGGAGATCCGGCTGGCCGAGCACGAAATGCCGGGCCTGATGTCGCTGCGGCGCGAGTACGCCGACGTCGCCCCGCTCAAGGGCGCCCGCATCACCGGTTCGCTGCACATGACCATCCAGACCGCGGTCCTCATCGAGACCCTCGTCAGCCTCGGCGCCGAGGTCCGATGGGCGTCCTGCAACATCTTCTCCACCCAGGACCACGCCGCCGCCGCGGTCGTCGTCGGCCCGCACGGCACCGTCGAGGAGCCCAAGGGCACCCCGGTCTTCGCCTGGAAGGGCGAGTCGCTGGAGGAGTACTGGTGGTGCGCTGAGCAGGCCCTGACCTGGGACGGCGAGCCGGCAAACATGATCCTCGACGACGGCGGCGACGCCACCATGATGGTGCTGCGCGGCGCCCAGTACGAGAAGGCCGGCGTGGTGCCGCCCGCCGAGGACGGCGACTCTCACGAGTGGAAGGTCTTCCTGGGGACGCTGCGCGACCGGTTCGAGACCGACAAGACCAAGTGGACGACGATCGCCGAGTCGGTGCGTGGCGTGACCGAGGAGACCACCACCGGTGTGTTGCGGCTGTACCAGCTGGCCGCCGCCGGCGAGCTGAGCTTCCCCGCCATCAACGTCAACGACTCGGTCACCAAGTCCAAGTTCGACAACAAGTACGGCTGCCGGCACTCGCTGATCGACGGCATCAACCGCGGCACCGACGCCCTGATCGGCGGCAAGAAGGCCCTGGTCTGCGGCTACGGCGACGTCGGCAAGGGTTCCGCGGAATCGCTCAAGGGTCAGGGTGCGCGGGTCACCGTCACCGAGATCGACCCGATCAACGCCCTGCAGGCATTGATGGAGGGCTACGACGTCGCGACCGTCGAGCAGGCGATCGGTGAGGCCGACATCGTCGTCACCACCACCGGCAACAAGGACATCATCACCCTCGAGCACATGAAGGCGATGAAGAACCAGGCCATCCTGGGCAACATCGGCCACTTCGACAACGAGATCGACATGGCGGCGCTGGAGACCTCCGGCGCCACCCGGATGAACGTCAAGCCGCAGGTCGACGTGTGGACGTTCGGTGACACCGGCAAGTCGATCATCGTGCTGTCCGAGGGCCGGCTGCTGAACCTCGGCAACGCCACCGGGCACCCGTCGTTCGTGATGAGCAACAGCTTCTCCAACCAGGTGATCGCCCAGATCGAGCTGTGGACCAAGAACGACGAGTACGACAACGAGGTCTACCGGCTGCCCAAGCACCTCGACGAGAAGGTGGCCCGCATCCACGTCGAGGCGCTCGGCGGCACGCTGACCAAGCTGACCAAGGACCAGGCCGAGTACATCGGCGTCGACGTCGAGGGCCCCTACAAGCCCGACCACTACCGGTACTGATCCCATGCCGAACGTGCGGTTTCATACGCGACACGCCGTAGGTCGCGTACGAAACCGCACACTCGCGCCGTGCTGATCGCGATCGAGGGTGTCGACGGGGCCGGCAAGCACACCCTGACCACCGGGTTACGGGCGGCGTTCGAGGGTGCCGGCAAGTCGGTGGCGACGCTGGGCTTCCCGCGCTATGGACAGTCGGTGACCGCCGACGTGGCCGCGGAGGCCCTGCACGGTGAGCACGGTGACCTGGCCGGCTCGGTGTATGCGATGGCGATGCTGTTCGCGTTGGACCGCGCCGCGGCAACCGACGCGATCGCCGAACTGTGCGACGGCCACCACGTGGTGATCCTGGATCGCTATGTGGCCTCCAACGCCGCCTACAGTGCTGCCCGCCTGGAGCAGGACGCCGCCGGGGAGGTGGTGGCCTGGGTCGAGGAGCTCGAGTACGGCCGCCTGGCGTTGCCGCGCCCCGATTGGCAACTGCTGCTCGATGTCTCGACCGAGCTGGCCGCCGCACGGGCCCAACACCGGGAGAAGCAGGACGCGCGGCGCACCCGCGACGTCTACGAGCGTGACGACGGACTGCAACGCCGCACCGGTGCGGTGTATCGCGGACTGGCGCAGAATGGTTTCGGCGGGCGCTGGCAGGTGGTCGGCGCCGACGTCGATGCCGCAGCGCTGGCCGCGCAGCTCGGTTCTTAGCCGAAACGCGCGCGTGGTGCCCACGTTTTGTCGCAATTGAGTGACACCATGGAGGCCATGAGGCAAAGGATTCTCGTCGTGGACGACGACGCTTCGCTGGCCGAGATGCTCACCATCGTTCTGCGCGGGGAGGGTTTCGACACGGCGGTCATCGGTGACGGCACCCAGGCGCTGACCGCCGTGCGCGAGCTGCGGCCGGATCTGGTGCTGCTGGACCTGATGCTGCCGGGCATGAACGGCATCGACGTGTGCCGGGTGCTGCGGGCGGACTCCGGAATCCCGATCGTGATGCTGACCGCCAAGACCGACACTGTCGATGTGGTCCTCGGGTTGGAGTCCGGCGCCGACGACTACATCATGAAGCCGTTCAAACCCAAGGAGCTGGTGGCCCGGGTGCGCGCGCGGTTGAGGCGCAACGACGACGAACCCGCCGAGCTGCTGTCCATCGCCGACGTGGACATCGACGTGCCGGCGCACAAGGTCACCCGCCAGGGCGAGCAGATCTCGCTGACCCCGCTGGAATTCGACCTGCTGGTGGCACTGGCCCGCAAACCTCGCCAGGTGTTTACTCGGGATGTGCTGCTCGAACAGGTCTGGGGCTACCGGCACCCGGCCGACACCCGGTTGGTGAACGTGCACGTGCAACGGCTGCGGGCCAAGGTCGAGAAAGACCCGGAGAACCCGACCGTGGTACTGACCGTTCGAGGAGTGGGTTACAAGGCCGGACCTCCGTGATCGGAGAGCGACGCCGATGATCCGCGTCGGCGACGATGCACAGCGTCGCGATGAGGTGGGGCGGCTCCGATGATCTGGGCCTCGCGGCGGCGCCCACGGGGTCGCTGGGGGCGTTCCGGACCGGTGCTGCACGGCATCAACGCACTGGGTCGCGTCGTGGCGGCCGGCTGGCGTCGCTCCCTGCAGCTGCGGGTGGTGGTGCTGACCATCGGCCTGTCGTTGGCCGTCATCCTGGTGCTCGGTTTCGTGCTGACCAGCCAGATCACCAACCGCGTACTCGACATCAAGGTCCGGGCCGCCACCGAACAGATCCAGCGGGCACGCACCACCGTCAGCGGCATCGTCGGTGGTGAAGAGGCCCGCTCGCTGGATTCCAGCCTGCAACTGGCCCGCAACACGCTGACGTCGCGGACCGATCCGACCTCCAGCGTCGGACCGGCCGGAGCCTTCGACGCCGTGCTGGTGGTGCCGGGCAGCGGCCCGCGTGCCGCGGCGACCGCCGGGCCGATCGCCCAGGTGCCGACCGCCCTGCGGGACTTCGTCAAAGCCGGCCAGGTGAGCTACCAGTACGCGACGGTGCAAGCCGACGGGTTCTCCGGCCCCGCGCTGATCATCGGCACCCCGACGTTGTCCAAGGTCAGCAATCTGGAGTTGTACCTGATCTTCCCGCTGGGAAACGAGGAGAGCACGATCCGGCTGGTGCGCGGCACGATGGCCACCGGTGGGCTGGTGCTGCTGGTGTTGTTGGCCGGCATCGCGGTCCTGGTGTCACGGCAGGTGGTGCTGCCGGTGCGGGCGGCGGCACGCACCGCCGAACGGTTCGCCGAAGGCCACCTGTCCGAACGAATGCCGGTGCGCGGGGAGGACGACATGGCGCGGCTGGCGGTGTCGTTCAACGACATGGCCGAAAGCCTGTCGCACCAGATCGAACAGCTCGAGGAGTTCGGCAACCTGCAGCGGCGCTTCACCTCCGACGTCAGCCACGAACTGCGTACCCCGCTGACCACGGTGCGGATGGCCGCGGACCTGATCTATGACCACAGCGAGGATCTGGACCCCACGCTGCGGCGTTCGACCGAGCTGATGGTCAACGAGCTCGACCGGTTCGAGACGTTGCTCGCCGATCTGCTGGAGATCTCCCGGCACGACGCGGGTGTGGCCGAATTGTCGGTGGAAGCAGTCGATTTGCGCTCCACGGTCAACAGTGCGCTGGGCAACGTCGGGCATCTGGCCGACGACGCCGGCATCGAGTTGCAGGTGCGGCTGCCCGATCACGAGGTGATCGCCGACGTCGATCCGCGCCGGGTGGAGCGCATTTTGCGCAACCTGATCAGCAACGCCATCGACCACGCCGAACACAAGCCGGTTCGGATCCGGATGGCCGCCGACGAGGACACCGTCGCGGTCACCGTGCGCGACTACGGGGTGGGGTTGCGGCCCGGCGAGGAGAAGCTGGTGTTCAGCCGGTTCTGGCGTGCCGACCCCTCGCGGGTGCGCCGGTCCGGCGGCACCGGCCTGGGTTTGGCGATCAGCGTCGAGGACGCCCGCCTGCACCAGGGCCGGCTCGAGGCCTGGGGCGAGCCCGGCCGCGGCGCCTGCTTCCGGTTGACCCTTCCGCTGGTGCGCGGCCACAAGGTCACCACCAGTCCGCTGCCGATGAAACCTATTGCGACCGAACGCAATGACCAGCGGGATCGCCAGCATGAGCCGGTCGAGAGGAGCGGCTGATGCGTGGAGGTCTGATTCTGCTCTGGGTGGCGGCCCTGCTGCTGGCCGGCTGCGCCGGGGTGCCGAGTTCCTCGGCACCGCAAGCCATCGGCACCGTGGAACGCCCCGCCCCGTCGAATCTGCCCAAGCCGACGCCGGGGATGGATCCCGACGTGCTACTGCGCGAATTCCTCAAGGCCACCGCCGATCCGGCCAACCGGCATCTGGCGGCACGCCAGTTCCTGACTCAGTCGGCCTCCAACGGATGGGACGACGCCGGCAAGGCGATGCTGATCGACAATGTGGTGTTCGTCGAAACCCGAAGTGCCGAGCGGGTGTCGGTGGAGATGCGGGCCGACATCCTGGGGTCGCTCTCGGATGTGGGGGTCTTCGAGACCAGTGCGGGCCAATTGCCGGATCCCGGCCCGATCGAACTGGTCAAGACTTCCGGCGGATGGCGCATCGACCGGCTGCCCAACGGAGTGTTCCTGGACTGGCAGCAGTTCCAGGCCACCTACAAGCGACACACGTTGTATTTCGCGGATCCGACCGGCAAGACCGTGGTTCCCGATCCGCGCTATGTCGCGGTGTCCGACGCCGACCAGTTGGCGACCGAGCTGCTGTCCAAGGTGATCGCCGGACCACGTCCCGAACTGACCCACACGGTGCGCAACCTGCTGGGCGCGCCGCTGCGGCTGCGCGGTCCGGTGACCCGCGCCGACGGCGGCTCCAGCGGTGTGGGCCGCGGTTATGGCGGGGCGCGTATCGACCTGGAGAACCTGTCGATCACCGACCCGCACAGCACGCAACTGGTTGCGGCACAGATCATCTGGACATTGGCCCGCGCCGACATCAAGGGCCCGTACGTGATCAATGCCGACGGCGCGGCCCTCGACGACCGCTTCGCTCAGGGGTGGACGACCTCCGATGTCGCGGCCACCGACCCGGGCGCGGCCGACGGCGCAGAGGCGGGCGTGCACGCCCTGGTGGGCGGCTCGCTGGTTGGCCTGGACGGGGAGCATTCGACCGTCGTGCCCGGCGCGTTCGGTCGGGCCACCGACCAGATCGCGGCGGCGCTGTCACACAGCGGACATCAGGTCGCCTCGGTGGTGGTGGCTCGTCCCGGCGCCCCGGATATGGAGTCCTCACTGTGGGTCGGCGATCTCGGCGGCGAGGCGGTCAAGGCCGCCGACGGGCACACCGTGTCGCGTCCCAGCTGGTCATTGGATGACGCGATCTGGGTGGTCGTCGACGGCATCAACGTGCTGCGCGCGGTACTGACCGCGTCGGGGGAGCCGGTGCGCATTCCGGTGGATTCCGGTGCGGTTTCGGCCCGGTTCCCGGGACCGATCACCGACTTGCAGCTGTCGCGGGACGGGACGCGCGCCGCGATGGTGATCGACGGGAAGGTGATCCTCGCGGCCGTCGAACAGAACGACACCGGGCAGTTCGCGCTGAACTATCCGCGCCGACTCGGTTTCGGGC
Source organism: Mycobacterium sp. NGS50 (assembly GCF_059812545.1). Classification (NCBI taxonomy): domain Bacteria; kingdom Bacillati; phylum Actinomycetota; class Actinomycetes; order Mycobacteriales; family Mycobacteriaceae; genus Mycobacterium; species Mycobacterium sp. NGS50. The sequence continues at coordinate 27,483 of NZ_JCALCW010000018.1, forward strand.
TCGGGTCGTCGGTGGTGTCGCTGTCCTGGCGGACCGGCGACGACATCGTGGTCAGCCGAACCGATCCGGCGCACCCGGTGTCCTACGTCAACATCGACGGGGTCAACTCCGACGCCCCCAGCGGCAACCTGCAGCTGCCGGTGTCCACCATCGCCGCCAACCCGTCCACGGTGTATGTCGCCGACCCGCGCGGTGTGCTGCAATTATCCAGCTCGGCCGAGCCCAACCAGGGCTGGTCGGCGGTGCAGCCGTTCATGGTGTCCGGCGCGGTGCCGGTGTTGCCGGGCTGAGCGGTTGGCCGAGTGTCGACTTAGGACACGGCTTTTTGAAATCGGCGTGACACAACCCGACACTCGGCGCGCGGAAAGCGTCCTGTCGGACCCCGCCACCACACTGGCCTGATGCTGGACCTGGCGCTGCCCCTGGAATGCGGCGGATGCGGGGCACCGTCGACCCGGTGGTGTGACGTGTGCGCGGGCGAGCTGGCAACCGGCGCAGACCAGCCGTATCTGATCAGCCCGCGCATCGATCCCGGGGTGCCGGTGTTCGCCCTGGGCCGCTACGCCGGTGCCCGTCGGCAGGCGATCGTGGCCGCCAAAGAAAAGGGGCGAACCGACCTCATCATGCCGCTGGCGCGGGCGTTGGCGATCGGCCTGCACCGCCTGCTCGGATGGGGACTGCTCGAGCTGCCGCTGACCGTCGTGCCGGCTCCGACGCACCGCTCGGCCGCCCGGCGTCGCGGCGGTGACCCGGTCACCCGGATCGCGGTGGCCGCGGTGGCTGGGCACCCCGGCATCGCCGTCGCGCAGGCCCTGCGGATGTCGGCGCTGGCCCGCGACTCGGTGGGCCTGGGCGGCGCGGCCCGCGAGCGCAACATCGCCGGGCGGGTGCTGCTGCACCGCCGGCGGCTACCGAGCGACGCGGAGATCGTGCTGGTCGACGACATCGTCACCACCGGGGCGACCGCGGCCGAATCGGTGCGGGCGCTCACCGCCAGCGGGGTGAAAATCGCCGCTGTGCTGGCCATTGCGGCCGCCTGAGAGCGGCCCGGCGCCCGCTGCGGCGCCCAGTGGTCAAGAACTCGCAACACGTCTGCGGAATTGGTGGCACAGACCCTAGAACAAGGTCTACCGTCGGGGTCAAGCACCCGCCTTAGCGGCGGCGACTCTCCGGGTGGGAGGTGAGTTTTCGACATCTCGTAGCGACTACCGCATGTAATCCAGTAGGTCCCCGCGCGTGCGACGCGATGAAGAAACGAGTGTGGAATATGACAAGCGAATTCGTGGATACCAGCTCAGTGGCGACCGACGCAGACGACCAGGTCGATACGTCGCTGCGCGCCGAGGTCGTGGTCAAGGGCCGCAACGTCGAGATCCCCGATCACTTCCGCATCTACGTTTCGCAGAAGCTGACCCGCGTGGAGCGGTTGGATCGCTCCGTCTACTTGTTCGATGTCGAACTCAAACACGCGCGCAACCGGCGCCAGCGCAAGTCGTGCCAGCAGGTGGAGATCACCGCCCGGGGCCGAGGGCCCGTGGTGCGCGGTGAAGCCCGAGCCAACAGCTTCTACGCCGCTTTCGAGGCGGCCGTCGACCGGTTGGAGAGCCGGATGCGGCGCGGCAACGATCGCCGCAAGGTGCACTACGGCGACAAGACCCCGGTGTCGGTGGCCGAGGCCACCGCGCTCAGCACGCTGCCGGACCCGACCCCGGGTGCCTGGGATCGGGACGCGACCTCACCCGCCGACCACGACGGTGTCGAGTTCGACGGCCCCGAGCGCGAGCCGGGCCGGGTGGTGCGGACCAAGGAGCACGAGGCGGTGCCGATGTCCGTCGATGATGCGCTCTACGAGATGGAGCTGGTCGGCCACGACTTCTTCCTGTTCCTGGATAAGGAGAGCGAACGGGCCTCGGTGGTCTACCGCCGGCACGGCTACGACTACGGGCTGATCCGGTTGGCCTGACGGATTGCCCAGGCGACCCGCAGCGCCCGGCTGCGCCGCCCTCGCGATCGCCGCTGAGGTGTCAGGCGGCGACCCGCAGCGCCCGGCTGCGCCGCCCTCGCGATCGCCGCTCCGGGACGGCTCCTCACGTCGCTTAGGATGGGTGACGTCGAACACTCCGATCCTCCCTGCACGCCGGGAGGTACCCCAAGGGAACATTTCTGTGCTGAGTAAATTGCTGCGCCTCGGTGAAGGCCGCATGGTCAAGCGCCTGCGGCGCGTCGCGGACTATGTCAACACCTTGTCCGACGACATGGAGGCGCTGACCGACGCCGAGTTGCGGGCCAAGACCGACGAGTTCCGCAAGCGCTACGCCGACGGTGAGTCACTCGACGACCTGATGCCCGAGGCGTTCGCGGTGGCCCGCGAGGCGGCGTGGCGGGTGCTGTCCCAACGGCCGTTCGACGTGCAGGTGATGGGTGCCGGTGCGCTGCACTTCGGCAACGTCGCCGAGATGAAGACCGGTGAGGGCAAGACCCTGACCTGTGTGCTGCCCGCCTACCTCAACGCGCTGTCCGGCGACGGGGTGCACGTCGTCACCGTCAACGACTACCTGGCCAAACGTGACGCCGAGTGGATGGGCCGGGTGCACCGGTTCCTCGGGCTGGACGTCGGGGTGATCCTGGCCGGCCTGACACCCGACGAGCGCCGGGTCGCCTATAACGCCGACATCACCTACGGCACCAACAACGAGTTCGGCTTCGACTACCTGCGCGACAACATGGCGCACACCGTCGACGACATGGTGCAGCGCGGCCACAACTTCGCCATCGTCGACGAGGTCGACTCCATCCTGATCGACGAGGCCCGCACCCCGCTGATCATCTCCGGCCCCGCCGACGGCGCCTCCAACTGGTACAGCGAGTTCGCCCGGATCGCGCCGCTGATGCAGAAGGACACCCACTACGAGGTCGACCTGCGCAAGCGCACCATCGGTGTGCACGAACTGGGGGTGGAGTTCGTCGAGGATCAGCTCGGTATCGACAACCTCTATGAGGCGGCGAACTCGCCGCTGGTCAGCTACCTCAACAACGCCATCAAGGCCAAGGAGCTGTTCACCCGCGACAAGGACTACATCGTCCGCAACGGCGACGTGCTGATCGTCGACGAGTTCACCGGCCGCGTGCTGTTGGGCCGCCGCTACAACGAGGGCATGCACCAGGCGATCGAGGCCAAGGAACACGTCGAGATCAAGGCCGAGAACCAGACGCTGGCCACCATCACCCTGCAGAACTATTTCCGGCTGTACAACAAGCTCGCCGGAATGACCGGTACCGCCGAGACCGAGGCCGCCGAGCTGCACGAGATCTACAAGCTCGGCGTGGTGCCCATCCCGACCAACCGGCCGATGGTCCGCTCCGATCAGATCGACCTGATCTACAAGACCGAGGAGGCCAAGTACCTCGCGGTCGTCGACGACGTCGCCGAACGCTACGAGAAGGGCCAGCCGGTACTGATCGGCACCACCAGCGTGGAGCGCTCGGAGTACCTGTCCCGGCAGTTCACCAAGAAGCGCATTCCGCACAACGTGCTCAACGCCAAGTACCACGAGCAAGAGGCCGGCATCATCGCCGAGGCCGGCCGCCGCGGCGCCATCACCGTGGCCACCAACATGGCCGGCCGTGGCACCGACATCGTGCTGGGCGGCAACGTCGACTTCCTCGCCGACAAGCGGCTGCGTGAACAGGGACTGGACCCCGTCGAGACCCCCGACGAATACGAGACCGCCTGGCATGAGGTGCTGCCGCAGGTCAAGGCCGAGGCCGCCGAGGAAGCCGAGGACGTGATCGACGCCGGCGGGCTGTACGTGCTGGGCACCGAACGCCACGAGTCTCGGCGCATCGACAATCAGTTGCGCGGCCGCTCGGGCCGCCAGGGTGACCCCGGCGAGTCCCGGTTCTACCTGTCGTTGGGCGATGAACTGATGCGACGTTTCAACGGCGCGACCCTGGAAGCGTTGCTGACCAGGCTGAACCTGCCCGACGACGTGCCGATCGAGGCCAAGATGGTGACCCGGGCGATCAAGAGCGCCCAGACCCAGGTCGAGCAGCAGAACTTCGAGATCAGAAAGAACGTCCTCAAGTACGACGAGGTGATGAACCAGCAGCGCAAGGTCATCTACGCCGAGCGCGGCCGGATTCTGCAGGGCGAGAACCTGGCCGAGCAGGCGCACGACATGCTGGTCGACGTCATCACCGCCTACGTCAACGGCGCCACCGCGGAGGGTTACGCCGAGGACTGGGACCTCGACGCGCTGTGGGCCGCACTCAAGACGCTGTACCCGGTCGGGATCGACCACCAGGACCTGCTGGATTCCGAGGCCATCGGTGAACCCGGCGAGCTGACCCGCGAGGAGTTGCTCGACGCGTTGATCGAAGACGCCGAACGCGCCTACGCCGCGCGGGAGTCCGAACTGGAGGAGATCGCCGGTGAGGGCGCGATGCGGCAGCTGGAACGCAGTGTGCTGCTGAGCGTCATCGACCGCAAATGGCGTGAGCACCTCTATGAGATGGACTACCTCAAGGAGGGCATCGGCCTGCGCGCGATGGCCCAGCGTGACCCGCTGGTCGAATACCAGCGCGAGGGCTACGACATGTTCACCGGCATGCTCGACGGCCTCAAGGAGGAGTCGGTCGGGTTCTTGTTCAACGTCGGCGTCGAGGCGGCCCCAGCCCCGGCGGTGGCTCCGGTGGCAGCACCGGACGGGCTCGAGGAGTTCGCCGCCGCCGCAGCCGGCGCCGCGCAGCGACAGGTTGCGGGTGCCGCCGGTGCACCGGGAGCGCCGGGCGCACCCGGCGCGCCGGGACGCCACGCTGCGGCTCCGGCGTTACAGGCCAAGGGAATTGACGACGACGCTCCGGCACTGACGTATTCCGGTCCCGCCGAGGACGGCTCCGCGCAGGTGCAGCGCAGCGGTGGCGCCGCCCGGCATGCCGTCGCAGACGGAAGCACCCGCCGCGAGCGCCGTGAGGCGGCCCGCCGCCAGGGAAAGTCGGCGAAGAAACGCTAGGTCCCAGCGCCTTTCCCGCCGAGCAGACGTAAAGTCGCACGCCGCGCCCCAGAATCGTGCGATTTTGTGTCTGCTCGGCATGGATTGACGCCTCGATAGGGCGGACAATCGGGGAATGAAGGGTTTGCTGACACTCGGATACGGGGCCATCAGTTACCTGGCTTTCGTTGCCGCTTTTGGTTACGCGATCGGCTTCGTGGGCAACTTCGTTGTGCCACGGACCGTCGATCACGGGATTGCCGCGTCCGCCGGTGAGGCGGTCGTGGTCGATGTACTTCTGCTGGCCGCGTTCGCGGTCCAGCACAGTGTGATGGCGCGGCCGGCGTTCAAACGCTGGTGGACGCGGGTGGTGCCGCCGACGATCGAGCGCAGCACCTACGTGCTGCTGTCCAGCGCGGTGCTGGCACTGCTGTACTGGCAGTGGCGAACGCTGCCGGCGGTGATCTGGGACGTCACCGCTCCGGCGGGCCGGCTGGGATTGTGGGTGCTGTTCGGGGTCGGCTGGGTGACGGTGTTCGCCGGAAGCTTCATGGTCAGCCACGTCGACTTGTTCGGGCTGCGTCAGGTGTATCTGGCTTGGCGCGCAAAGCCCTACACCGACATCGGCTTTCGCGCCCGCTCGCTGTACCGGCTGGTTCGCCATCCGCTGATGCTCGGGTTCATCATCGCGTTCTGGGCGGCGCCGACCATGACGGTCGGGCACCTGCTGTTCGCGGCCGCCACCACCGGCTACATCGTGATCGCGGTCCGTCTCGAAGAACACGACCTGGAAGCGGCGCTGGGCAGCCAGTACCGCGACTACCGCCGCGAGGTACCGATGTTGGTGCCACTCCCGCACCGGCACCCGACGGCCGCGTCGCCGCAGCATTGACGCGCGCTCTAGCCGATGTGCAGGGCGACGACCTGCCAGGGCGGCCCCGGACTGTCCGGCACGGGCTGGAGTCGGCACGCAATCGCGTGGGTGCGCCGCCCGCGGGTGTAGGTGCCGAACACCTCTGCTGCGCTGGGATTTTCGGGGTGACCGATGGCCTGTAGCCGCACCCGCCGCAGCACCGCAGCTCCGGCGCGGGAACCGTATGCCCCTCGCAGCGCCGACAGGGAGTCGATCAGCCCGGCGGACAACAGCGGATGCAGCTGGGACAGCGGGCGGCGCCGGTCGATGACCTCCAGCACCCGGCGCAGCGTGGCGTCGGCGAACGCGCCGGCGGCCCGCAGGGCGGGAGAGGGCGCTGCGGGAGGGTGCGCGGCCGCGCGCCGCCGCGCCGGACGCGGTGAGCGGGGCGCCACGGGCGGCGCCGGGCGGTGGTGCGGCACAGCGCGAACCGGCGGCTCGTAGTCCACGACGGGGGCGACGACGGATGTGATGCTCACGGCGGCTCTCCAGATCGATCGACGGTGAACAAGCCTGCTGGAGAGTGGCAGAGCGTTGCCGTCATCATCGCACAACAGCGGTGTTCGTGTGTCCCACCCGCGCTGCGGCGCACCCGGGGCGCGGGTTACCGTGAGCGGACCATGGTGACCCGGTTGTCCGCATCGGACGCATCCTTTTACGGTCTGGAGAACACCGCCACACCGATGTATGTGGGGTCGCTGTCGATCTTGCGTCGCCCGCGTTCCGGGTTGAGTTACGAGAAGCTGCTGTCCACCGTCGAGCAGCGGTTGCCGCAGATCCCGCGCTACCGGCAGAAGATCCGGGAAGTGAGCATGGGCTTGGCCCGGCCGGTCTGGGTCGATGACGGCGACTTCGACATCACCTACCACGTGCGGCGTTCGGCGCTGCCGTCCCCGGGCAGCGACGAGCAACTGCACGCGCTGATCGGCCGACTGGCCCAGCAGACACTGGACAAGTCCCGCCCGCTGTGGGAGATGTACCTGGTCGAGGGGCTGGCCAACAACCGCCTTGCGCTCTACACCAAGTCGCATCAGGCGCTGGTCAACGGGATGGCGGCGTTGGAGATCGGTCATGTGATGGTCGACCGCACGCAGCAACCCCCGTCGTTCGGGGAAGACATCTGGATTCCGCGGCGCGAGCCCGGGACCGTGGAATTGGTCATGGGTGCGCTTTCGGACTGGGTGGTCGGCCCCGTCGCATCGGTTGACCGGGTCCGCTCCGCGGTGACCGACATGGCCACCAACGCCGGCTACCTGGCCGATCTGGGCCGCAGCGCGGCCAACGTCGCGCGCACCCTGGTGCGCGGCACCGCACCCAGCAGCCCGCTGAACACCACCGTGTCCCGCAACCGCCGGTTCAGCGTGGCCAGCGCCCCCTTGCAGGACTTCCGCACCGTGCACACCCGCTACGGGTGCGATGTCCACGATGTGGTGCTGGCGGTGGTCGCCGGCGCGCTGCGCAACTGGCTGCTGTCCCGCGGCGAGCCGGTGGCGTCGACGGCGACAGTGCGGGCCATGGCGCCGATGTCGGTTTACCCCGACGACGGAGCGGCATCCGGGCCGGGTCAGGCGATCAGCACGGTGACACCGTTCCTGGTCGATTTGCCGGTGGGCGAGCCCAACGCGGTGATCCGGCTGTCGCAGATCGCGCATGCCACCGAATCGCATTCGGCGCCGGCCAGCACCGTCGACGCCCGCACCATCGTGACGCTGTCGGGTTTCGCCCCGGCGACCCTGCACGCCATGGGCACCCGGGTGGCGACCACCTACTCGGTGCGGGTCTTCAACCTGTTGATGACGAATGTTCCCGGACCGCAGGCGCCGATGTACATCGCCGGCACCAAGCTGCTGGAGACCTACGCGGTGCTGCCGCTGTTGCACAACCAGGTGCTGGCCATCGGCGTGACGTCCTACAACGGCAGGGTGTACTTCGGCATCAGCGCCGACCGCGAAGCGATGAGCGATGTCGACATGCTGCCGGGGCTGTTCGACGAGTCGCTCGAGGAGCTGCTGGAAGCCGCTAAATAACTCGACGGCAATCGACGGTCAAACTCCGCCCATGGACCTACGATCCTGGTGTGAGCAAAGCAAGCGGGGGGCCGGAAAAGGCTCAGCACAAAGACAAGAAGAAATCCACGTCGCCGCGCAAGGTCGCCAACGAGGTGTATGAAGTCGAATTATTCCGGCTGCAAACAGAATTGGTCAAGCTGCAGGAATGGGTGCGGCATTCTGGCGCACGTATCGTGATCCTTTTCGAAGGTCGAGATGCGGCGGGCAAGGGCGGCACGATCAAGCGGATCAGCGAGTATCTCAGCCCGCGGGTGGCCCGCGTCGCCGCGTTGCCTGCACCGAGCGACCGGGAACAGGGCCAGTGGTACTTCCAGCGCTATATCGCCCATCTGCCCGCCAAGGGGGAGATCGTGCTCTTCGACCGGTCGTGGTACAACCGCGGCGGCGTCGAACAGGTTATGGGGTTCTGCACACCCAAGGAACATGCGCTGTTTCTGCGACAGACGCCCATCTTCGAGCAGATGCTGCTCGAAGACGGAATCATGTTGCGCAAGTATTGGTTCTCGGTCTCCGACGATGAGCAGCTGCGCCGGTTCAGAAAGCGGTTGAACGACCCAGTCCGGCAGTGGAAGCTCAGCCCAATGGACTTAGAGTCTGTGTATCGGTGGGAGGATTATTCGCGCGCCAAGGACGAGATGATGGTGCACACCGACATTCCGGCGAGCCCGTGGTATGTGGTCGAGTCGGATATCAAAAAGCACGCGCGACTGAACATGATCGCGCATCTGCTGTCCACCATCCCGTATCACGACGTGGAGCGGCCGAAGGTGGAACTGCCTGAACGCCCGGTTCTGAGCCGTAGCTATCAGCGTCCATCGCGCGACCTGACGACCTATGTCGACGACCATGTGGCAAAGTTGACGGGTGCTCGTAGCTGACCCGGTGACCACTGCCCGATGAGGGTCTATGTCCCGACGACACTGGCCATGCTGCAGCAGTTGGTCGTCGAGGGCTCGGTAAGCCCGGTCAGCGGCACCGCGTTCGCGGTGACCCCGGCGTTGCGTGAGGCGTACGCGCACGGCGACGACGACGAACTCGGCGAGGTCGCGCTGCGCGAGGCGGCGTTGGCGTCGCTGCGGCTTCTGGCCGCCGGGGACGCCGACGCGGCTGCGGGGCTGCCCACCCGCCGCGCGGTGCTGGTCGCCGACATCGACGACCCGTCAGCGGTCACGGTTCGTTCCGACCTCGACGACGCCGTGGTGCGCCTGTCGGGTCCGGTGCGGATCGGCGACGTGGTGGCCACCTACGTCGACACCGCCGCCGCGGAACCCGCCGTCGCCGCCGCGATGGGCGTCATCGACGAGGCCGACCTCGGCGACGAGGACGCCGAACTGACGGTCGGGGACGCCGAGGACCACGACCTGGCCTGGTATGCCACCCAGGAGCTGCCGTTCTTGCTGGAACTGCTGTAAGCGGCTCGCGCAGTGTGACGCCGATTTCGCGGTGGATACGCAACCGTAGGTTACGGTACCGTAGGTTAGTCGAGCAGGAGCCTGCAGTGAGCAAGAAAAACAAGACGATGGCTGCCAATGTGGCCGAAACCCGGCGCCCCAGCGTCGCCGGGGCGGACAAGCATCCGGCCTGGCATGCGCTGCGCAGAATCGCGGCCAGGATCACCACGCCTCTGCTGCCCGACGACTACCTCAAGCTGGCCAATCCGCTGTGGTCGGCGCGTGAATTGCGGGGCCAGGTCGTGGCGGTGCACCGCGAAACCGAGGACTCGGCAACGCTGGTCATCAAACCCGGCTGGGGGTTCAGCTTCGACTACGAGCCGGGCCAGTACATCGGTATCGGGGTGCTGGTCGACGGACGCTGGCGGTGGCGGTCTTACTCGCTGACCTCGGCGCCGGTCGCCGGTGCGCGCACGGTGACCATCACCGTCAAAGCCATGCCGGAGGGTTTTCTGTCCAGCCACCTGGTGGAAGGCCTGGCGCCGGGCACCATCGTGCGGCTGGCCGCGCCCCAGGGCAACTTCGTGTTGCCGGACCCCGCGCCGGCCAAGGTGCTGTTCGTCACCGCCGGGTCGGGGGTCACGCCGGTGATGTCAATGCTGCGCACCCTGGTCCGGCGCGGCCAGCTCACCGACGTGCTGCACCTGCATTCGTCGCCCACCGAGGCCGACGTCATGTTCGGAGCCGAACTCGCCGAGTTGACCCGTCAGCAGCCCGGCTACCGGCTTGCGCTGCGCACCACCCAGGATCAGGGCAGGCTGGATCTGAGCCGGCCCGACGGCCTCGACGCGGTTGCCGCGGACTGGCGGGAGCGTCAGACCTGGGCGTGCGGGCCCGAGGCGATGCTCACCGACCTGCAACGGGTGTGGGCGGGCGCCGGGATCGGTGCGCAGCTGCATCTGGAGCGGTTCGCGCTGGCCCGCGCCGAAACCCGCGGACGCCCCGGCGGGACGGTGTCCTTTGTGCGCAGCGACCGCAGCGTGACTGCGGACGCGGCCACCTCGCTGATGGACGCCGGTGAACAGGCCGGGGTGCAGATGCCGTTCGGCTGCCGGATGGGTATCTGCCAGTCCTGTGTTGTCGACCTGGTGGAGGGGCACGTGCGCGACCTGCGGACCGGAGTGGAGCACGAGCCGGGCACCCGGATTCAGACCTGCGTCTCGGCGGCTTCGGGCGATTGCGCATTAGACATCTGATGCGTGCAGATTCGTAACCTACGGTTTCGTAGGTTACGCTAGCGTAGGTAGCCCTGGACGAGCGAAGGAAGGTAGGACGATGGCAATCACCGACGTGGAAGTATTCGCCCATCTGACCGACGCCGACGTGGAGAACCTGGCCGCCGAGTTGGACGCCATCCGTCGCGACATCGAAGCTTCGCGCGGAGAGCAGGACGCCCGCTACATCCGTCGCACCATCGCCGCCCAGCGCGGCCTGGAGGTGGCCGGCCGGCTGCTGCTGGTCGCCAGTTCGCGGCGCAGCGCCTGGTGGGCCGGCGCGGCGACGCTGGGCGTGGCCAAGATCATCGAGAACATGGAGATCGGCCACAACGTCATGCACGGCCAGTGGGACTGGATGAACGACCCGGAAATCCATTCCTCCACCTGGGAATGGGACATGACCGGGGCGTCCAAGCACTGGCGCTTCACCCACAACTTCGCGCATCACAAGTACACCAACATCCTCGGGATGGACGACGACGTGGGCTACGGCCTGCTGCGCGTCACCCGGGATCAGCCGTGGAAGCGGTTCAACCTGTTCAACCTGCTCTTCAACCTGATGCTGGCGATCGGGTTCGAGTGGGGCGTCGCGTTGCAGCACCTGGAGATCGGCAAGATGTTCAAGGGTCGCGACGACCGCGCGGGCACCCTGGTGCGGCTGCGCGAGTTCCTGTCCAAGGCCGGCCGCCAGGTGTTCAAGGACTACGTCGCATTCCCCGCGCTGACCGCGCTGTCGCCGTGGGCGAGCTTCAAATCGACGCTGACCGCCACCGCGTTCGCCAACGTGATCCGCAACGTGTGGTCCAACGCGATCATCTTCTGCGGGCACTTCCCGGACGGCGCCGAGAAGTTCACCAAGACCGACATGGTCGGCGAGAGCAAGGGCCAGTGGTATCTGCGTCAGATGCTGGGCAGCGCCAACATCGATGCCGGCCCGGCGATGCGGTTCATGAGCGGCACCCTGTCCCACCAGATCGAGCACCACCTGTACCCGGATCTGCCCAGCCACCGGTTGCCCGAGATCGCGGTGCGGGTGCGCGAGATCTGCGACCGCTACGACCTGCCCTACACCAGCGGCCCGTTCCTGGTGCAGTACGCCAAGACGTGGCGGACCATCGCCAAGCTGTCGCTGCCGGACCGCTTCCTGACCGACACCGCCGAAAACGCGCCGGAAACCTGCAGCGAGACGATGTTCGACGTGCTGGATCCCGGTTTCGGGGTCGACGACCCGGCGACCGGCCGGCGGCGCGGGCTCAAGTCGGCGATCGCCGCGGTGCGGGCCCGGCGCCGCGAGAAGCGGGCGCAGACCCGCCCCGAGCCGACTATCGAGGACGACCTCGCGGCGTAAGCCTCTCGTTTTGTCCTGCGAGCGTGCGCAGAATGCCACACTTCGCCGGCTGCGGGCGTACAACTGCGCACGGTCGCGCTAAAGCATGCTGGCCAGCAGCCGTCGCGCCGCGGCAACCCGCCGCCCTGCCGGGCCCTCCAACCCGTCCAAGGCGCACTCCGGATCGGCGGGCGGTCCCAGATGCCCGCAGCCGCGCGGGCATTCCGAGATCGCCTCGGCGAGATCGGAGAACGCCAGCAACACATCGTCGGGCTGGATGTGGGCCAACCCGAACGAGCGGACACCCGGGGTATCGATCACCCAGCCCCCGCTGCGCAACGGCAACGCCACCGACTGCGTCGAGATGTGCCGTCCCTTGCCGACGCCGGACACCCCGCCGGTGGCCCGATCGGCATCCGGCACAAGACGATTCACCAAAGTGGACTTGCCGACACCGGAGTGCCCGAGTAACACGGTGACCTGGCCGACGAGCAGGTCGGCGACTGCCTCCAGCGGGTCGTCGCGGCCCGCGGTGACCACGGTCAGATCGAGACCGGCGAAATGCTCGGCGAACGGCTCGGGTGGGGCCAGATCGGTCTTGGTCAGGCACAGGATGGGTGCCAGTCCGCCGGCATAGGCCGCGATCAGGGCCCGGTCAACCAGCCCGGTACGCGGCGGCGGGTCGGCCAGCGCGACGACGATCAGCAGCTGATGGGCGTTGGCGACCACCACCCGCTCGGTGGGGTCGGTGTCGTCGGCGGTGCGGCGCAACAGGGTTCGTCGGGGCCGGCGCCGCACGATGCGGGCCAGCGTGTCGGGGCGCCCGGACAGGTCGCCGACAACATCGACATCGTCGCCGACGACGATCGGGGTGCGGCCCAGTTCGCGGGCCCGCATCGCGGTGACCGGGTGCAGCGGATCGCCGTCGAGCACACAACCCCACCGGCCACGGTCGACACCGACCACCATCGCGGGTTTGGCGTCGGCGTGCACCGGGCGGGTCTTGGTGCGCGGACGCGACCCGCGCCCGGAGCGGACTTTGACGTCGGATTCGTCGTAGTCGCCGGGTTTCACCCGTTGCGTCCTTGACCGGCCAGCATGTCCGCCCACATCCGCGGGAAGTCCGGCAATGTTTTGCCGGTGGTGGCAATGTCCTCGACTTCCACTCCGGCCACCCGCAGGCCGACGATCGCGCCGGCGGTCGCCATCCGGTGATCGGCATAGGAGCGCCACACCCCGGCATGCAGGGGGGCCGCGGTGATCAGCAGTCCGTCCGCTGTTTCCCGGCAGTCGCCGCCCAGCCGGTTGATCTCGGTGCTCAGTGCGGCCAGCCGGTCGGTTTCGTGGCCGCGCAGATGCGCGATGCCACGCAGCCGTGACACCGAGCCCGGCGTGGCCAGCGCCGCCAGCGCCGCGACCGACGGCGCCAGCTCGCCGACGTCCCCCAGGTCCACGTCCAATCCGTCGAAACCCCGCGAGCCGCTCACCTCGAGGTAGGAGCTGGATTGCGACACAACGGTATTCAGCCGGCGCAGAATGCCCAGAACGGCATCGGTGGGTTGAACGCCGGCGCTGGGCCAGCCGGGGATGCTCACCGTGCCCGCGGTGACGACGGCGGCCGCCAGGAACGGGAACGCGTTGGAGATGTCGGGTTCGATCTGCCACTCGCGGGCCGCGACGCCGCCGGGACGCACCTGCCAGCGGTTCGGGCTGGCATCGTCGACATCGACCCCCGCCTGCCGCAGCATCGTCACCGTCATGGCGATGTGCGGCGCCGACGGTACCGCCTCGCCGGTGTGTTGCACGGTGAGTCCGTCGCGGAACGCCGCGCCGCACAGCAGCAGACCGGACACGAACTGCGATGACGCCGAGGCGTCGATGCGCACCGTGCCGCCGGCCACCGACCCGCTGCCGCGGACCTCGAACGGCAGCCCGACACCGTCGATGCCGACACCGAGGCCGCGCAGCGCGTCCAGCAGCGGTGTGATCGGCCGGGTGCGGGCCTGCTCGTCGCCGTCGAACTCCACCACGGCGGTGCCCAGCGCGGCCAGCGGCGGAACGAACCGCAACACGGTGCCGGCCAGCCCACAATCCACCCGGGCACCCGGTGCGGGGGAGACGGCGCCGTGCACCGTCAGTTCGGTGCCGTTCCCGTCCACCCGAAGGCCCAGGGTGCGCAGCGCCCCGATCATCAGATCGGTGTCGCGGCTGCGCAACGCGCCGCTGATGGTTGAGGCGCCCAGGCCCTGGGCGGCGGCGAGCGCTGCGAGCACCAGCGCCCGGTTGGTCTGCGATTTCGATCCCGGCACCGTGACCGTGGCGTTGACGGGGGTCGACGTGTGCGGGGCCGGCCAGGTGCTCACCGCTCTATCCTGCCCTGTCGGCTCTGCCACCATGGAAGGTATGTGCGGACGCTTCGCGGTGACCACCGACCCGGCCTTGCTGGCCGAGGAGATCGACGCCGTCGATGAGCGGGACCAAGCCGGCGATCCGGCGGGTGAGTCCGGTAATGGCCCGAGCTACAACGTGGCGCCCACCGAGACCATCGCGGCGGTGGTCGCCCGGCATCGCGAGCCCGACGATGTGCCGAGCCGGCGGCTTCGGTCCATGCGCTGGGGGCTGGTGCCGTCGTGGACCAAAGCGGGGCCGAGTGGTGCCCCCGCGGGCAGCGGGCCGCTGTTGTTCAACGCCCGCGCCGACAAGGTCACCACGTCGCCGGCGTTCCGGTCCAGCGCGCGGTTCAAGCGCTGCCTGGTGCCGATGGACGGCTATTACGAATGGCAGGCCGACCCGAGCACGCCGGCCGGTAAGAAGGCCCGCAAGACACCGTTCTACCTGCATCGCGGCGACGGCGGGATGCTCTTCATGGCGGGGCTGTGGTCGGTATGGAGGGACCCGGGCAGCGGTTCGTCTTCACCGCTGCTCAGTTGCACGATCATCACCACCGATGCGGTCGGCGAGCTGGCCGGAATCCACGACCGGATGCCGCTGATCGTGGCCGAAAACGACTGGGACACTTGGCTGGACCCGGATGCACCCGCGGACGCCGCTCTGCTGGCCAATCCGCCCGATGTGCGGGGCATCGTGTTGCGCGAAGTATCCACCCTGGTCAACAGCGTGCGCAACAACGGACCGGAGCTGATCGAGCCGGCCGACCAACAACCCGAACAGGCGACGCTGCTGTAGCTCGGCGAGATTGTCGACGCCAGACAAGCGGTCGCCCAGTTTTGTCGATTGATGACGGTGCCCAACGCACAGACCGAACTAGCATCAGTTCGGTGTCCAACATCTTCACCACACGCAGTTTCGACGACATCAAGGACCGTCCGGTCGCGGTGATCGGGGCAGGAACGCTGGGTCGCCGCATCGCCATGATGTTCGCCAGCCGCGGCGGCGCCGTCCGCCTCTACGGCCGTCGCTCCGAACAGCTCGCCGAGGCAATGCAGTATGTGTGCGACGCGCTGCCGACGGTGGTGCAACAGCGCGGCTTTGGCGAGGTGGGCGTGGTGACGTCGACGACGTCACTGCAAGAGGCGCTCGACGGTGCCTGGCTCGTCGTCGAATCGGTTCCCGAGAAGCTCGAGATCAAGATTCTGCTGTGGGGCCACATCGATCGGGCGGCACCGCCGGACACCATCTTCGCGACCAACTCGTCGTCGTACCCGTCGCGGCTGATGGCCGAAAACATCGGCGACAAAACGCGTTTGTGCAACACGCACTTTTATATGCCGCCCGAGGCCAACGGGATCGACCTGATGTCCGACGGCCAGACCGATCGCGGCGTGCTCGACACACTGCTGGCGGTCCTGCCGGAATTCGGCGTGTACCCCTTCGAGGCGCGCCAGGAGTGCACCGGGTTCATCTTCAACCGGGTCTGGGCGGCCATCAAACGCGAGTCGCTGGCCGTTGTCGCCGAGGGGGTGGCCCGCCCCGAGGACGTTGACGGGATGTACAAGGTCAATCTGCACGCGCCGGCCGGGCCGTTCCAGTTGATGGACCTGGTCGGCCTCGACGTCGCTCTCGACATCGAAAACCACTACGTCGAGGAGTTTCCGCACCTGCCGACCGGCCCGCGGGATTTGCTGCAAACCTACGTCGACGCCGGCAAACTCGGCATCAAGACCGGCGAGGGTTTCTACCGCTATTCCTGAGGTAGGCCAGCGCCAGGTGTGCGGCGTTGGCGCCGCACATTCCGTGCGCTCCGGGACCCGGTGGCGTGGCCGCCGAGCAGATGTACATCCCGGGAATGCCGATCGTGTAGGGCGACAGCGTGACCCGTGGTCCGAACGTTAGCTGGCGCAGATCCTTGGCGCCGGTCATGATGTCGCCGCCGACGCAGTTGGCGTTGTAGGCCGACATCTGCAGGGTGGTGCGGACGGTCTGGCCGACGACGCGCTCGCGGAAGCCCGGGGCGAACCGCTCGATCTGAGCGATGATGGCCGCGGTCGCATCGCCGGTGTACCCGTTGGGCACATGCGCGTACGTCCACACCGGGTGGATATCGCCCACGGAGCGCTGCGGATCGGCAAGATACTGCTGACCAACCAACACGAAGGGCCGTTCGGGCATCCGGCCGGCGTGGACGTCGCGTTCGGTGGCGGCCAGCTCCCGGTAAGTACCGGCCAGATGCACGGTGCCGGCCCGGCGGGCATCCGGGTTGGTCCACGGCACACCGCCCTGCACCGCGAAGTCGACCTTGAACGCACCCGGCCCCCGCCGAAAGCGCTGGTAGGCGCGGGACACCCGGCGCGGTAATCGCTCACCGAGAACGCCTGCCACGCCGTCGGGAGCCAGATCGAAGATCGTCACATCGGCCGGCGGCAGCTGCGAGGGCGCCTCCACCCGGACGCCCGTTTCGATCTTGCCGCCCAGCTCGGTCAGTACCGCCGCCAGCGCGTTGGTGATCGACTGCGACCCGCCGGCGGCCACCGCCCAGCCGTGCCGGTGCCCGGCGGTGAGGATGCCCATCCCGATCGCCGAGCTCATCGGGTAGTGCAACGGCCGAAAGGCATGTGCGGCAACACCACCGAAGAGGGCTCGGGCCTGCGGGGTGCGAAACCCGCGGGCCAGTGCCGACCCGGGCAGCACCGTCGGGGCGCCGAACCGGGCCAGCGCAACCGGATGGTGCGGCACCCGCAGCAGGGGCCGCATGATGTCCTCGGCCAACACATCGAAGTTCCTCGACGTCCGGGCGAACGCCAACCGCCACCGCCAGCCGTCGCGGCCGAGACCTGCCGCGGTCTGCTCCACCGAGCGATGCAAGACCCCGGCACTGCCGTCGTCCAACGGGTGCACGCAGTCGATCTCCGGCCATCGCCACTGCAGCCCGTAGCGCTGCAGGTCCAGACCGGACAGGAACTGCGAGCCGACCGCCATCGGATGAATGGCCGAGCAGTGGTCGTGCAGCAGACCGGGCAGGATCGCCTCGCTGCTGCGGGTGCCGCCGCCGACTTGATCGGCGGCTTCCAGCACGGTGACCTGCACGCCCTGTCGGGCGAGGGTGACCGCGGCGGCGAGCCCGTTGGGCCCGCCGCCGACGACGATCGCGGTACTCATGTCAACAAGCCGTGACCGTACCCCGCCCGCGACCAGCTCGCCTGGGTCGGGATGGGCCCGTTGGGCAGCCATGGCTGCTCTTTGACCGCGTCGGCGACCTTCCAGGTGCCGCGCTCGATCACCCCGAGGGCGGCGTCGATCAGCTTGTAGTACTGGATGCCGCTGCTGAAGGCCTCCGACTCGACCCAGGCGATGACGCATTCGCCCGGCTCGAATCCGGCCTCGCTCTGTACGGCCCGGATGAAGTCCTCGTCGTGCAGGTGGCCGTCGCCGAAGTTGAACCCGATCACCGAGTTGCACAGGAACTCCGCCTCGCGCACGGTGCGGGTGTCGATGTCGGGCAGGTGGGTCAGCAGCAGCGAGAACAGGCCACGCGCCTGGCTGTGCATGCTGCGCCACGCGATCGTCTTCTGCAGGGTGATCTCGGCCCACTGCGGCTCGTAGCCGGCCGCGACGAACTGGTCGATCTGGTTGGGCGCCGAGCGGGTGACCCGGTTCAGCTTGGCCTCGGTGCCGGGCGCGAACGCCCAGATCGCTGAGGCCCAGTTGCCCGCGTACTGCCGCATCGAGGGCAGGAAGGACACCTTGTCGGGTCGCAGGTTGCCCAGGACCGGGTAGAACAGCAGCCCCGCGGCGATGACGACGGCCAGCCACGGCGGGGTCATGTCCCAGGGGGCGTACCCGTTCCCGTTCGGGAAGCCGAGGAAAAGAAAGACGGTGGTGTAGGCGAACACCACGTTCCATTCCAGCGGCACGGCCAGCGGGAACGTCGAGATGATGAACAGGTGGAATCCCACCATGAACAGCGCCGCGGCCAGAGTGAGCCACTTGTTGGTCGAGAAGAACAGCAGCAGCGGGGCGGCGATCTCCACCGTGGTGCCGTTGACGTGCGCCATGAAGTCCGCGACCCGCGACGGTCGCAGATCGTGCGGGAAATCCCGGTAGTGCGCGCGCCGCATCCACTTGAACGTGTAGGGGGTGTTGCTGACCATCGGCGCGATGACATTGGAGAAGTGCTTGCCGAACTTCGAGAAGCCGGCACCAACCCAGACCACCACGATCAGCATCTTCAACGCGATGATCATGTTGGTGAACGGCAGCGCGGCGAAGAAGAACAGCGCCGGCAGGTACTGTTCGCCGCGGGCACCCAGGAATATCACCTTGTCGCGCAGACCAACGAGCACCAGCAGCACCATCGGGGCGACAAGCAGGGCCGGGTTCACCAGCCCGGAGGTGTTGTCCGGTAGGGCGTTCGACAGCGCGTCGCTGTGCACGCCGGGCGAGACCAGCGCGACAACCAGGCTGACAAGCAGCGCCAGATAGAGTCCGACGTCCAACCCCGTGCGCCGGTCGCCGCCGGCGAGCGGAACCCACTTCCACGGCGGCTCCTTGATGGTTCCCGGTCGCGCCCAGAACCGGATACCGCCGGTCATCGGCTTGGCTTTGCCGGCCAACGGACCCCAGGAGCCGGCGACACCGATCGCCTCCAGCAGCACGGTCCACAGGACGACCTTCTGGTAGACGATCGGCTGGTTCCACCATTCGGTCGCATGCCAGAACGCCGGCAGCCCCGATGTCGCTGTCGCCACCGTGATCCCGCCGATCGCGAAGAACACGATCAGCTTCACGATGTAGATGGTGTGGACGATGCGCGGCGAGCCGAAGCCGTTCTCGGCCCAGTCCAGGGCGAGGATGCGCATCCGCTCCATCAGCGGCTTGGTCAGGAATGCGTCCGGGTCGACCGGTGGCAGGTAGGGCTTGGTGAATGCCATGATCGGGGCTCCTTTCGGGGGTGATGACCACGGTAGGAATCCGGTGCGTCAGGACACAGTCGCGCGTCGATAAAAACGCGCCGGGGCGTTATCGCTCATAGACAACGCCGGGCGGTCTAGCGTCAGGGACGTGGACAAACCGCGGCCCGACGACGGTGTCGAGGTAAGTCGCTACGTCGCCGAGATCGCCGATCGGTTGCATGAGCGGCTCGCCGATGTCTCCTCCGTCATTCGTCGCGTCCTCGAGGAGCAGATCCCCGAGTTGCGTGGAGATGCCTGGATCGTGGATCTGCTGGGCGCCAGCGTCGAAGGCAACGTGAACACGATCCTGCATGCGTTGCGTTACGGCATCGACGTGGCGCGCGTCGAGGCGCCGACCGCGGCGCTGGAATATGCCCGGCGGCTGGCGCAACACGGTGTTCCCGTCAACGCCCTGGTACGCGCCTACCGTCTTGGTCAGCGCCGGATGAATGAACTCGTCTTCGCCGAGGTGCGCACCTTCGACATCCCGGAAGCGCTGGGCTACCCGGTGCTGGAGGCGATCACCGCCACGCTGTTCGGGTATATCGACTGGATTTCACAGCAGGTCGTCGCCGTCTATGAAGACGAGCGGGAACGCTGGCTGGAGAACCAGAACAGCCTGCGCGCGCTGCGGGTGCGGGAAGTGCTGGACGCCCACAAGAGCATCGATGTCGACGCGGTGACCACGTCCATCCGGTATCCGCTGCGCTGGCATCACCTGGCGCTGGTGCTGTGGTATCCGGACGCCGGCACCGAGGGCGACGAACTCGACCGGCTGCAGCGGTTCCTTCGCGATCTCGGCCAGGCGGCGGGTGCGGCCGCCAGCCCGTTGTTCGTTGCCGCCGATCGCAGCTGCGGGTGGGGTTGGCTGCCGTATCGGGCCGCTGCGGGTGACGCCGATGTCCTTGCCGCCGTTCGCCGGTTCGCGCTGAGTCGGCCGGATGGGCCCGGGGTGGCGATCGGGACGGCGGGCGTCGGCCTCGACGGTTTCCGGCGTTCGCATCGGGAGGCTGTCGATGCCCGCAGCGTGGCGATCATCAGCAAGCGGCCCGCCCCGACGGTGATCGCCGCAACCGATCCGGGACTGTCGGTGGTGGCGCGCCTTGGCGGTGACGTGGCCGGCACCCGGGAATGGGTGGCCGCGGTGCTCGGCGACCTGGCGACCGACAACGAGAACGATGCGCGGCTGCGTGAGACGTGGCGGGTGTATCTGGGGTGCGGGGCCAGTTACAAGCTGGCCGCCGAAGAACTCAACTTGCACTTCAACTCGGTGAAATATCGGGTGTCGCGGGCGATATCCCGCCGCGGACGCGATATCGGAAGCGACCGGCTCGAGGTAGAACTGGCGTTGTTGGCCTGCCACTGGTACGGCACCGCCGTGCTGCAGTAGCTGTGCCGAGCAGACAGCTGTGCCGAGCGGACAGCTGTGCCGAGCAGACGCAAATGTGCCCCAAAACCTCGGTTTTGGGGCACATTTGCGTCTGCTCGCACGCTAAACCCGGGCGACCTCCACCATCTCGAAGTCGGATTTGGCCGCGCCGCAGTCCGGGCAACTCCAGTCCTCGGGGATGTCGGCCCAGCGGGTGCCGGGTGCGATGCCGTCCTCGGGCCAGCCCTTGGCTTCGTCATATTCGAAGCCGCACTGCACGCAGACGAACAGTTTGTAGTCGGTCATGGCATTGCTCCTTTTCTGGTTTCAGACGTTTTCAGGCCGGTTCGAAGTCGAACTTTTCGCGTACTGCGCAGTCCGGGCAGCACCAGTCGTCGGGAACCTGGTCCCAGGGTGTGCCGGCCGGAAATCCTTCCCGCGGTGCGCCGTTGGCCTCGTCGTAGGCGTAGCCGCAGCCCGGGCAGCGGTAGGCGGCCATCAGGCCGCCACCGCCCCGTAGCGGGCCAGGACCTTCCCCCGAACGCGCGGGTGGATGTTGGCCCGGGTGATGTCGCCGCTGTAGTGCTCGAGCACCCGGTGGTCCATCAGCTTGCGCCACACCGGCGGGAAGTAGGTCACCGCGATCAACGAGCCGTAGCCGGCGGGCAGGTTGGGCGCGCCGTCCATGCTGCGCAGCGTCTGGTAACGGCGGGTCGGGTTGGCGTGGTGGTCGCTGTGGCGCTGCAGGTGGTACAGGAACAGGTTGGTCACCATGTGGTCGGAGTTCCAGCTGTGCTGCGGGGTGCAGCGCTCGTAGCGGCCGCCCTCGGTCTTCTGCCGAACCAGGCCGTAGTGCTCCAGGTAGTTCACCGATTCCAGCAGCGAGAAGCCGTACACGGCTTGGATGATCACGAACGGGATCAGTGCTGGACCGAAGACCGCGATCAGGACCGCCCACAGCACCACCGACATCAGCCAGGCGTTGACCACGTCGTTGGACAGCCACGTCGACGGCTTCCACGGGTTCTTGCCCAACCGGCGGATCCGCTGGGCCTCCAGCTCGACCGCCGAGCGCACGCTGCCGAAGACGGTACGCGGCAGAAACTCCCAGAACGTCTCACCGAACCGCGACGACGCCGGGTCCTCGGGGGTGGCCACCCGCACGTGGTGGCCGCGGTTGTGCTCGATGTAGAAGTGCCCGTAGCAGACCTGCGCCAGGGTGATCTTGGACAGCCAGCGCTCCAGAGTTTCCCGCTTGTGGCCCAGTTCGTGGGCGGTGTTGATGCCGACGCCGCCGACGGTGCCGACCGAGAACGCCACACCGATCTTGCCCAGCCAGCCCAGCGACCCGTCGTAGCCGAGCCAGCCCAGATCGGATGCGGTGAACAGGTAGGCGCCCAAGATGGTGCTGGCGTATTGGAACGGCAGGTACGCGTAGGTTGCCCACCGGTAATAGCGGTCGTTCTCCAGCTCCGGCATCACCTCGTCGGGCGGGTTCTGACCGTCTGAGCCGACCCACAGGTCCAGCGTCGGCAGCAGGACGTACAGCAGGATCGGCCCAATCCAGAACGGCAGCTGCGATCCGGTGTTCCAACCCAGGCTGTTGAGCCCCCACACGATGGGCAGCATCAGGAACAGCATGGTGGGCACGAACAGCCCCAGCAGCCACAGATAGCGCTTCCTGTCGCGCCAAGTGCTCGCCGGGGCGCCGGCGGCACCGTCGGAACGGGTTTGCGTTGTCATGTCGGTTACCTCTCGATACGGGGTTGTCTTGGTGGCTTCAACTCTGGCAAGAGCAGCGCGGCGCGACGACGTCGTGAGCCGATCAACTTCGGGCGTTCTGTTGTCGTCCGGGAACCAAAACGCCATGTCAGGTGCGGACAGGCGACCGGGGCCGCACCTTGTCGGCGCGACCCCGGTCGGGTTCTGGGAAAAGCAGCTGTCAGGCGGTGGCGGGCACGGCGCGGTAGCCCGTGGCCCGGTGGCCGGCCGGCGCGGCGGCGGGAGCGGCAGCGGCCGATTCGGCGCGGGCGGCGCGCCAGCGCAGCACGGCGTGGCCGAGGCTGATGCTCGCCGGGAGCAGGGCGGGGGACAGGACGAGGGCAAGCATTGCGGCGATGGTCAGGTACACCATGATGGGCTCACTTTTCTCCGCGAAGCGCGGGACGACTGAATTCGGGTGCGGAATGTGCTGACTTGGGAGTCGAGGAACGCGGCGCTGCGTTCGTCTTGAAAGCTAATGACGCCGGCCTGACGCAGCGACGTTCCCGATGAACGAACTTCGGATGCGCTGTTGTCTCCGGGCGACAAACCGGCCGGCAGCGGGTTCAGGGCAACCGCTGCTGCACCTCGAACGCCAGGCACAGCTCAGCGATGTCTTTGGGGCGCGATAGCGACCGGCCGGTCAACTCTTCGATGCGATGCAGCCGATGGCGCACCGTATTGGGGTGGCAGAAGACCAGCGTCGCGGTGTCATTGGCCGAGCCGTCGGCCTGCAGCCACGCCCGGAAGGTGTCGAAGAGGATCGTGCGTTCGGCCGCGGGAAGCGCGATCAGCGGACCCAACACCGTGGACCGGACCCGGGTCATGACGTCCGGCGCACTGACCGCCGCCATCGCCAGCGGTGTGTTGTCGAAGGTCGTGACCAGCGAATCTGCCGGTGCCTTCTCGGCGACGGCAAGCCGGGCCAGCCGCAGTCCCTCGCTGGTATCGGTCAGCTCGGCAAACAGCGGACTGATGCCCACCCGGGCGGTCGCGGCGTGGCGCAGCACGTCGACCAGCGTGCCGAGCGTCTCGGAGCTGCGCAGATGGACGATGCCGACCTGCAGATCCGACAGCAATCGCCACGCCGAGCGGATGTCGCGGGCAGCGAGCTTGCTTTCGATGGCAGGCAACACCAGTTTCCCGATCTCCGGGAGTTCGGCCACCACGACGGCAAAGGGGCCCGACGTGGGTAGCCGCAGCATCTGGGCGGCATCCCAGAGGCTGTGCGTGTCGGTGATCCGGTTGAACAGCAACGCCTCCACCAGCGCCGATCGCTCCTCCTCCTGCTCCAGGATCTGCGCGGTCAGCTGCTCGCGGTAGGCGCTGCTCATCGCTTCGGTGAAGGTGTCCTGGGCGAGGAAGACGCGGGCGGCGGCGTCCAGAATCGATTCGGTGGGGATTCCCGCCGCCTTCGCCGCGGCGGCGGCCTGCTCCCACATGAATCGGAAGCCCATCCGGTAGGCGGTCATCACCGCCGGCAGCGGCACGCCGGCGACAGCGCGGGTGGTGCCGGTGCGTTCGGCGACCGACACATCCACGGTGCTGTCCCCGGCCAGCGAGTCGAAGACAAACGTCAGGTTGGCCGCGCAGGTGTCGCGCACCTCGGCCTTGGCGATGATCCTTTCGTCGCGGTAGGCGTCGATCTCCCGGCAGAGCAGGTCGGCCATCGCGGCACCCAGCTCCGGCGCGCGGGCCAGCATGAGTTTGCTGAGCTCGGCGATGTGCGGATCGGGCGCGACGCTCATATCTGGCAACGATAGGCGCCGATGTGCGTCGCCACACCCAAACGGCGGTGCGGTTGTTCGCGCCGACATTGTTCGGGGACGCGGTGCGGATCAGGCTGGAAACATGACCAGCCTGAGCGCGAACCTGACCGCATCCAAGGATCTTCACCCCGACCGGATTGCGGTGCGCTGCGCCGATCTGACGTTTACCTTCGCCGAACTCGACGCGGCAGCGGCCCGGGTCGCCACCGTGCTGGAGCGCGCCGGCGTGCGGCCCGGCGACCGGGTGGGTGTGATGCTGCCGAACACGCCGGCGTTTGCCGTTGTGTTCTACGGGATCATGCACCGCGGCGCGGTGGCGGTTCCGATGAACCCGCTGCTCAAGGCGCGCGAAGTCCAGTTCTACCTGTCCAACACCGGTGCGGTGGCCTTGTTCGCCACCCCGGCCTTCGCCGACGAGGCCCTCGCCGGCGCCGAGCAGGCCGGCGCGCAGTGCTGGGTCGTCGACGACGCCGCACTGGCGACCCTGATCGCCGACCTGCCCGCGCAGGAGCGCCCGGTGCAGCGAGCCGACGACGACGTCGCGGTCGTCCTGCACACCTCGGGCACCACCGGGACGCCCAAGGGTGCGATGCTCACCCACGGCGGTCTGGGCCGCAACGCCGACGTGTGCGTGCGGACCCTGGTGGAAATCGGGCCCGACGATGTCGTAATGGGCTGCCTGCCGCTGTTCCATGTCTTCGGCTTGACCTGCGGGCTCAACTCCGCGGTACTGGCCGGCGCCACGCTGACGCTGATTCCCCGGTTCGATCCGGGCAAGGCACTGGAGGTCATCGCGCGGGACGGGGTCACCGTGTTCGAGGGGGTGCCGACGATGTATTCGGCACTGCTGAGCCTCGCCGATCAGGCCGCGCCGGACGCCTCGCGCAGCCTGCGGGTGTGTGTCTCGGGCGGCGCGGCGTTGCCGGTCCAGGTTCTGGGTGATTTCGAAAAGGCCTACGGATGCCCCGTTCTGGAGGGATACGGGCTGTCGGAAAGCTCTCCGGTCGCCGCATTCAACCATCCGCACCGGCCGCGCAAGGTCGGTTCGATCGGTACCCCCATCGAGGGGGTGCAGATGCGGGTCGTCGACCCGGACGGCTCCGAGGTCGCACGGGGGGAGCCCGGCGAGATCCAGATCCGCGGGCACAACGTGATGAAGGGGTACTGGAACCTGCCCGCGGCCACCGCGGCCACCATCAGCTCCGATGGCTGGCTGTCCACCGGTGATGTCGGACGCATCGATGAGGACGGCTACTTCTACATCGTCGACCGGACCAAGGACTTGATCATCCGCGGCGGGTTCAACGTGTATCCCCGCGAGATCGAGGAGGTGCTCTATGAGCATCCCGCGGTCGCTGAGGCCGCCGTCATCGGTGTCCCGCACGACTCGCTGGGCGAAGACGTCGGCGCCGCGGTGACGCTCAAGCAAGGCGCGGATGTAGCCCCCGACGAACTCCGCGAGTACGTCAAAGCACGGGTGGCAGCCTACAAGTATCCACGTCGGGTGTGGCTGGTCGATGCGCTGCCCAAAGGCCCCACCGGCAAGATCCTGAAACGCGAAATCACTGTTCCCGCAACCGAAAGCACTCGATAACCATGGCAACTCCGATCACCAAACCCGACGAGCTGGCCGCACCGCTGGACCTGCTGCTGACCAGCGCCACCCGGCCGTTTGCGCGCCGGATGCTGCCGGACGCCACCTGGGCGCGGTTCGGCACGAAGCTGGCCCAACAACCCGGCGCGCTGGCCGGTCGCGCCGGCGCCCTCACCCGCGAGCTGGGCAGCGTCGTCGCGGGCCGCTCCCACCGGGCTCCGGACCGCGCCGACAAACGCTTCGCTGATCCTGCGTGGCAACACAATCCGCTGCTGCACCGGATCATGCAGGCCTATCTGGCGGCATCCGAGGCCGCCGACGGGTTGCTGGCCGACGCCGATCTTGACTGGCGCGACGCCGACAAGATGCGGTTCGTGCTCGACAACCTGGTGGAGGGATTGGCGCCGACCAACAATCCGTTGGTCAGCCCGCTGGGTTGGAAGGCGTTGATCGATACCGGCGGGCTCAGCGCGGTGCGCGGCGTGCGGGCCTTCGTTCGCGACATGCTGTCCAAGCCGCGGGTGCCCGCGATGGTCGAACCCGACGCATACGCGGTGGGTGAGACGGTGGCCGTCACCAAGGGCGCGGTGGTGTTTGCGAACTCGATGTTCGAATTGATCCAGTACGCCCCGCAGACACCGACGGTGCGTAGCATTCCGCTGCTGATGGTGCCGCCGGTGATCAACAAGTTCTACATCATGGACATCGCGCCGGGGCGCAGCATGATCGAGTACTTCGTGCAGCAGGGCCAGCAGGTCTTTGTCATCTCGTGGCGCAATCCGCAAGCCCGGCATCGAGACTGGGGGTTTGACGCCTACGGCGCGTCGATCGTGGAGGCGATGACCGCGGTGCAGAAGATCGCCGGCACCGACAGCACACACCTGCTGGCCACCTGCTCGGGCGGGATCCTGGCGGCGATGACGGCCGCGCATCTGGCCGCAATCGGTGAGGGGGACCGGATCGCCGGGCTCACGCTGGCGGTGACCGTGCTCGACGAGACCAAAGCCGGGTTCGCCTCAGCGGTGATGAGCGATCGGGCCGCGCAGGCGGCGATTCGCACCTCGGCCAAGAAGGGCTACCTGGACGGGCGGGCCATGGCCGAGATGTTCGCCTGGCTGCGCCCGACGGACCTGGTGTGGCGCTACTGGGTCAACAACTATGTGCAGGGCCGACCGCCGGCACCGTTCGACGTGCTGTTCTGGAACGCCGACACCACCCGGATGACCGCCGCGCTGCACCGCGACATGGTGCTGATGGGGGTCAGCAATTCACTGGTGACCCCGGGCGAGGCCAGCATGCTGGGCAGCCCGGTGGATCTGTCGCTGATCACCGCCGACGCCTACGTGATCGGCGGGGTGGCTGATCACATCTCCCCGTGGCAGGCCACCTATCGCAGCGCCCGGCTGCTCGGCAGCAAGGACAACCGCTATGTGCTGTCCACCAGCGGTCATATCGCGGCACTGGTCAACCCGCCGGGCAATCCCAAGGCGTCCTACCGCGCCGGTGCGGTTGATGCTGAAGATCCGCAGGAGTGGCTGGATGCCGCAGGTAAGTCCGCCGATTCGTGGTGGCCGGATTACGTCGGATGGCTGACCGAACGCAGCGGAGCCGAGATCGAGGCGCCGAAAGCGCTCGGCGGCAACGATTACCCGCCGCTGGGCCCCGCCCCCGGCAGCTATGTGATGGAGAAGTAGGCGCCGTGGCCGAGTCCAGAGCGCATCGGCGCCGCCTGCGGGCGGTCTCGCCGAGCCAATTCGGTGAAGAGCGCTACATCGCCACCGGTGGACAGCGCATCAGGGTGAACGTGCGGTGGGGTGATTCCGGAGTGCCGCTGGTGCTGTGCAACGGCATCGGCGCCAGCCTGGAGGTGCTGGATCCGCTGGTGGAGCAGTTCGATCGGAAGATGACCGTGGTCCGATTCGACGTTCCGGGGGCCGGAGGATCGCCGACATCCGTGTTGCCGTACGGGTTTCCCTACCTCGCCTGGGTATTGGGCCGGCTGCTGTCGGAACTCGGCCTGGGTGTGGTTGACGTGCTCGGGCTCTCCTGGGGCGGCGCACTCGCGCAGCAGTTCGCGTTCCAGAACCCGCGCCGCTGCCGCCGCCTGGTTCTGGTATCCACGGGTACCGGCGCGCTGATGGTGCCCGCGCGGCCGGCGGTGCTGGCCAAGATGCTGACGCCGCACCGGTTCTCCGATCCCGACTATGCCGCATCCATCGCCGGCGAGCTGTACGGCGGTACTGTCCGTGCGCACGGCGAGGACGTGGCACAGCTCTTCGTTCGTCAGCTGCGCGCCGGATCGAAGGTGGGCTATCTGCATCAACTGCTCGCGGGTGCGATCTGGACCAGTCTGTTCGCGCTGCGCGCGGTGCGCCAGCAGACGCTCATCGTGGCGGGCACCGATGACCCGATCATTCCGGTCATCAACGCGCACATCATGAACGTTCTACTGCCGCACTCCCGGCTGCACCTGCACGGGGGCGGCCATATTGACATCGTGCACAACGCGGCCGAACTGGGGCCGGTCATCGAGCGTTTCCTGCGCGAGCCGGGTGGCCGGCCGTAAGCCCTACTATCGGTGCCCATGACGCGATGTGAGAACGCACCTGGGGCTGAGACCACGGCAGAATTCACCGACCGCATGACCGCCGCGATCGACGGCGCCAGCCTGGCGCTGCTGATGAGCCTCGGGCACCAGACCGGCCTGCTGGACGCGATGGCCGGCCTGCCGCCGTCGACCAGCGGCCAGATCGCCGAGGCGGCCGGACTCAACGAGCGCTATGTGCGCGAGTGGTTGGGCGGTATGACAGTCGCCCGGGTTGTCGACTACGACCCCGCGGCAGGCACGTATCGGCTGCCCACGCACCGCGCCGCCGTGCTGACCCGCCAGGCCGGGCCGGACAACCTGGCGCTGGTGGCGCAGTACGTCCCGCTGCTGGCCGAGGTGGAGCAGAAGATTCTGGCCTGCTTTGACCAGGGCGGGGGTCTGGACTACGGCAACTATCCCCGCTTCCACCGGATCATGGCCGAACGAAGCGGTGCGGTGTTCGATCGGGCGCTGGTCGACATCGTGCTTCCGCTGGTCGACCGACTGCCCGAGCGGCTGCGGCAGGGAGCCGATGTCGCCGACGTCGGCTGCGGCAGCGGACACGCGGTGAACGTGATGGCGAAGGCCTTCGGCGCCAGCCGGTTCACCGGCATCGACTTCTCGGCCGAAGCGATCGAGACGGCCGCGCGCGAAGCCGCCGATCGCGGGCTGACGAATGCGACGTTCGAGAGTCACGACCTGACCGCGCTGGACAAGACCGAAACCTATGACCTCATCACCGTATTCGACGCCATCCATGACCAGGCTCAGCCGGCCCGGGTGCTGGAGAACATCTATCGCGCCCTGCGCCCCGGCGGCATCCTGCTGATGGCCGACATGAAGGCGT
The DNA here is from genome assembly GCF_059812545.1 of Mycobacterium sp. NGS50. Lineage (NCBI taxonomy): Bacteria > Bacillati > Actinomycetota > Actinomycetes > Mycobacteriales > Mycobacteriaceae > Mycobacterium > Mycobacterium sp. NGS50. Next base: position 56,727 of record NZ_JCALCW010000018.1, read on the forward strand.
CCAGCCGGCTGGAAGACAACGTCGGTGTCGCGATGAACACCTACCGCTACACGGTGTCGGTGATGCACTGCATGCCGGTATCGCTGGCTTTGGACGGCGTCGGGCTGGGAACGATGTGGGGCCGGCAGCTCGCAGTATCCATGCTCACCGACGCGGGGTTCGCCGACATAAGCGTCGTCGAAATCGATACGGACCCCTCGAATTACTACTACATCGCCACCAAGAACGCTCCCTGACCGGCTGTGACCCTTGACAGAGGATCTCTCGGTTCTATTAGAGTAATGCTCGTGTCCAGGCCGAGTCTTCGGGGAACCGACGCGCGCGAACGGCTGCTGGAAGCGGCTCGGCGGCGGTTCGTGGCGACCGGTGCGCTGACCGCGACGCTGGACGACGTGCGGCGGGAAGCCGGTGTCAGTGTGGGTGCGCTGTATCACCACTTCCCGGACAAGGCGGCGCTGGCGGCGGCGGTGTACGCCCAGGCGATGGGCGACTACCAGACCGGATTCACCACCATGCTGCGCGAACATGGCAGCGCCGAAGGCGGCATACGTGGCGGCGTCGCGCACCACCTGCGCTGGGTGGCCGCCCATCCGGGGGAGGCGACACTGCTGCTGGGCGACCGGCTCGACAGTGCGGAATTGCGTGACTCCAATCGCGATTTCTTCGCCGCTATCCGGGACTGGTGGCGCCCGCACCAGGCATACGGGGCACTACGGCCCCTGCAGCCCGGTATCACGGCCGCGCTCTGGTTGGGCCCGGCACAGGAGTTCGCCCGCTATTGGCTTGCGGGCGGCGAATCGAAGCTGCCCCGCGGCGCGATCAAGACGTTCACCGATGCGGCGTGGGCGGCGTTGCGGGCCGGCAGTGAGGAGCACGAATGACCGAATCCCTGTACAACAGCTTGATCGCCGAGGGCGACGATCCGGACGCGCCGCGGCGGGTTCACGTCGAGCATCGCGGTGACCGCGCGGTGGTGACGCTGGACGAACCGGATCGGCTCAATGTGCTGTCGGCGCCGTTGGTGCGACAGCTGCGGCGCGCCCTGACGGCGCTTGACGCCGATCCGGATGTCCGCGCCGTGGTGCTGACCGGCGCGGACCCCGCGTTCAGCGCCGGCGGCGACCTGAAGATGATGCGCACGTTCACCGAGCGGCGCACCGACCCGCCGCCAGGCGGTGCGGCCGATGTGTGGCGCTGGATTCGTCGCGAATTCGGTGGTATCGCGCGGCTTATCGCCACCTCGGACACCATCTTCGTGGCCGCGCTCAACGGTTCGGCGGCGGGCGTCGGCCTGGCCTGGGCGCTGACCTGCGATCTGGCGATCGCCAGCGAGCAGGCGGTGATCGTACCCGCCTTCGGCCGGCTCGGTCTGCTCCCGGAAGTGGGTACCAGTTGGGCCCTGACCAGGCGCTTGGGCTATCAGGGCGCGCTGGCCTACTACCTGCGCGGTGAGCACATCGACGCCCACACCGCCCAACGGCTGGGTCTGGTGCATGAAGTGGTGGCCCACGACCAACTGTTGGCGGCCGCCGATCAGTGGTGCTCGCGGGTCGCTGCGATGCCGGCTCATGCCGTGTCGATGGCCAAACCGCTGCTGCGCGCGGCAGCCGATACCGGCTGGAACGAGGCGATCACGCTCGAGGAGTACGCCGAACCGGTCTGCTTCACCACCGCCGCGTTCGCCGACACCGTGCACAGCATGTTGACCCGGCGTTGACTCTGCCCGCCAGGCAGAAGTGCGAGGGCGGCGTCTGGTCAGCGCAGAGTCATCCCTGAAGGGGTGAGGCGCTGAGCCGCTACGGCTGGCGGTATCCCGGCGGGTTGGGGGTGTCCACCCACAGGTCGACGCCCAGGTCCGAGCCCGGCACGCAGTCGTAGACCGACAGGTCGCTCACACCGGATTCGAGCAGCACGTCCTCGCACAGCGCCGAGTTGCCGGTGTACTCGGTGGACGGCCGGTTGAGGATGGCGTAGGCGGCGTCGGCGTAAACGTCGGGCTTGCGGGCCCGGGCCATCGCCTCGTCGCCGCCCAGCAGGTTCTGCACCGCGGCGGTGGCCACCAGGGTGCGCGGCCACAGCGTGTTGGACGCGATACCGGCGGCGCGCATCTCCTCGGCGATGCCCAACGCGCACAACGTCATTCCGAATTTTGCCATCATGTACGCCGTCGGCTTGAGCCACTCGGACTCCAGCCGGATCGGCGGAGAAAGAGTCAGGATGTGCGGGTTGTCGCGGCCCTGCATGTGCGGGATGCAGGCGTGCGAGACGGCGTAGGTGCCGCGCACCTGGATGCCGTTCATCAAATCGAAGCGCTTCATCGGCACCTCGGTGATCGACCCCAGGTTGATCGCCGATGCGTTGTTGACGCAGATGTCGATGCCGCCGAACTGCGCAACGGCCTGGGCGACCGCAGCATCGACCGCCTCGGAGTCGCGGATGTCACCGACGATCGGCAGCGCCTGCCCGCCGGCTTCCTCCAGCTCCTTGGCCGCGGTGTACACGGTGCCCTCGAGTTTGGGGTGGGGCTCGGCCGTTTTGGCGATCAGCGCGATGTTGGCGCCGTCGCGGGCGGCCCGCTTGGCGATGGCCAGCCCGATGCCGCGGCTGGCGCCTGAGATGAACATGGTTTTCCCGGAGAGCGACATGGCGTCAACCCTATGCCGCCCCGATGTCCGCCGTGACCGCAGTGGTCACAGAGATCAGATCGCGCGGCGCCACCGCTACCTCGAGGCCGCGCTTGCCGGCACTGCACAGCACCCGGTCCCAGCACAGTGCCGAGGCGTCCACGACGGTGGGCAGCGGTCGGCGCTGGCCGAACGGCGAGATCCCGCCCAACACGTAGCCGGTCGAACGTTGAGCTGCGGCGGCATCGGCCATGACGGCCTTGGACGCGCCCAGCGCAGCGGCCGCGGCTTTGAGTGAGAGCTTCCAGGGCACCGGCAACACCGCGACCGCCAAACCGCTCGACAGGGCCAGGATCAACGTCTTGTACACCTGCGCGGGGACGAAGTCGGTGTCGGCGGCCAGCGCCGCGACAGCTTCCGCACCGAACGCCTCCTGATGCGGATCGCGAGGGAAGCTCAGCACCTGGTGGGGTACCTGCGCGGCGACCAGAGCCGCGATCGCCGGGGTCGCTGCGCGCACCATGGCCTCAGGTTAGCGTCGGGAATGCAAGTGACCCGCGGTGCTGTTGAGTCGTAGGATCGACCGGAAGGAGAAAGCTGGTGTTGACGGCGTGCCTGGAACGCTCGGTGTCGCACCCTCCGACAACTGAAGGGACCGCGATGGCTGACGCCGCTGGCGCGAACAGCACGGTCGGTCTGGCGCAGGGCCAGGAGACGGACGCCGAGCTCACCGCGCGTTTCGAGCGCGACGCGATTCCGCTACTCGACCAGCTCTACGGCGGTGCGCTGCGGATGACCCGCAACCCCGCCGACGCCGAGGATCTGCTGCAGGAAACCATGGTGAAGGCCTACGCCGGGTTCCGGTCCTTCAAGGAGGGCACCAACCTCAAGGCGTGGCTGTACCGGATCCTGACCAACACCTACATCAACAGCTACCGCAAAAAGCAGCGTCAGCCTGCGGTGTATCCCACCGAGGAGATCACCGACTGGCAGCTGGCGTCCAGCGCCGAGCACACCTCGACCGGGCTGCGATCCGCCGAGGTGGAAGCGCTCGAATCGCTGCCGGACACCGAGATCAAGGAAGCGCTGCAGCAGCTGCCCGAAGAGTTTCGGATGGCGGTGTACTACGCCGACGTCGAAGGGTTCCCGTACAAGGAGATCGCCGAGATCATGGATACCCCGATCGGGACGGTGATGTCGCGGCTACACCGCGGCAGACGCCAGCTGCGTGAGCTGTTGACCGACGTGGCCAGGGACCGCGGATTCATTCGCGGTGAACACACACCCGAGGAGGTCTCGTCGTGACCGAGCACTCCGAAGACACCCACGTCGACGCCGACTGCTCGGCCGTGATCGCCGACGTATGGACGCTGCTGGACGGTGAATGCACCCCGGAAACCCGGGCGAAACTGCAACGCCACCTCGAAGACTGCCCGGGATGCCTGCGGCACTACGGGGTCGAGGAACGAATCAAGGCGCTGATCGCCAGCAAATGCAGTGGTGAGAAGGCCCCTGAGGGGTTCCGGGAACGGTTACGGCTGGAGATCAGCCGCACCATCATCATCCGCGGCGGCTGATCGAGAATCAGCCGACAGAATCAGGCGTTAGGCCGCTTGCCGTGGTTGGCTTTGCTGTACTTACGGTCGCGCTTCTTGCGGCCACGCTTGGCCATGACTGATCCTCCTTGCAGATGTACCGGTGCATATTCTCTCATGCCGCCGGTGTAATGCAGCCACGGGGCTGAATGGTCAGCTGACCGGGACGGTTGGATCTGCTGGCGTGGTGTCGGCCGGATCGGGCAGGGTGGGGCTGGTCAGGCCCGGTGTGGTCGGCGACTGGCCGGGCACCGTCGGGCCGGTCAGATTCGGGGTCTGCCCCGGCAGCGACGGCGTCTGGCCGGGCAGCGTGGGGCTGGTCAGACCCGGGGTCTGCCCCGGCAGCGACGGCGTCTGGCCGGGCAGTGCCGGGCTGGTCAGACCCGGCGTTTGGCCGGGCACGCCCGGCAGCTGGCCGGGCAGCGTAGGCGTTTGGCCGGGCAGTGTGGGGGTCTGGCCCGGCAGCGCCCCGGGGTAGCCAGGTGCCGTTGCGCCGGGGTAGCCGGGAACTCCGGTGCCGGGGTAGCCGGGCATCGTCGTCCCTAAATAGCCGGGCAGGGTGGAACTCGGGTATCCCGCCGCCGGCGACACCGCGCTGGGGCCGGTGGGCGTGATGCCCGGGAAGAATTGATTCAGGATCGAATTCACCGGACCCATCAGCGTGTTGACGACGGTGACGGCGGTGTTGGGGTCGGCGCCCACGGCGGGGTCGTCGGTGAGTACTGGTTGCTGGGGAGCGGCCGCCGCGACCGGGCCGGCCAACCCGAGGATGACGAACACCCCCGCTGCGATTCCCGCGCTCAGCCCCACCCGGCTCACCGGTTTGCGTGTCCACTGAGTGTCAAACTTGTTGATGGACAACGGAATACTCCTCACCTCTGCTGATGCACCAGGTGTGCTTCAGTCCCCTCAAGTCGCTCCTGTAACAGTGGTATTCAATAATCACATCCGAAACGCGACATGGTCACAGAACGATCTCTATAGGTTTGCTTATTAATCTTCGAATTCGTTTATCCCGCATGCACAGTGGCGGCCGGCACCGGCCGTTCAGGGCCGCCCGGCTGGTCAGCGGCACGCCCTCCTCACCAGCGCGGGGCCCTTGTGGTTCGATGGAGCGGCAGGATTGCCAAACGCCGGCTGGGTTGGAACGAGGTGATGATGGCCGAGGATGTTCGCGCGGAGATCGTGGGTAACGTGCTGGAAGTCGTGGTCCGCGAGGGCGATCAGATCGGCGAGGGTGACACCGTGGTGCTGCTGGAGTCGATGAAGATGGAGATTCCGGTCCTCGCCGAGGTTGCCGGCACCGTCACCAAAGTCAGCGTCTCCGTCGGCGACGTCATCCAGGCCGGCGACCTCATCGCCGTGATCAGCCCGCCGTCTGACTGATGTCAACCCTCGGTGACCTGCTCGCCGAGCACACCGTCCTACCCGGCAACGCCGTCGACCACCTGCACGCGGTGGTCGGGGAGTGGCAGTTGCTGGCCGATCTGTCCTTCGCGGACTACCTGATGTGGGTGCGTCGCGACGACGGCGTGTTGGTCTGTGTGGCGCAATGCCGTCCCAACACCGCGCCCACGGTGTTGGTCAGCGACGCGGTGGGCACCGTTGTCGCCGCCGACGGGTTGCCGCTGGTGACCATGGCGTTCGACTCCGGCACCATCGGGCGGCACAGTGACGCCCGCCAGCACAGCACCGAAGCGGTGCCGGTGCGCTACGCCGATCAGGTGGTGGCGGTGTTGACGCACCAGAGCGCCCTGGCATCCGAGCGCGCATCCAGCCCGCTGGAGACCGCCTACCTGGATTGCGCGGCCGACCTGGTCCTGATGCTCTCCGAGGGGACGTTTCCCGACATCGGAGACCTGGCGATGTCGCGATCAAGCCCACGGGTGGGCGACGGTTTCATCCGGCTCGGGGTCGACGGTGTGGTGTCCTACGCCAGCCCGAACGCTCTGTCCGCCTACCACCGGATGGGTCTGACCGCCGAGTTGGAGGGTCATGACCTGGTCGCCGTCACCTGGCCGTTGATTTCGGACCCGTTCGAGGCCCAGGAACTCGCAGAACACGTCCACGACTCGCTGGCCGGCGGGTCCAGCATGCGCCTGGAGGTCGATGCCGGTGGCGCCGCGGTGCTGCTGCGGACATTGCCGCTGGTCGTGCGCGGTGCGGCGGCCGGCGCGGCGGTGCTGGTCCGCGACGTCACCGAGGTCAAGCGCCGCGATCGCGCCCTGCTGTCCAAGGACGCGACCATCCGCGAGATCCACCACCGGGTCAAGAACAACCTGCAAACGGTGGCGGCGCTGCTGCGCCTGCAGGCCCGCCGCACCACCAACACCGAGGGCCGCGAGGCGCTGTTGGAGTCGGTGCGACGGGTGTCGTCGATCGCCCTGGTCCACGACGCGCTGTCGATGTCGGTCAACGAGGAAGTCAACCTCGACGAGGTCATCGACCGGATCCTGCCGATCATGAACGACGTCGCGACGGTGGACACCCCGATCCGGATCACCCGCGTCGGCGCGCTCGGTGTGCTGGACGCCGACCGTGCCACGGCGCTGATCATGGTGATCACCGAACTCGTGCAGAACGCGATCGAACACGCCTTCGGCCCCGCGGTCACCGCGGGTTCGGTGACGATTCGCGCCGAGCGGTCGGCGCGCTGGCTGGACGTGATGGTCAGCGACGACGGACGCGGGTTGCCCGACGACTTCAGCCTGGAGAAATCCGACCGCCTGGGTCTGCAGATCGTGCGCACCCTGGTGTCGGCCGAGCTGGACGGCACCCTGGACGCGCTGGGCTCGGCCGGCGGCGGCACCGACATGTCGCTGCGCGTGCCGATCGGCCGGCGCGTGCGACTGGCGCAATGACTCCCGAGCGGGAAGTCGTAGCCCGCACACGCAAAACGACCCCGGCGGTGTCCGCCGGGGCCGCTGCGTTCGTCTCCGCGGGTGTCAGACCCCGGTGCGGGCCTTCGTCCGCGCGTTGCGACGCTTGAGGGCGCGCCGCTCGTCTTCGCCCATACCGCCCCAGACGCCGGCGTCCTGGCCGGTCTCCAACGCCCAGGCAAGGCATTCAGTGGTCACCGGGCACCGGTTGCACACCAGTTTCGCGTCCGCAATTTGCGCAAGCGCGGGCCCGCTGTTTCCTACCGGGAAGAACAGCTCCGGGTCCTCGTCACGACAAACGGCCCTGTGGCGCCAATCCATACCTGGTCACTCCTCACTATGTGCGCTGCTCGACGCAGTGCTCTGTGCACAGCAGTGCGCACAGACATTTTCTTCGACTGTTCAGCGGGCGCAAAGAACCGTTACAGTTTGCATCCGATAATGTGATCGTTTCACAGGCTGAACAGATGTCAATAGCATTCGCGCGCCCGTGGGCAATGTCACGTCGGGCGCCGTTGGCCGACCCACTGCCGGATACACTCCCCGTTTGTACTACACTGAGCGCGAATTGTGCGTTATTTTCGCCTGTGAATCGCTATCTCCGCAGTTCAGGCGGGGTTTTTTGCGGGTGGCGCGACGACGCTGAGGGCGTCGGGGACCGCACGGAACGTCATGTCACTCCGCAGACCGAGGTAGTCGCCATCGATCTGGGTGGCGATCCCGGCTTCATCACCACCGGCACAGGTGACCCGCACCGTGGACACGTCATCGTCGCGGATGAGGTGCTTGGCGGCCATCTTGGGCTCCTTGGCGAACATCTGCCGGACCAGGCGCAGATTCGGGATCAGCTTCATGCTGGTGATTGCCCACACCCCCAACCCGGTCTCGAAGGTGCAGTCGGGGTTGGTGAACACCGGCCGGGTGTTGGCGTAGGTCCAGGGCCTGGTGTTGGACACGAAGGCGAAGTGCACACCCTCGACCGGGTCGTGGCCGGGAAGTTGCAGGGTCAGCTTCGGGTCGCTGCGGGCACTTGTCAGCATCGCCGCCACGGCCACCCGGATATAGCGCGCTGCGCTGACCTTGCGGCCCTTGGCGCGTTGCGCCTCGACCGCTGCCACCACCTCGCCGTCCACGCCCATCCCGGCGTTGAACACAGCCCAGCGCTCGCCACAGTCGATCAACCCGACGCGCCGCCAGCTACGGTTCGGCCCATACTCGCCGAGCAGGTCGATGAGTTGGTTGGTGGCGTCGACCGGATCTGCCGGGATGCCCAGGGCCCGGGCGAACACGTTCGCCGACCCGCCCGGCACCACCGCGACCGCCGGGACGTGTCCTTGCGGCACCGTTCCGGGCGTGCCCAGCAATCCGTTGACCACGCCGTGCACGGTGCCGTCGCCGCCATGAACGATGACCAGGTCGACCCCATCCTGGGCCGCCGCCTGCGCCAACTCGGCGCCGTGACCACGGTGGTGGGTGTGTTCCACGGTCAGCTGCAGCCGGCTTTCCAGAGCGTGTACCAGCAGGTCACGGCCGGCCGGGGTGGTGGAGGTAGCGGTGGGGTTCACGATCAGCACGGCGCGCACGAGGTCCGAGTCTAGGCGCGGGCTGGTTACGCTGACGGCATGACCGTCCCCGTCGCCCCGGCAGTCGTGCGCCGCGCGGGCCTCCTGGTCGCCGCCGAAGGCGCGGTCGGGCTGGTCGTTGCGGTGGTGCTGGTGTTACGGGGAATCGGCGGCGCCGACCAGCGTGTCGTCGGCGGAGCCAGCCTGGCCGTCTGCTTCGCCCTGGTCGGCGGCGGCGTGCTGGGGGCCGGGTGGGCGTTGGCCCGCGGCCGGCCCTGGGGGCGCGGCGCCGCGGTATTCGCCAACCTGCTGTTGCTGCCGGTCAGCTGGTACGTCGCGGTCGATTCGCATCGGTGGGGCTACGGCATCCCGATTGGTGTGCTGGCGCTGGGCGTGCTGGGGCTGCTGTTCAGTCCGGCCGCGGTGCGCTGGATCGCCGCGCGTGACCGCTAGCCCGCTGCCAGCGCGGTGAGAGCCGGACCGGACAGCCGGTAGGTGGTCCAGCCGTGTTGCGGTTGGCCGCCGACCGCGTCATACAGCGCGATCGCGTCGCTGTTCCAGTCCAGCACTGCCCACGACAGCCGGCTGTAGCCGTTGGTGACGCATTCGGCGGCCAACGTCTGCAGCAATGCGCGCGCCAGCCCGCGCCGGCGAAATCGCGGCCGTACGTACAGGTCTTCCAGGTGCACGCCCGCAACGCCATCCCAGGTGGAGAAATTGTGGAACCACAGCGCCACCGCTGCGACCTCGCCGTCCACCTCGGCCACCTGAGCGCGTACGGTGGCTGGATCGCCGAAAAGGGCTTCCTGCATGTGTGTTTCGGTCACCGTGCATTGTTCGGCGGCATGCTCGAAGTCGGCCAGCTCGTGGATCATCGCGGTGATGTCGGGGACGTCGGCGGGCTGGGCGGACCGGATGCCTTCACTCACTGTGCGCTCCCAGTGCTCGGAGGATGGTCGTGAATTTCGTTGTGGTTTCCGCTACTTCGTCATCTGGATCGGATTCGGCGACGATCCCGCCACCGGAATGCGCGATGACAGTGCGGCGGTCGGCGGACAGTAGTGCACCGCGGATCGCCACCACCCACCGGCCGTCTCCGGCGGCGTCGCACCATCCGACCGCGCCGGCATAGAAACCGCGATCACCCTCCAACGAGGTGATGAGTCGGGCGGCGTCGCTGGTCGGCACCCCGCCGACCGCCGGCGTCGGGTGCAGCGCCAGCGCCAGATCCAGTGCGGTGATGGAGGTATCACGCAACCGGCCGGTGATCGGTGTGCTCAGGTGCCACAGCGCTGCGGTGTGGCTCAGCTGCGGCTCCGCGGCGATCTGCAGGTCGACGCACAACGGCTGCAGGGCCTCGTGCATGGTGTCGATCACCAGTTGATGTTCGTGACGGTTCTTCCCCGACGCCGCCAGGGTGGTGCCGCTGACGCGGTCGCGCTCGGGATCAGCTGAGCGCGGCGCGGATCCGGCGAACGGTCGGCACGTCACCTGATCGCCGGTGCGTGCCACCAGCAGTTCCGGGCTGGCGCCCACCAGGGCGGTACCGGTAAACGGGTCACCGGCCGCCGTCAGGTCGACCAGGTAGCCGTAGCCGGTGGGGTCCGCGGCGATCAGCCGCCGCAGGATCGTCATGGCATCCAGCGGAGCGTCGGCCACCAGCTGCAGCGCCCGGGCCAACACCACTTTGCGCAGTGTCGTGCCCGGCGCGGTCAGCTCGTCCAGCGCCCGGCGGATGCGCTCGCGATGCTGTGCAGGCGTCGGCATCGTCGCGGCGATGCGGACCGTCGGGAGCGGACCCGCCGGTGGCTCGTCGAATCCGCCGGATCGGGTCACCGTGTCCGGGACAATCAGTGCGGCGGGTGCGGCAACGTCGAACGGTAACGCTCCCAACATGATTGGAGCCGCACCCGAGCGCAGCGCGGCCTGCGCGGTCGCGGCGTCGCGATAGCGGGCACGTACCCCCTCGGCGAACAGCGTCCCGGTCGGCCCGCATAAGACGAACGGCGGGCCGCTCACCGGCCGGTCAACCCGAGCGCAGCGATTTGACGCACCCCGTGCTCGAAACCGCAGACGGCGACCGAGCCTGCGGACATGCCGAAGCGGGAGCCCTCGACCAGCGGCAGTTCGAGCCAGCGGGTGATGACCGCCCGGGAGAAGTGGCCGTGTCCGACGAACACCACGTCACGCGAAACCAACGCGGCCAACGCCAGCTGCACCGCCTCATCGGCGCGGTCGCTGACCGCCGCGACACTTTCACCGTCCGCGCAGCCGTGCGTCCATACCAGCCACCCGGGTTGGGATTCGCGGATCTGCGCGGTGGTCAGCCCCTCATACGAACCGTAATCCCATTCGGCGAGCAACTCGGAGGTCGCGTCGACACGCAGGCCCGCCAACTCGGCGGTGGCCTGCGCGCGGCGGCGTGGGCTGCTGATCACGAGCGGCTGATCGAGGTTCAGTGCGCTCACCACGCCGGCGGCGCCGCGCGCCTCCCGGCGACCGGTGGCGGTGAGCTCCAAGTCGGTGCGCCCGGTGTGTTGGCCCGATTTCGACCATTCCGTCTCGCCGTGGCGCAGCAGCACCAGCCGATGATTCTCGACAGTTCCTAGGCCCACGCCGACCGATTGTGCCCGACGGTGCCAGGATGGGCACTTGTGACCGCCGGCACAACGCCGTGCGACGCGAGAGGAGGAGCGGTGCCAATGGCCCGCGCCGACGACGATGCAGAGCGAAGCGATGAGGAGGAGTGGCGCCTGTGACTGAAGCCCGGGTTCTGGCGGTGGCCAACCAGAAGGGTGGGGTGGCCAAGACGACGACGGTGGCGTCGCTGGGAGCGGCGTTGGTGGACCAGGGAAGGCGGGTCCTGCTCGTCGACCTCGACCCCCAGGGCTGCCTGACGTTCTCGCTGGGCCAGGATCCCGACAAGCTGCCGGTGTCGGTGCATGAAGTACTGCTCGGCGACGTGGAGCCCAACGCTGCGCTGGTGGACACCGCCGAGGGCATGACCCTGCTGCCGGCCAACATCGACCTGGCCGGCGCCGAGGCGATGCTGTTGATGCGGGCCGGCCGCGAGTACGCCCTCAAACGGGCGCTGGACAAGATCGCCGACTCCTTCGACGTGGTGATCATCGACTGCCCGCCGTCGCTGGGAGTCCTGACGCTCAACGGCCTGACCGCTGCTGACGAGGTCATCGTGCCGCTGCAGTGCGAGACGCTGGCGCACCGCGGGGTGGGGCAGTTCCTGCGGACGGTGTCCGACGTCCAGCAGATCACCAACCAGAACCTGCGCTTACTGGGCGCGTTGCCGACGCTGTACGACTCGCGCACCACGCATAGCCGTGATGTGCTGCTCGACGTCGCCGACCGTTACGACCTGCCCGTGTTGGCCCCACCGATTCCCCGCACCGTCCGGTTCGCCGAGGCCAGCGCGTCGGGATCGTCGGTGCTGGCCGGGCGCAAGAACAAGGGGGCGGGCGCCTACCGGGAGCTGGCCGCGGGGCTGCTGAAGCACTGGAAGTCCGGCAAGGCGCTGCCTACGTTCACCCCGGACGTCTAGCGTCTGGTCCGTTGGCCGCGAACGTGCACAGAATGCCAGGTTTCGCGGGGTAATCCCGTACAGGTGTGCACCCTCGCGAGGGAACTCAGCGCAGCCCCACCAGGGTGTCACCGCGCTGTTCGATCACCGTCGAGCCCGACACCGCGGGAATCACCGCGGCAGGCCCGTCGGGTCGAGTCAGTGCGATCACACGTTCGCGCTCTCCACTGGCCGGCGCGTAGACGCCGAGTCCATCGCTGACCGGGACCAGCAGTCTGCCCGCCATGATCGCGCCCGGACCGACCGGAACCGAATCTCCCTCCGGGTGAATGGTGTAGCGGTAGGTCAGGTTCGCCGCGTTGAACACCAACACGTCGCTGCCGGTCCACCAGGTGACGACGTCGCCGGTGCTGGAGACCGCGGCCGCCGCCGCTGCAGCGCTGCCCAACAGGGTGCTGGACACGGTGGCGCCGGCCTGGTCAAACACGTCGACCCGCGGTTTGGCGGCCGGCAGGTACACCAGGGTCTGGTTGTCCGAGACGGCCAGCACCCGGGCACCGGAATCGGCGTTGACTCCCGGCAGCGGGACATAACGCGCCTCGGGCTCGTCCTCATCCTTGCCCGCTCGCAACAGGGCAAGCCGCACATCGGCTTGGTCCGGGCAGGATTCCAGCACCGACACCGCCGAGGATCCGGCCGCCGCCGACAACAGGGTGCACCCGGTGCCCAGACCGTGTAGCGACGGCTTGACCGGCGCGTCGATCTCCCCGTAGGACAGCATCCGGACCAGATCCGATCGCCACAGCTCCAGCCGGGTCGGACCGGCCGACAGCACCGCCGAGCCGTTGGAGGTCACGCTGACGTGCTTGTCGGAGTAGCTGGTACGCGCGGGGCCCCGCTGACCGGTGGCCGCATTGACCGCGCTGACCTGCCCGCAGCCCCGGGCGTCGGGGTAGACGGCCAGCGCGTAGTGGTAGACGTACGACACCGCACACAGGTCGCGGTCACGGGCGTAACTCCACCGGGATTCCGCGGTTCCCGGGTCACGCCCATCCATCTGGTGCCCGTCGCCGGTGACCAGCGTTCCGGACACCAGGACGGGGCGGCTGGTTGCCGGGCTGGCGACACTCCAGCGCTGGGACAGCGTCGCCGGCACCTCGCGGGCCGCGGACGGCTCCGGCCCGGGGGACGTGGCAGGTCGGCTCTGGGTGGCGCGGGCGTCGCTGGTCCACCAGATCAGGGCGGCGGCGACGGAGACGACCAGGATGATCGCCGCGACGGCCATGACGTCGGCCTTGGTGCGGCGCTCGGGTTTGACCATTCGTTAGTCGGCGGTCGCCGCGCCGGCTTCCGCCGCCTTGCGGGGACGGCGCCGGCGGCGACGGCGTCCGGCGTGCTCGCCGGACGACGGGGCCGCGGCGGCCTCGGCGGCCGGGGCCTCACCGTTGGTGACCGGGCCGGTGACGGCTTTGCCGCCGCGGGTGCGTTGCCGGGTCCGGTTGCTGGCCGGGCGCCGCGAACCGGCGCTGTCGGCTTTGTCGCCCTTGTCATCACGCGCGGCCCGTTTGACCGGTGACTTGCGCGGCGAGCCGACGGTGCCGGTGGCCTCGGTAGGAATGTCCAGTTCCTCGTAGAGGTGCGGGGAGCTGGAGTAGGTTTCGGCGGGCTCGGGGCAGCCCAGGTCCAGCGCCTTGTCGATCAGCGTCCAGCGGGCCAGCTCGTCCCAGTCCACCAGGGTGACCGCGATGCCGGTTCGGCCGGCGCGGCCGGTGCGGCCGATGCGGTGCACGTAGGTCTTCTCGTCGTCGGGGCACTGGTAGTTGACGACGTGGGTGACGTCGTCGATATCGATGCCACGGGCAGCGACATCGGTGGCGACCAGCACGTCGATGTCGCCCTTGCGGAACGAGGTGAGGGCCTTCTCGCGGGCCACCTGGCCCAGGTCGCCGTGCACGGCGCCCACCTTGAAGCCGCGTTCGGCCAGCTCGTCGGCGACCTTCTGGGCGGTGCGCTTGGTGCGGGTGAAGATCATGGTGGCGCCGCGGCCGTTGGCCTGCAGCACCCGGCTGAGCATTTCGACCTTGTCCAGCGCGTGCGCGCGGTACACGAACTGCTTGGTGTTGTCGTGCACCGCCGAATCCTGGGGTGCCTCGGCGCGGATGTGCGTCGGCTGGTTCATGAAGGTGCGGGCCAGCGTGATGATCGGGTCGGGCATCGTCGCCGAGAACAGCATCGACTGGCGGTCGTCGGGGATCTGGGCCAGGATGCGCTCGATGTCGGGCAGGAACCCCAGGTCCAGCATCTCGTCGGCCTCATCGAGCACCAGCACCGACAGCCCGCCCAGCTGCAGGTGGCCCTGCTGGGCCAGGTCCAGCAGCCGGCCCGGGGTGCCCACCACCACGTCGGCGCCGGCCTGCAGCGCCTCGATCTGCGGCTCGTAGGGACGTCCGCCGTAGATCGACACCACCGACAACGGCCGGTCGCCCGCGGTGAGGTACTTGGCGGCGCCGGTCAGGTCGCCGTACACCTGGATGCACAATTCGCGGGTGGGAACCACCACCAGGGCGCGCGGCGCGCCGGTCAGCGGGCGGGTGTCGTCGGCGGTGACCCGGTTCAGCAGCGGAACGCCGAACGCGTAGGTCTTGCCCATCCCGGTGCGGGCCTGCCCGATCAGGTCGTCGCCGGCCAGCGCCAGCGGCAGCGTCAACTCTTGGATGGCGAACGGCGACTCGATGCCGTCTTCGGCCAGCGCGCGCACGATCTCATCGCGAACGCCCAAGGTGGCGAAGGTGGTATGGGGGGTATGCAGAAGCGGGCTCATGCGTGGCAAAGGCCTTTCGGTGTCAGTCTCGTGTGCGTCATCGAGGGTTTCGGGCGCGCACGAGGTGACGGTCGAACTTTGCCGGTGGCGGCCGCCGCGCTCATCTGGGCGGGGCCGACTGCGTGCACGCACATTTCTTCGGTAGCGCCGTCTGGGCACTATCCGCTCTTCATGGTACTTGGTCGTGGGCTGTGAACCCGCATCCGCGCGAGCGGTGAGCGTCAGCCGGGCGCAGCGGGTCACCACCAGATGGGCGGCGGGGTGATCGCCAGGGCGGCGAAGCCGGGCGCAGCGGGTCACCACCAGATGGGCTTAAAGTGGCCGCATGAGTTCGCCTCCGCCAGCAGACCAGTTGACCGATCCTCCGGCGTCGCGGCTGCCAGCGGACCACCCCGGCATCAACGAGTTGTTCGCGTTTTTGGCCTACGGCGAAGTGGCCGCGTTCTATCGGCTCACCGATGAGGCGCGGATGGCACCTGACCTGCGCGGGCGCATTTCGATGGCGAGCATGGCCGCCGCGGAGATGGGGCACTACGAATTGCTGCGCGACGCGTTGGAGCAGCGCGGTATCGATGTGGTGGCGGCGATGTCGAAGTACGCCCCCGCCCTGGAGGCCTATCACCGGCTGACCACGCCGAGTACGTGGCTGGAAGCCCTGGTCAAGACCTATGTCGGGGACGCGCTGGCCGCCGACCTGTACCTGGAGATCGCCGGCGGGTTGCCCGCCGAGACGGCCGACGTGGTCCGTGCCGTGCTGGCCGAGACAGGACACTCCCAGTTCGTCGTCGCCGAGGTGCGGGCAGCCACGGCCAAGCAGCGCAGCCGCCTGGCGCTGTGGTCGCGCCGACTGCTCGGCGAGGCGTTCACCCAGGCTCAGTACGTGCTGGCCGACCACGACGAACTGGTCGACCTGGTGATGTCCGGGCCAGCCGGGCTGGGCCAGCTCACCGGCTTCTTCGAACGGTTGCAGCACACCCACGACCAACGGATGCGCGAGCTCGGCCTGGCCTGATCTGCCCGTGACCAGCACGCCCGCCCAGCACCTGCGCGACCTCGCGCGGCTGCGTCGGGTCCGTGACCGGATCGACCGGGATTACGCGCAACCGCTGGACGTCGAGGCGCTGGCTCGCGGCGTGCACATGTCGGCCGGGCACCTCTCGCGCCAGTTCAAGATCGCCTACGGCGAATCGCCGTACTCCTACCTGATGACCCGGCGCATTGAGCGCGCGATGGCGCTGTTGCGTCGTGGCGATCTGAGCGTCACCGAGGTTTGTTTTGCGGTCGGCTGCGCATCGCTGGGCACCTTCAGCTCCCGCTTCACCGAACTTGTCGGGATGCCGCCGAGCAGCTACCGGGACCGGACCGCCCATCTCACCGCGGGGATCCCGTCGTGCCTCGAGAAACAGGTGAGCAGACCGGTCAGGAATCGAGAAGCGCCGGCGATCACGCTGCACCTACCGTGACCGTCATGAACATCACCATTCATTCCAGCTTCCTGCCACACGACGACCCGGAAGCGTCGCTGGCGTTCTATCGCGACGTTTTGGGCTTCGAGGTGCGCCTGGACGTCGGCAACGGCAGGATGCGCTGGATCACGGTTGGTCCTCCCGACCAGCCCGACACGTCAATCGTGCTGTATCCGCCCGGCGCCAACCCCGGCGTCACCGATGACGAGCGGCGGGTCATCGCCGAGATGATGGCGAAGGGCACCTACGCCACGCTGCTGCTGGCCACCAAGGATCTCGACGCCACATTCGAACGAGTGCAGTCCGGGGATGTCGAGGTGGTCCAGGAGCCCACGGACCAGCCGTACGGGGTGCGCGACTGTGCGCTGCGGGATCCGGCCGGAAACATGGTCCGCATTCAGCACCGGGCCTGATCAGCGGGTGCAGGTGGTGACCATCGAGTTGTTGGCCGACACTGCCAGCGGCTGGCCGGCGGCGTCGACAATCGAGCAGTTCAGCTGTCCGAACAGGCTCGTCGCCGTCACCGACTCGATGTTCACCCCGGGGTTCAGCACCACCGTCTTGGTCCACGGCAACGCCACGTTGAGCTCGGTGTGCGGGACGCCCTGTTCGTCGGTGTAAACCACGCTGACCAGGTCGAGCAGCTGTTTGGTGCCGGTCACCCGGTAGACGACGGTGCGCGGATTGACCATTGGCGGCGCAGGGACGGCGGCTTCGGGCGCCGCGGGCGGTGCCGGCTCCACCGAGGACTGACTCGGCGGCACCGCCGGGGTCAGGGTGGTCACCGTCTCCGGGGACCGCGACGCGCTGGGGGCCGGGGCTGTTGGGGTGGCGACCACGGTGCGGGTCGGGGGCGGCCCGACCACGGTCTCCTGGGCGCCGCCGCTGTCGCTGTTGAGGATCACCGCGGTGGTGACAGCGGCGGCCAGGAACACGCCACCGGCGACCACGGCGATGGGACGCCACCGCTGATCGACGGGCGCGGCGTACTCGTCGTAGTCGTCGTAATCGGCGTCGTACCCGTAGTCGGCGTAGTCGTCCTCGGGATAGTCGACGTATCCCGGGGAACCCTGTTCGCGAGTCCTCAAGTCGTACACGCGTCGACGGTATGTGGCGAATATCTGCAGGCCACCGTGGCGCGCGGGGGCGTTACGGCATTGTTGTCGCTCCGTTATGCGCACGGCGAACGACTGGCACGCACCATCGCTCGGCGGCGTCTACTAGCCTGCGTACGAACGCCTAACGAGAAAGGGGCCAGCGTGGAGGTCAAGATCGGGGTCACGGACAGTTCGCGGGAACTGGTCTTCGCCAGTGCGCAGACGCCCGACGAAGTTGAGAGTCTGGTCACCGACGCGCTGGGCAAGGGCGCCGAGGGCTCGGCGGTGCTGGCTCTGAGCGACGAGAAGGGCCGCCGATTCCTGGTTCAGACGGCCAAGATCGCCTATGTCGAGATCGGGGTGGCCGACAGCCGCCGGGTCGGCTTCGGCATCGGGGCGGGTCCCGCTAGCGGGTAAGGGGGACGTGCGATAGCCCGCCCCAGGCGAACACCACGGTGCCTTCGACCGCGGCTTCTTTGGAGATCGGGCGGTCGCTGTCCAGCCAGTAGCGGGCGCAGTCGACACTCAACGCGACCAGCCCCACCGCGATCATCCGGGCGCGGTGCGGCTCCAGCCCGGAGTCGTGGCTGACCAGGTCGAAAATGGCGTCGATGCAGGACTCGGTGGCCACCCGGACCTGGGCAGCCACCTGCGGCTCGCTGACGTAGTCGTTTTCGAAGATCAGCCGGTAACCCTGGCCGTCGTGCTCGATGAAGTCGAAGAACGCCTGGACCGCCGAGCGCAGCCGCTGCTGGTTGTCGGTGGTGGTGCGCAGCGCTTGGCGCACCCCCGACACCAGGTTCTCCACATGCCGTTGCAGGACCGCCAGATACAGCTCCAGCTTGGATGAGAAGTGTTGGTAGAGAACAGGTTTGCTCACGCCCGCCCGGTCGGCGATCTCGTCCATTCCGGCGGCGTGATACCCGCGGTCGACGAACACCTCGCTGGCGGCGATGAGCAGCTGACCGCGGCGTTCGTCGCGCGGTAGCCGGTTGCCGCGACGGTTGCCGCTGGCCGGGTTGGCGCTGCGTTCGGTCGTCGGGGCAACTTCGCTCATCGAGTCCTCAATCTGCGTTATTGCCGCTAGCGATCACTACACGCCGGCGGCTTGTCGCAACAGACATTACTACCGTCGCCTCCGGCTGCCCTGCACCGCAGGCCTGTACCGGGGCGGTGGGATCGGCTTCGGCGCGCCAGGAATCCCAGCTAAAGCGGGTTGTGCCATCCTGGGACGGTGACCTACGACCCGGCGCGGCGCGGCGGCGGTGGAGTGCCGATGCTCCGCGACGAGTGGCGAGAGCCGCTACGCGCCCAGCGTGACCCCCTCGCCGGGGAGTCCGGGCGGGCTCGGTCCAATCGCGACACCCGCCGCCAATGGCGCAAGCAGACATGGCTGGGACGGTTCGTGTCCACCTACGGCTGGCGAGCCTATGCGCTGCCGGTGCTGGTGGCGGTCACCGGGGTGGTGCTGTATCAGACGGTGACCGGCACCAGCGCGCCGGCTCCGGCCATTGACCCGCCGGTCCAGGGGCCGCCGACCATCGGGGCATCGGGCACCGCGATCATCGGTGCGCCGCCGCGGGGACTGACCGAATTCGACGCCAGCCTGCCCGCCGGCCAGCTGCCCGACGGGGGAGCGTTCACCGAAGCAGGCGACAAAACCTGGTACGTGGTGCCCGGCGTCACCGACAAGATCGGTGAGGGCACCGTCAAGACCTTCCGCTACACCGTCGAGGTCGAAGGCGGAATCGACACCGCCCCGTTCGGTGGTGCCGAGGCGTTCGCCAGCATGGTCGACAAGACGCTGACGGACCCCCGGAGTTGGATCCACAACCCGCAGTTCGCCTTCATCCGTATCGACGTCGGTGAACCGGATTTCAGGATCTCGCTGACCTCGCCGCTGACGGTGCGGGAGGGCTGCGGCTACGACATCCAGCTGGAGTCGTCCTGTTACAACCCGGTCTACGGGTTCGACAAGCAGCCGCGGGTGTTCATCAACGAAGCGCGCTGGATGCGCGGGGCGATCCCGTTCCAGGGCGATACCGGTTCCTACCGGCAGTACCTGATCAACCACGAGGTCGGCCACGCCATCGGCTACCAGCAGCACGAGTCATGCGACAAGCAGGGCGGACTGGCCCCGGTGATGATGCAGCAGACGTTCTCCACCTCCGATGACGACGCCGCAACGTTCGACCCGGACTGGGTGAAGGCCGACGGCAAGACCTGTCGGTTCAATCCGTGGCCGTACCCGATCGCCTGAAGCCGGGCAATCGAGCCCCGCAGCGTTCGCCGTATCGTCGGTGGCATGAGCACGCCTCTGCCGCCGCTGGTCACACCGGCAGCTGAGCTGACCCCCGCCGAGGTCGCCCGCTACAGCCGCCACCTGATCATCCCCGACATGGGTGTCGACGGGCAGAAACGGCTGAAGAACGCGCGGGTGTTGGTTATCGGTGCCGGCGGCCTGGGCGCCCCCACCCTGCTGTACCTGGCGGCTGCCGGGGTCGGGACGCTGGGCATCGTCGACTTCGACGTCGTCGACGAGTCCAATCTGCAACGCCAGATCATTCACGGGGTCTCCGACATCGGCCGGCCCAAGGCGCAGTCCGCCCGCGACTCGATCGCCGCGATCAACCCGTTGGTGCGGGTGCGGCTGCACGAGGAGCGGTTGACGTCGGCCAACGCCGTCGACCTGTTCGCGCAATACGACTTGATCCTGGACGGCACCGACAACTTCGCCACCCGCTACCTGGTCAACGACGCTGCGGTGCTGGCGCACAAGCCGTATGTGTGGGGGTCGATCTACCGTTTCGAGGGGCAGGCCGCCGTGTTCTGGGAGGACGCACCCGACGGACGCGGCCTGAATTACCGCGACCTGTACCCGGAGCCGCCGCCGCCGGGCACCGTGCCGTCGTGCGCCGAGGGCGGTGTGCTGGGCGTGCTGTGCGCCTCGGTCGCCGCGGTGATGGGCACCGAGGCGATCAAGCTGATCACCGGGATCGGCGAGTCGCTGCTGGGACGGGTGTTGCTGTACGACGCGTTGGAGATGAGTTACCGCACCATCACGCTCCGCAAGGATCCGGCGACCCCGAAAATCACCGAACTGATCGACTACGAACAGTTCTGCGGGGTGGTGCCCGATGTGGCCGAAGCAGTCGCCGACGCCACGATCACCCCGCTTGAGCTGCGGCAATTGTTGGACTCCGGGGCCAAGGTGGCCGTCATCGACGTGCGTGAGCCGGTGGAGTGGGCGATCAATCACATCGAGGGCGCCGAGCTGATCCCGCAGTCGACGATCGACTCCGGTGAGGGTCTGGCCAAGCTGCCGCAGGACCGGATTGCGGTGCTGTACTGCAAGACCGGCGTTCGGTCGGCCGAGGTGTTGGCGACGTTGAAGAAGGCCGGATTCGCCGATGCCGTGCACCTGCGGGGCGGAATTGTGGCGTGGGCCAAGCAGATGCAGCCCGACATGGTCATGTACTGAGCCGTTGCGGGCCGTTGCACCGTTAGGCTAACGGGGTGACCCTCGAGCCGCCGCCCGAACATGTGCTGGCGGCGTTCGGCTTGAGCGGTGTGCGCGCCGCCCCGCTGGGTGCCAGTTGGGAGGGTGGCTGGCGCTGTGGGGAAGTGGTGCTGTCCTTGGTGGCCGATCATGCGCGCGCCGCCTGGTCGGCCAAGGTCCGCGAAACGTTGTTCGTCGACGGGGTGCGGTTGGCCCGTCCGGTGCGCTCCACCGATGGCCGCTATGTCGTGTCGGGGTGGCGGGCCGACACGTTCGTCGCCGGCGCACCCGAACCACGCCACGACGAAGTGGTGTCGGCGGCGATCCGGCTGCACGAGGCCACCAGCAAGCTGGAGCGGCCGCGGTTCCTGACCCAGGCGCCGGTCGCGCCGTGGGCCGAGGTCGACGTGTTCATCGCCGCTGATCGGGCAGCTTGGGAGGAGCGTCCGTTCGCCTCGTTGCCGTCGGGGGCACGGGTGGCTCCCGGATCAGCCGACGCGCAGCGCTCGATCGATCTGGTCAAACAGTTGGCCGGGCTGCGCAAGCCGACCAAGAGCCCGAATCAGCTGGTTCACGGCGACTTGTACGGCACGGTGCTGTTCGCCGGCGCCGCCGCGCCGGGCGTCACCGACATCACCCCGTATTGGCGGCCCGCATCCTGGGCCGCGGGGGTGGTCGTGGTGGATGCCCTGTCGTGGGCCGAGGCCGACGACGGTCTCATCGAACGGTGGGATGCGATGCCGGAATGGCCGCAGATGCTGTTGCGGGCGTTGATTTTCCGGCTCGCGGTCCATGCCTTGCACCCGCGGTCCACCGCGGAGGCGTTTCCCGGGCTGGCCCGCACCGCGGGACTGATCCGGCTGATTTTGTAGTCGGGGCTTCTCAGCGAATGTCGACTTGATGCACGGTCCGTCGGCTCGAGGCGTGCAACAGCTCGACACTCGGCGCGCTAGGACGTGTTAGAAGATATGCCGGACCTCGGCGAGCCTGACCCGGCCGTCATCGGCCAGCACCCCTTCGGCGCGCAGCCGTTCGAGTTGGCGGGTGCTCAGGTGGGGAGCCGGTCGCCCGGACGCACGGATCACCCGATGCCACGGTAGGTCCGCGGAGTCGGTGCGCATGATCCATCCGACGATGCGCGGGCTGGAAAGCCCTGCCGCGGAAGCGATATCGCCGTAGGTGGCGACGCGTCCGGCGGGAATCGCCGCGACCAGGGCGCGGACCGCCTCCACCTGTTCGTCGGTTACCGCAGCCATCAGGTCAGCGCAGCCGCTCGCGGATCAGCTCGGCGACCTCGGCGGGCCGCGCGTGCGGCACCATGTGATGGCAGTCCATATCCACCAGCCGGAAGGCCGGTCCCAGTCGCGCGCTGAGCCCCGCGATCAGGTCCTCACCCACATACGGCGGTGTGGTTCGACTCGCCCGTACCAGGGTCGTCGCGATGCCCGGCGCCGGCAACACGGCGTCGCGGGCCAGTTCGCTCCAGTAGGACATCATCGCCGGCACGCTGATCCGCCAGCCGTAACGCCCATTCGGCAGGGTGATCAGGTGTTCGTCGAGTTCGGCATCCAGCACCGCCGGGTCCACGTCGGCCCACGAGCCGTGCTCCTTCTCGGCACGGGCTTCGGCGGCATCGGGGTAGTCGGGCGAGGCCAGCATCGCCTCGGCGATGTCGCGCATCCATTCGCCATCCAGACCGACGGCAGGGTCCAGCAGCACCAGCGCCGCCACCAGATCCGGTCGGTCCGCGGCCAGACGAAGCGCGATGGCACCGCCGAACGAATGCGAGACCACCAGCACCGGCGTGTCGGCGTGCTGCTCCAGCAGCGTCACGAGCTCCGCGACGTTGGCGTCGATGGTCCACGGTGCCGCCCACGAGGAACGACCGTGGCCCAGCAGATCCGGTGCGAGCACATTGAACTCGCTCAGGTGGTCTTCGGACAAGTGCTGCCAGCGCTGGCCGTGACCCGTCAGGCCGTGGATCGCCAGGATTCGCGCCGGTCCGGGTGGCCCGTAGCGGTGCGCGTGCAAAAGGCCGCTCATCCTGCTGATGTTGCCAGCCGCCCGGCCCGGACCGTCGCGGCGGGGCGGCCGGGCGCACCGATCACGGGCTGCGTCGCCCCCTTTTTCCGGGCCGGCCGTCCGCGGGCAATCCCCGATCGGCTCTCAACCTGGCATTGTCGGTGCGCAGCGCCGTGTTGTGGGCCTCCAGCTGGGTGTTCCGGGTCTCGAGGTCCAAGATCTGGCCGATGCCGGCCAGGTTTACTCCTTGCGCGACGAGGTCGGTGATGTGCTTGAGACGGTCGAGATCGTCGTCGCTGTAGCGCCGGGTACCGCCGTCGGTGCGGCCCGGAGTCAGCAGCCCCCACCGCTCGTAAAGCCGCAACGTCTGCTGGCCGATTCCCGACAGCTCGGAGGCCACCGAGATGCCGTACACGCCCCGCGCAGACCGCGATGCCGAGCCATCGGTCACTTACTGCTCCATCCGTCCAGAAAACATGATGAACCCCCTTGCGGAAGCCTACCGCAAGTGATAATAAAGAATCTGCATCAGATGTCATAGATTTAATACGTGGCGAGGAGGTGAAATATGATGCTGATGCGTACAGATCCGTTCCGCGACCTGGACCGGTTGGCCCAACAGGTGCTGGGCACGGCCGCCCGGCCGGCCGTCATGCCGATGGACGCGTGGCGCGACGGTGATCAGTTCATTGTGGAGTTCGATATGCCTGGAGTGCGGCCGGATTCGCTGGACCTCGACGTCGAGCGCAACGTGCTCACCGTCCGAGCGGAGCGCCCGGAGCTCGATCCTGGCCGAGAGATGGTGTCGGCGGAACGCCCGCGCGGCGTGTTCAGCCGTCAGCTGTTCCTCGGCGACAACCTCGACACCGAAAAGATTGCCGCCAGCTACAACGACGGCGTGCTACGGCTCGCCATTCCGGTGGCCGAGCGCGCCAAGCCGCGCCGCATCGCCATCAGTCACGAGGGCGAGCGCGAGGCGATCAACGCCTGAGCGGCCCGGGGCAGTCTCAAGGTGCTGAGGCGCGCGCCGGAGACCACGCGGTGACTCCGTGCCGTCCCACCTACTGCGACACCTGAGGCGTGACGGACGCCGTTCATCGGCGCCGGCAGGCGCATCGCCACTTGTCGTGGCTGTTTCGCGAGGACCGCACGGCTGTCATCACCGAGGGTGGGCGCGCGGCGCCGATTCCGGCCCGCGTGCCCACCCGCACCGGCGGTGCGGCGCTGGGTGTGTCGCCCGGGTTTGTCAGACCCCGGTGGTGTGATGGCCGGGTGAGTGAACGCTGGGGTCTCGAGGCGCGCGCCGCGCTGGATCCGGCGCGGCGCGGCGTTCTGCGGGTGCTGGGCGGTCCGGGCACCGGCAAGACCACGTTGCTGGTCGACGCCGCCGTCGCACACGTCGCCGCCGGGGCCGACCCCGAGTCGGTACTGCTGCTCACCCCCGGCAGGATCGCGACCGCAGCACGCGCCGCGATGACGACCGCGCTGCTGCGGGCCCGCCCCGCCGGTCGGCCGGTGATCCGAGAACCGCTGGTGCGCACCGTGCACGGCTATGCGTTCGCGGTGCTGCGGCTGGCCGCCCAGCGCAGCGGCGGACCGCCGCCGCGGCTGCTCACCGGCGCCGAGCAGGACGGCATCATCCGGGAGTTGCTCGCCGGGGACCTCGAGGACGGCGGCGACTGGCCGGAGGCGCTGCGCCCGGCGCTGGGTACCGACGGCTTCGCCACCGAACTTCGCAATCTGTTGGCCCGCTGCGCCGAACGGGGCATCGACCCGCTCGCTTTGCAGCGGCTGGGGCGGTCAGCGGCGCGACCGGAGTGGACGTCGGCCGGCCGCTTCGCGCAGCAGTACGAGCAGGTGATGTTGCTGCGGGCCGCCGTGGGCACCGCCGCCCCGCAAGCGACGATGCCGGCGCTGGGTGCCGCCGAACTTGTCGGCGCGGCGCTCGACGCGTTTGCGACCGATCCGGAACTGCTGAGCGCAGAACGCGCGCGCCTGCGGGTGTTACTGGTCGACGACGCGCAACAACTCGACCCGCAGGCTGCCCGTTTGGTGCGGGTACTGAGCGGCGGGGCCGAGGCGACCCTGCTCGCCGGAGACCCACACCAGGCGGTATTCGGGTTCCGCGGCGCTGATCCGGGCGCGCTGCTGGGCGGGGACACCCCGTCGGTGGCGTTGTCGGTGTCGCATCGCTGCGCACCCGCCGTGGCCCGCGCCATCAGCGGCATCGCCGGGCGGCTGCCGGGCGCCGGGGCCGGACGGGTCATCGAGCCCACCGGAGTCGACGAGGGATCGGTGCGGGTGCAACGGGCCGGTTCCGGTCACGCCGAGGCGGCGCTGATCGCCGACTCGCTGCGTCGAGCCCACCTGATCGACGGCGTTCCCTGGTCGCAGATGGCGGTGATCGTGCGGTCGGTGCCGCGGGCCGCGGCGCGGCTGCCGCGTGCGCTGGCCGCCGCCGGTGTCCCGGTGGCCGCGCCGGCTGCCGGTCGCGGCTCGCTGGCCGAGCAGCCCGCGGTGGCCGCGTTGCTCACCGTGCTGGCGGCGGCCGGCGACCGGCTGACCGGGGAGCGCGCGCTGGCCCTGATCACGGGCCCGATCGGACGGGTGGACCCGATCTCGTTACGTCAGCTGCGGCGCATCCTGGACCGGTCGGCGTCGGGAGACTTCGGCGATCAGTTGGCGGCGGTGATCGCCGGTGCGGACCCGGATCGGCTGCCCGAGCGCACTGCGCGCTCAGTACGACGGGTGCGT
This sequence comes from Mycobacterium sp. NGS50, assembly GCF_059812545.1. Taxonomy (NCBI): domain Bacteria; kingdom Bacillati; phylum Actinomycetota; class Actinomycetes; order Mycobacteriales; family Mycobacteriaceae; genus Mycobacterium; species Mycobacterium sp. NGS50. Next base: position 82,581 of record NZ_JCALCW010000018.1, read on the forward strand.
GCGGTGCTGAAGGCCGCCGCCGACTGCGGCGACGATCCGCGGTACGCGCTGTGGCAGGCCTGGCACAAATCCGGTCTGCAGCAGCGCTGGCTCGCAACCAGCGAGCGCGGCGGGACGGCCGGCGCGCAGGCCGGTCGCGACCTGGACGCGGTGACCGCTTTGTTCGACCTCACCGAGCAATACGTATCCCGCACCGCCGGGGCGTCGCTACCGGGGCTCGTCGACCACGTCATCGCGCTGCAGCTGGCGCCGACGCAGCCCGAACCGGCGCCGCACACCGAGGCGGTCACGGTGCTCAGCGCGCACGCGGCGCTCGGGCGTGAGTGGGATCTGGTGGTCGTCGCCGGCCTTCAGGACGGGTTGTGGCCCAACACCGTGCCACGCGGCGGGGTGCTGCGCACCCAGCAACTGCTCGACCGGCTCGACGGCATCGGTGCGGACGCCTCCGCGCGGGCACCGCTGTTGGCCGAGGAGCGCCGGCTGCTGGTGGCGGCACTGGGCCGCGCACGTCGCCGGCTGGTGGTCACCGCGGTCGACGGTGAAGCCTGCGACGGCGAGGAGATGCCGTCCGTCTTCTTCACCGAATTGGCGCAGTTCGCCACCGCGACAGCCGATTCCACACCCGCGGTCGCCCCGCCGGTGCTATCCGTACCGGCCGTGGTGGGCCGGCTCCGCGCAGTGGTGTGCGCGCCGCAGGACGCCGTCGACGCTGCCTCCCGGGCCTGCGCGGCAACACAATTGGCACGGCTTGCCGACGCCGGCGTGCCGGGCGCGGACCCGGCCGGGTGGTACGGAATGCTGCCGGACAGCACCAGCGAGCCGCTGTGGCGGGGGCCGGACCACGTCGTCACACTGTCGCCGTCCACGGTGCAAACCCTCACCGACTGTCCGCTGCGCTGGCTGGCCGAGCGACACGGCGGATCCGACCGGCGGGATCTGGGCTCGGCGGTCGGATCGCTGCTGCACGCGCTGATCGCCGAGCCGGGACGAACCGAACAACAACTGGTCGATGCACTCGAACGGGTGTGGCCGCAGCTGCCGTTCGAGTCGCCGTGGTACGCGGCCAACGAACTGGCCCGGCATCGCGCCATGCTGCTGAGGTTCCTGGAGTGGCGGGCAGCAACCCGCGGCCATCTGACCGAGGTCGGTGTGGAAGTCGACGTCGACGGGATGGTGGACGGTGTCCGGCTGCGTGGCCGGGTCGACCGAGTGGAGCGCGACGCCGCCGGCCGGTTGGTCATCGTCGACATCAAAACCGCGAAATCCCCGGCCACCAAGGACGACGCGCAGCGGCACGCCCAGCTGGCCGCCTACCAGCTGGCGGTATCACGCGGCCTGCTGGGCCGGGGCGAACAGCCGGGCGGAGCGCGGCTGGTCTACCCCGCCAAACCCGGTGCTGCCGGCGCCACCGAACGAGAGCAGGACGCGCTGACCCCGCAGGCCGGCGACGAATGGCGGGCGCGGCTGGCGCAGGCGGCCGCCGCCACCGCCGGCCCGCAGTTCGTCGCCCGGGTCAACGACAGTTGCCGGCACTGCCCGATCCGGCCGAATTGTCCCGCCCACGCGGAGCCCGCGCAGTGACCCGGTACAGCCCCGCCGACCTGGCCGCCGAACTCGGCCTGCATCAGCCGACCGACGAGCAGGCCGCGGTGATCGCCGCGCCGCCGGGCCCGCTGGTGGTGATCGCCGGTGCGGGCGCCGGCAAAACCGAGACGATGGCCGCGCGGGTGGTCTGGCTGGTCGCCAACGGTTTCGCGGACCCGGGTCAGGTGCTGGGATTGACGTTCACCCGCAAGGCCGCCGGCCAACTGCTGCGCCGGGTGCGGACCCGGCTGGCCCGGCTCGCCGGCACCGGACTGGTATCCGGCGCTCCCGCCGTGGAGGCGGCGGCCACCCCCACCGTCAGCACCTACGACGCCTTCGCCGGTTCGCTGCTGCGGGAACACGGGGTGCTGCTCGGCGTGGAACCCGACAGCCGACTGCTCAGCGAAACCGAACGGTGGCAGCTGGCCTTCAACGTCGTCAGCGGCTATACCGGTGCGCTGGACACCGACAAGGATCCGGCCGCGGTCACGGCGATGATGTTGGCGCTGTCCGGGCAGCTGGCCGAACACCTGGTGGACACCGACGCGCTTCGCGACACCCACGGCGAGTTGGAACGGCTGATTCTCACCCTGCCGGCCGGGCGCTACCAGCGGGGCAGCCCCAGCCAGTGGTTGCTGCGGTTGCTGGACACCCAGACCCATCGCGCCGAGGTGGTACCGCTCATCGATGCGCTGCATCAGCGGATGCGGGCCCAGAAGGTGATGGACTTCGGGACGCAGATGGCCTCCGCCGCCCGGCTGGCGACCGCGTTTCCTCAGGTCGGGCAGCAGTTGCGCAGCACCTACCGGGTGGTGCTGCTCGATGAGTACCAGGACACCGGGCACGCTCAGCGCGTCGCGCTGTCGGCGTTGTTCGGCGGGGGAGTCGACGACCAGCTGGCGCTGACCGCGGTCGGCGACCCGATCCAGTCGATCTACGGCTGGCGCGGTGCCTCGGCAACCAACCTGCCCCGGTTCGCCACCGACTTTCCGCGCTCGGACGGCAGTCCGGCACCCACGTTGGAACTGCGTACCAGTTGGCGCAACCCGCCCGAGGTGCTGCAGGTCGCCAACGCGGTCTCGGCGGAAGCGCGGCGGCGCTCGGTCGCCGTGCGCACGCTGCGCGCCCGCCCGGACGCGCCGCACGGCAGCGTCTGCGCGGCCCTGCTCGCCGATATCGCCGCCGAACGGGAATGGGTGGCCGATCACCTACAGCAGCGTTACCGGCAGGCCCGGGCAGCCGGCCTTGCTCCGCCCACCGCGGCAGTTCTGGTGCGCCGCAACGCCGATGCGGCGCCGATGGCCGCGGCGATCGCCGCCCGCGGCGTCCCGGTGGAGGTGGTGGGGTTGGCCGGTCTGCTGTCGGTGCCCGAGGTCGCCGATGTGGTGGCGATGCTGCGACTGGTGGCCGATCCGGCCGCCGGTGCCGCGGCCATGCGAGTCCTGACCGGGCCGCGCTGGCGCCTCGGCGGCGCCGACCTGGCCGCGTTGTGGCGCCGGGCTGGGGAACTCGCGGCGCCGAGCCGCGCCGACGGGCCTGCCCTCGAGCAGATCGCCGCACAAGCCGGACCCGACTCCGATACCGCATGCTTGGCCGATGCGGTCGCCGATCCCGGTCCGGCACACCGCTATTCCGATGTCGGGTTTCGGCGCCTAGCGGCGCTAGCCGACGAGTTGACGGCGTTGCGCACCCGGCTGTCGCACCCGCTGACCGACCTGGTCGCCGAGGTTCGCCGGGTACTGGGAGTGGAGATCGAAGCCCGAGCGGCGCGGACTACTGGGGCCGGCTGGAGCGGCGCGGAGAACCTCGACGCCTTCGGCGACGTGGTCGCCGGCTACGCCGAACGCGCCGCGGGCAACGCCGCGGCCGCCACCGTGGGCGGCCTGCTGGCCTACCTGGACGCCGCTGAGATCGTCGAAAACGGTTTGACCCCAGCGCCTCCCGTCGCCGCGGCCGACCGGGTGCAGGTGCTCACGGTGCACGCCGCCAAGGGCCTGGAATGGCAGATCGTGGCGGTGCCGCATCTGGTTGCCCGGGTGTTCCCGTCCACCGCGGTGGGGGGCAGCTGGTTGACCGACGCCGGCGAATTGCCGCCGCTGCTGCGCGGTGACCGCGTGTCACTGGGGGCCCATGGTGTCCCGGTACTGGACACCTCCGATGTCACCGACCGAAAGCAGTTGTCCGACAAGATCGCCGAGCATCGGCGTCAACTGGATCAGCGGCGTGTCGACGAGGAGCGCCGGCTGCTGTACGTGGCGATCACCCGCGCCGAAGACACGCTGCTGGTGTCTGGGTACCACTGGGGCGACACCGGGGTCAAGCCGCGGGGGCCGTCGGAGTTCCTCACCGAACTCAAAGCGGCGGTCGAGGAGACGGGGGCGGGCGTCATCGAACAGTGGGCATCCGCGCCCGCGGACGGAGAGCCGAACCCGCTGCGCGGCAACGCTGTCGAAGCGGTCTGGCCCGCGGACCCGCTGGGTATCCGGCGCCGCGACGTCCAGGCCGGGGCGGCGCTGGTGTCCGCCGCGATGAGCGGTGACCTGGATGCCGGGGCGGATCCTGCCGGTTGGGCCGCCGACGTCGACGCCCTGCTGGCCGAGCGGGCCCGGGCTGCGACAGCGCCGGATGCGGTGCTGCCCAGCCAGGTGTCGGTCAGCAATCTGGTCGATCTGGGCCGCGACCCGGCCGGCGCGCGGCGCAGGCTGGCGCGTCGACTGCCCACCCGGCCGGACCCGCATGCCCGGCTCGGCAGCGCTTTTCATGACTGGGTGCAGCGTTTCTACGGCGCCGAGCGGTTGTTCGACCTGGTCGACCTGCCCGGGGCGGCGGACACCGAGGTCGCACAGGCCGACGCCGAGGACCTGGCGGACTTGCAGGCGGCGTTCCAGGGGTCGCCGTGGGCGTCGCGCACTCCCGTCGCGGTTGAGGTGCCGTTCGAGATGGCCCTGGATGACACCGTGGTGCGCGGCCGCATCGATGCGGTGTTCGCCGACGCCGACGGCGGTTTCACCGTGGTGGATTGGAAGACCGGCGACCCGCCCGCCGGGCAGGATGCCGCCCGCGCCGCCGCGGTCCAACTCGGCGTCTACCGGCTGGCGTGGGCGGCACTGGCGGACTGCCCGGAATCCGCGGTGCGTACCGTATTCCACTACGTGCGCCTGGGCACCACCGTCGTCCCCACCGAGCTGCCGGAACTCGACGACCTGGCGACGCTGCTCTGCCCGTCTACGCCGGGTCCCGCCTGATCCGCAGCGCTGCGACGATCATCGGAATCTGCAGCGGCAGGCGGGCGATCGCCCCGATCCGCATCGGCCATGGTTTGTTCCACCACATGCGCACCATGTTCAGGTTGCCGGGGAATACACCGACGAACACGGCGACGGCGGCCGAGGCGCCGAGCCGACGGGTCCGGGGCGCCAACAGCAACGCGCCGGCGGCCAGCTCGGCCACCCCCGATGCATAGGTGTACAGGCGCGGGCTGCCGGGCAGCTCGGTGGGGATGATCGCATCGAAGGGCTTCGGCGCCACAAAGTGCAGCGAACCCATGCCGAGCAGCAGCGCGGCAAGCCGGTGGGCGGGAGTCATGGTTACATTGTGGGGTGCACCGTCTGATAGCGGGTCGCCGTGGCCAAAGCTAGCTGGCGGCGGCTGCGCGGACTCGATGAAGAGCTGACCGCCCAGCCAAGCTACGCGCTGGTCAGCCGGCTGCGCATTCCCCAGGCCGGACAGACCAATCCAGTCGGCGTCATCGCGCGCCGGCTGGCCATCACGATGGCGGCGCTGTTCACCGCGACCCTGTTCGTCTACTTCGACCGAGACGGTTATCAGGACGTGCAGGGCGACCGACTGACGTTCCTGGACTGCCTGTACTACTCGGCGGTGACGCTGTCCACCACCGGCTACGGCGACATCACCCCGATCACCGAGTTCGCCCGCATGATCAACGTTCTGATCATCACCCCGCTGCGGATCGCGTTCCTGATCTTGTTGGTCGGGACCACCGTCGAAGTGGTAACCGAAACATCCCGACAGGCACTGAGAATCCAGCGCTGGAGGAGAAGAGTGCGCAACCACACCATCGTCGTCGGCTACGGCACCAAAGGAAAAACGGCGATCGACGCCATGACCAGCGACGAGGTCGCGCTGGGCGACATCGTCGTCGTCGATTCCGAACAGGCCGCCCTCGACCATGCCGAAACCGCCGGTCTGGTCACGGTCCGTGGTGACGCCACCAAGTCCGACGTGCTGCGACTGGCCGGCGCCCAGCGCGCGGCGGCGATCGTGGTGGCCACCGGCCGCGACGACACCGCCGCACTGGTTACCCTGACCGCCCGTGAGATCGCCCCCAAGGCAGTCATCGTGGCCTCAATCCGGGAGGCGGAGAACCAGCACCTGCTCGAACAGTCCGGCGCCGACTCGGTCGTGGTGTCCTCCGAGACCGCCGGACGGCTGCTCGGTATCGCGACCACCACACCCAGCGTGGTGGAGATGATCGAAGACCTCCTGACACCCGACGCCGGGTTCGCCATCGCCGAGCGCGAGGTGGAGCAGACCGAGGTCGGCGGATCGCCGCGGCATCTGCACGACATCGTGCTGGGCGTGGTCCGCGACGGGCAGCTGTTGCGGGTGGACGCCCCCGAGGTCGATGCGATCGAATCCACCGACCGGCTGCTGTATATCCGCAGCGTCGTGAACTAGGACAAACCCGTGGTCGAATTCCAGCTGCACAGTGTGCCGTTGCTGTCGCGGGTCGGTGCCGACCGCGCCGATCAGTTGCGCACCGATATCGACGCGGCAGCCACCGGATGGCCCGAAGCCCTGTTGCTGCGGGTGGACCGGCGCAATCAGGTTCTGGTCGCCGACGGCCGGGTCGTGCTGGGCCCGGCCGTAGCGCTGTCAGCCACCCCGCCACCGGACGCGGTGTTCCTGGGCCGGATCGACAACGGCCGCCATGTCTGGGCGGTGCGCGGTGCCCTGCAGGCCCCCGAGGACTCCGATGCCGAGGTCGCCGACCTGCGCCGGTCGGGGCAGGTCCTCGACGATCTCAGCGCGCAGCTGGTGTCGTCGGCCACGGCCCTGCTGAACTGGCATGACCGCGCCCGGTTCTCCGCGGTGGATGGTTCGCCGACCAAATCGGTCAGGGCCGGCTGGGCGCGCGTGGACCCGGTCACCGGGCACGAAGAGTTCCCGCGCATCGACCCCGCGGTGATCTGCTTGGTCCACGACGGCGCCGACCGCGCGGTGCTGGCCCGTCAAGGGGTGTGGCCGCAGCGGATGTTCTCGCTGCTGGCCGGATTCGTGGAGGCAGGAGAGTCGTTCGAAACCTGCGTGGCACGCGAGATCCGTGAAGAGATCGGCCTGGATGTCACCGACGTGCGGTACCTGGGCAGCCAGCCGTGGCCGTTCCCGCGGTCGTTGATGGTCGGATTCCACGCAGTGGGCGATCCGGCCCAGCAGTTCGTCTTCAGCGATGGCGAGATCGCCGAGGCGGCGTGGTTCACCCGCGACGAGGTGCGTGCCGCCCTGGCCGCCGGGGACTGGGGCAGCGACTCGGACTCGGAGCTGCTGCTGCCGGGCTCGATCTCCATCGCCCGGGTGATCATCGAATCCTGGGCCGCGATCTGAAGCAGCAAAACCATCGCACTGCTACGGTTATTGTGATATAAAGGTTGCGTTGCTGCCAGCCGGAGGGTGAGTTCATGTCGATACCGCAGGTCTTGGTCGGGTTCGGGTTACCGCTCCTACTGACGCTGTCGCTGGTCCCGCGGGGGATCCGCTACGTGCGGCAGATCATCGACTCGCCGCACATGAGCCAGGGCATGAAGGCCGGGGTACTGGCCATGCTCGCCATGCCGCTGCCGCTGATCGCCTTCATCTGGATCCAGGCGCTGGTCCTGCTGCCGCAGATGCTCGTGGGGTAGGTCAGCCGCCCAGCTCGGCCAACTTGGCCTTGACGTCCTTGATGCTGGGGTTGGTCAGCGTGGCGCCGTCCGCGAATTTGACCGTCGGGACCGTCTGGTTGCCGCCGTTGGCGCTCTCGACGAAGGCAGCCGCGGCGGGGTCCTCCTCGATGTTGATCTCGTCGTAGGAGATCCCGGACGTCTTCAACATCGTCTTGAGCCGGACGCAATACCCGCACCAGGTGGTCGAGTAGATGGTCAGCGGCGCATTGCTCACGGTCATGGCTCCCAAGCTAGCCACCGGCGGGCGCAGCGGTGTCGGCCACCCCTGCCAAGATGGACGCCATGCCGGATCCCCTGATCGCCGGTCTCGACGATGAGCAGCGCGAGGCTGTGCTGGCCCCGCGCGGACCGGTCTGCGTGCTGGCCGGTGCCGGCACCGGCAAGACGCGCACCATCACCCACCGCATCGCGCAGTTGGTCGGGGCCGGCCACGTCGCCGCCGGGCAGGTGCTGGCGGTGACGTTCACCCAGCGCGCGGCCGGGGAGATGCGGGGCCGGTTACGCGCCCTGGACGCCGCCGCGCAGACCGGCGCACGCGTTGGGGCGGTGCAGGCCTTGACATTTCACGCCGCCGCGCGTCGCCAGCTGCGGTACTTCTGGCCGCGGGTGGTGGGCGACACCAGCTGGCAGCTGCTGGACAGCAAGTTCGCCATGGTCGCCCGCGCCGCCAACCGGGCCGGGCTGCAGCTGTCCAGCGACGACGTCCGCGACACCGCCGGCGAGATCGAATGGGCGAAGGCCTCGCTGATCAGCCCGGAACAGTATCCCGACGCGGTGGCCGAGATCAGCCGCGACATCCCGCTGGACGCGGCCAAGGTCGCCGGGGTGTACGCCGGCTACGAAGCGCTCAAAACCCGCGGCGACGTGGTGATGCTCGACTTCGACGACCTGCTGCTGCACACCGCCGCCGCGATCGAGAACGACGCCGCGGTGGCCGAGGAATTCCGGGACCGCTACCGCTGCTTCGTCGTCGACGAATATCAGGACGTGACCCCGCTGCAGCAGCGGGTGCTGTCGGCCTGGCTGGGACAGCGCGACGACCTGACCGTGGTCGGTGACGCCAACCAGACCATCTACTCGTTCACCGGCGCCTCGCCTCGGTATCTGCTGGATTTCTCCCGCCGGTTCCCGGACGCGACCGTGGTGCGGCTGGAACGCGACTACCGGTCCACTCCGCAGGTGGTGTCGCTGGCGAACCGGGTGATCGCCGCCGCCCGCGGCCGGGTGGCGGGCAGCAAGTTGCATCTGGTGGGTCAGCGCCCGCCCGGCCCGGAGCCGTCGTTTAACGAACACGCCGACGAAGTCGCCGAGGCCGCCGCGGTGGCCAAGGAGATCGCCCGGCTGATCGAGGCCGGCACCGCGCCGGCCGAGATCGCGGTGCTCTACCGGATCAACGCCCAGTCCGAGGTGTACGAGGAGGCGCTGACCGAGGCCGGGGTGGCCTATCAGGTCCGCGGCGGCGAGGGCTTTTTCGCCCGACAGGAGATCCGCCAGGCACTGCTGGCGCTGCAACGTGCCGCCGAGCGCGGCGACGACGATGCCGGCCTGCCCGAGCTGGTGCGGGGGGTCCTCGAGCCGCTCGGGCTGACCGCCCAGCCGCCGGCCGGCGTCAAGGCCCGCGAACGCTGGGAGGCGCTGGCCGGGTTGGCCGAGCTGGTTGACGACGAGGTGGCGGCCCGCCCCGGCCTGGATCTGCCCGGCTTGTTGGCGGAGCTGCGGATGCGCGCCGACGCCCGGCACCCCCCGGTGGTGCAGGGCGTCACGCTGGCGTCCTTGCACGCCGCCAAGGGCCTGGAATGGGATGCGGTGTTTCTGGTCGGGCTGGCCGATGGCACCCTGCCGATCAGCCACGCCCTGGCGCACGGACCCGACAGCGAAGCGGTCGAGGAGGAGCGTCGGCTGCTCTATGTCGGGATCACCCGCGCCCGCGTGCATTTGGCGCTGAGCTGGGCCCTGTCGCGGACTCCGGGCGGGCGTGCCGGCCGCAGGCCGTCGCGGTTTCTGTCCGGCATCGCCCCGCAGTCCAAGAACGACGCCGGACCTGCCCGCCGCAAGCGCAACCGCGGCGCGCCGTCGAACTGCCGGGTCTGCAACCGCGAGCTGAGCACACCAGCCTCGGTTATGTTGCGTCGCTGCGAAACCTGCGCCGTCGACGTCGACACCGAGCTACTGATCCAGCTCAAGGAGTGGCGGCTGCGTACCGCCACCGAGATGAAGGTGCCGGCCTACGTGGTATTCAGCGACAACACGCTGACCGCGATTGCCGAGATGCTGCCCACCGACGAGGCCGCGCTGGTCGCGATCCCCGGCATCGGGGCGCGCAAGCTCGAACAGTTCGGCCCGGACGTGCTGGATCTGGTCCGCGGCCGGGCGTAGCGGTCATCCGGCTGCCGCCGCAGCGGACCGGCGATTTCACCGATAACCGCAGGTCAGAAATTCGGTTGCCGGTCATCGCCGCGACCGGCTACCCTCGAAGCCGCAGTTCCTACGGTCTGACACGGAAGGAGGGAGCCTCGATGATCGCCGTAAACGCACTCGGTGTAGCCGCGATGGCGCACGGCGCCGGCACCCTCCATGCCGCCGCCGGGCAGCGCAAGCGCGCTGCTGCCGCCGCTGCGACCGACGCGTCCGTGGATCGGGGCTCTACCTAGAAGCCCGCGATATTCGCCAATGGCCACGGACCCCGACGTCACCGGATCCGTGGCCAGATTTTTTGGGGCAGCACCCCTGGTCCGGATCTCCCGCACGAGACCTTCGAACCAGGAAGCAGGTGAAACAACATGTCAGCCCTGACGGAGCCCGACGAGCAGCTGCCGGAGTTGCCCTGTCATGTCGGCGATCCCGATCTGTGGTTCGCCGACAGCCCCGCCGAGCTGGAGCGCGCCAAGGCGCTGTGCGTGGATTGCCCGATCCGCCGCACCTGCCTGGCCGCGGCGCTGGAACGGGCCGAGCCGTGGGGCGTGTGGGGAGGCGAGATCCTGGACCGCGGCGCGGTGGTGGCGCGTAAGCGGCCGCGCGGGCGTCCCCGCAAGGCGGTCGCTGCCTAGACCCGGGCGCCGAGATCGACGTGAGCGTGGGGTTCTCTCGAACTTCTCCGCGCCAGCGTCGATCTCGGTGGCCTACTCGGTGAAGCCGGGGACGTATTCCTCGCTCAGCCGCTTGATCGGCACATGGGCATCGAGTTGGCACATGATCGCGGTCGTGGACCCGAGCACCCGCATCGGCATCGCCAGCTTGGGCGGCAGGTCCAGCTGGCGCGCGGTCTTGAGCTGCTCGACCGGGCGTTCCAGCTGCTTGCCGGCCATCCGTTGCAGCCATTTGCGGTTGTAGTGGAACTCCTCGACTTCGACCGGTTCGACGTATTGGCGCAGCATCTCGTCGATCTCGCGAACCGACACCTCCTGGCCCTTCTGAATGAACCCGCCCTGGCGCATCGTCGCGATGACCTGCTCGTAGTCCTTCTCCCGGGCAAAGCGCACCGCGGCGCCCAGCTCACGGGGGAAACCTCCGGGCATCGGTGCCACCGCACCGAAGTCGATGATGCCCATCCGACCGTCGGGCATCAGCATGAAGTTGCCGGGGTGGGCGTCGGCGTGGATCAGCTCCAGCCGGCGCGCGGCATCCCAGGTGAACTCGGCCAGCCGGGTTCCCATCAGGTCGCGCTGCTCGACGGTGCCGTCGCGGATGATCTCGGCCATCGGGATGCCGGTGATCCACTCCTGGATCACCGTCTTGGGGGCGCTGGCCACGATGTTGGGGATCAGGAAGTGCGGGTGGCCCGCGTAGGCCTTGGCGAACACCCGCTGGTTGTCGGCCTCCAGCCGGTAGTCGAGCTCCATTTCGGTGCGCTCGATCAACTCGTCGATCACGCCCTGGACGTCGACGCCGGGCGCCAGCTGCTTGAAGATGCCGGTCAGTCGCCGGATCGTCTTGAGGTCGGCGCGCAGTGCCTCATCGGCGCCGGGGTACTGGATTTTGACCGCAACCACGCGACCGTCCGACCACACCGCCTTGTGCACCTGGCCGATGCTGGCCGAGGCGACCGGGGTGTCGTCGAACTCGGTGAACCGCTCACGCCATTTGGTGCCCAACTGGGCGTCGAGCACCCGGTGCACTTTGGCCGCCGGCAGCGGCGGGGCGTCCTTCTGCAGCTTGGTCAGCGCTTCGCGGTAGGGCTCGCCGAACTCCTCGGGGATGGCGGCTTCCATCACCGACAGCGCCTGTCCGACCTTCATGGCACCGCCCTTGAGCTCACCGAGAACGGTGAACAGCTGGTTGGCGGCCTTCTCCATCAATTCGGCGGTGACCTCGTCTTTCGACTTGCCGGCCATTCGCTTACCCAGCCCCAGCGCCGCTCGGCCGGCGAACCCGACGGGAATACTGGCCAGCTTCGCGTTGCGCGCTGCGCTGCCGCGCTTGATGTCTGCCACGGGTCCATCATCCACGACGGGGTCACCGGCGTGCGCAGCGATCGCCAACAATCGTTGTCAGCACCCGCACAGCGGATGCCGGCTCCAGTGCCGCGCCACGATCGAAGCGGCGGCCAGGTCGAATTCCAGGGTGGCGTTCAGGGTCGGCGGCGGCTCCGGGGCCGGCCCGCCCGCGACCGCGGCGATCACCCGTTGCACCTCGTTGAGCGCCAGCGCCGCGGTCGCCAGCACGGTGGCCCGGTCGGCGCTTCCGACGGTGTCGCGCAGCTGGGCCGCCACCGCGGGCCACGCCGCGTCCCGGTCGCTGCGGTGCAGATCGGCGCAGGTCAAGCAGCTGGTGACACCCGGTATCACCAGCGGGCCGATCAGGCCGGTCCCGTCGCGGACGCGGACCGGCAGGTGAGCGACACCCTCGGCGTGCAGATCACGCACCAGCTGCGGGTCGGCCACCAAGTAGTCCGCCAGCACCACCAGGTCGGTGTCACTGGCTGTCGCGGCGGCGTTCGATTGTTGGCTGTGTTTGATCCGGCTGCCCGAGCAGCGTAGCGCCTGCATCAGCAGATCCGAGAGCGGGCCGCGGCCGTGCACCCGAATCGAGGCCGACCGGCGCGTCCGGTGCCGCGGTGCGCGGCGCAGTACCCCGGCATCGGTCAGTGCCGTCAGCAACGCGGTCAGCTCGTCGGCGTCGGCCAACCCCAGCCGGGCGGCCTGGCGCTGCAGGTCGGCGGTGGTGGTCGGGGACCGCAGCGAGCGCAGCAGTGTGGCGAGCCCGTCGGCGTCGAGACCGGCCGGCGGCCGCACCAGCACGGCACGACGCGGATCCCAACCCACCTGCACCTCGCCGTCGGGGCGCAACAGCACCGGCAGGGCCGGATTCAGCGCTAGGGGTGCCATGGCTGGAGGTTGCCACAGCCGCAGGGTCGAGCGGGCTCAGTTATCCACAGGCGGGTCGTCGCCGCCGGCGCCCTTCTCGAATTCGGCGATCGCCTGGTCGATCGCCTGGTCGATGCCGCTGGCATCGCCCCCCAGGACGCGGTCGATGAAGGCGGCTGGCTCGTCGAGGTCCGAGGCGGCCGGCAGCAGGTCCGGGTGCTGCCACACCTTGTCGCGGGCGTCGACGCCGACGGCCTCGGTGAGGCGTTCCCACAGCACCGCGGCCTCGCGCAGCTTGCGCGGCCGTAGCTCGAGCCCCACCAGGGTGGCGAACGTCTGCTCGGCGGGACCCCCGGTGGCGCGGCGGCGACGCAGCGTCTCCGACAACGCGGCCGTACCGGGAATCCGCTCGCCCAACGCCGCGGTCACCACCGTCTGCACCCAGCCCTCGATCAACGCCAGCAAGGTTTCCAGCCGCTCCAGCGCCTGAATCTGCTCCGGTGTCGCCTTGGGCTCGAACACGCCCTGGGTCAACAACTGCTCCATGGCGGCCGGATCGGCCAGCGACGCCGGGTTGAAGCCCTGGGCGAGCTCCTCGATGCCGCTCATGTCGATCTTCATGCCCCGGGCGTAGGCCTCCACCGCGTTGAGCAACTGACTGGACAGCCAGGGCACATGACTGAACAGCCGGTGATGGGCGGCTTCGCGGGCCGCCAGGAACGTCACCACCTCGCTGCGCGGACGTTCCAGCCCGGCGGCGAACTCCTCGACGGCGGCGGGCAGCAATGCGGCCGCCCCGTGCGGTCCCAGCGGCAGACCGATGTCGGTCGAGGTCAGCACCTCTTTGGATAACCGGGCCAGCGCCTGGCCCAGCTGCGAACCGAACGCCATCCCGCCCATTTGCGACATCATCGACAGCAGCGGTCCGGCCATCGCTTTGGCCTCTTCGGGCAGCGCAGACGACCACACGGTGGCGATCTGCTCGGCCATCGGGTCGCACAGCCGCTGCCAGGTGGCCAGCGTGTTGTCGACCCAGTCGGTGGGGGTCCAGGCGGCGGTCTTGGTGGTGCCCGCCGGCAGCGCGGTCGCCCCGTCCAGCCAGGTTTCGGCCAGCCGGACCGCGTCGTCGATCGCGGTCTGGGTGGCGGCAGGAACCGGAGCGACGAAGCCGATGGAACTCGACGCCAGCTGCCGGGCCAACTCGTAGTTCACCGGCCCAGACGATGTGCCGCCGGCCATCGCGGGGCCCGCGCCGCTGAACATCTGGCCCAGCCGGGTGAAGATCTGGCCCAGGTCAGCCATGTCAAAGTTGCCGCCCATCCCGAACGGGTCGCCGGCGCCCGACGTGGCGTCGTCGCGCCGCTTGTCGCGGTCTGGGTCGTCTCCGGGAACGGAGAAGCCGAAAGGCAGGTCAGCCATAACTCAACGGTACTCACCGGTGTCGGAGGCGGTGCACGGCGCGGTCACGCTCTAAGTGAACGCGTCGGACGGCGGTCCGATTACGATACCCGCGTGAACAGGCGGATTCTGACGCTGCTGGTGGCGCTGGTGCCGATCATCACCTTCGGGGTGCTGCTGGCCGTCGTGACGGTGCCGTACGTGTCGTTGGGTCCCGGCCCCACCTTCGACACGCTCGGCGAGGTCGACGGCAAGCAGGTGGTCGAGATCGCGGGCACCCCCACCCGCCCGACGTCGGGCCACCTGAACATGACGACGGTGGCCCAGCGCGACGGCTTGTCGTTGGGGGAGGCGTTGACGCTGTGGCTGTCCGGGCGCGAACAGATCATTCCGCGAGACCTGGTCTACCCGCCGGGCAAATCCCGTGAAGAGGTCGACGAGGAGAACACGGCCGACTTCAAGGACTCTGAGAACAGCGCCGCCTACGCCGCGCTGGGATATCTGAAGTACGCACCGGCGGTGACGGTCGTCGAGGTCACCGACTCGGGACCATCCAAGGACAAGCTTCAGGCCGGCGACGCGGTGGACGCCGTCGACGGGGTCGCGGTCACCGCCGTCGAACAGTTCACCGGGCTGCTCAAGCACACCAAGCCGGGCCAGGAGCTGACCGTCGACTTCCGCCGCAAGAACGCGCCGAACGGCACGGCCCGGATTACGCTGGGCGCGAACAAGGATCGCGACTACGGGTTCTTGGGCGTCAAGGTGATGGACGCGCCGTGGGCGCCATTCGCGGTCGACTTCAATCTGGCCAACATCGGCGGGCCTTCGGCCGGTCTGATGTTCAGCCTGGCGGTGGTCGACAAGCTCACCACCGGTGACCTTGCCGGTTCCAACTTCATCGCCGGAACCGGCACCATCACCGCGGAGGGGCAGGTCGGCCCGATCGGAGGGATCACCCACAAGATGGTCGCCGCCCAGGAGGCGGGCGCGACGGTGTTCCTGGTTCCCGCGGACAACTGTTACGAGGCGCGCTCCGACAACGACAAGCTGCAGTTGGTCAAAGTCGACACGCTCGGACAGGCCGTCGACGCGCTGCACACGCTCACCGCCGGCGGTAAGCCCCCGAGCTGCTAGCTGGTCCAGGCGCACCGCGCGACGCGGATGCGTACAGTTGGGGCGGTCGGGAAAACTGAGCAGGGAGTTGGCACGTGGGTATGCGGCCCGCCGCGAGGATGCCGAAATTGACTCGGCGTAGCCGGATTCTGATTGCACTGGCTTTGATCGTGATCGGGTTGCTGCTGGTGGGCCCGCGATTGGTCGACGCCTACGTCGACTGGCTGTGGTTCGGTGAGGTCGGCTACCGCTCGGTGTTCACCACCGTGCTCGTCACCCGGCTGGTGGTGTTCCTGGCGGCCGGACTGCTGGTCGGCGGCTTGGTTTTCGGCGGGCTGGCGTTGGCCTACCGCAGCCGGCCGGTGTTCGTACCGGTCAGTGGTGCCAACGACCCGGTGGCGCGCTACCGCGCCCTGGTGATGTCGCGGCTGCGGCTGTTCGGGATCGGCATCCCGGTGGCGATCGGCCTGTTGGCCGGCATCATCGGGCAGACCTACTGGGTGCAGATTCAACTGTTCCTGCAGGGCGGCCACTTCGGCATCACCGATCCACAGTTCGGCAAAGACCTCGGCTTCTATGCGTTCGAGCTGCCGTTCTACCGGCTGGTGCTCAGTTATGTGTTGGTGGGGCTGTTCCTGGCGTTCCTGGCGAACCTGGTATCGCACTACGTTCTCGGTGGTATCCGGTTGTCCGGGAACACCGGTGCGCTGAGCCGCCCGGCCCGCATCCAGCTGGTGAGTCTGTTGGGTTCGCTGGTGCTGCTCAAGGCGGTGGCGTACTGGCTGGATCGCTACGAGTTGCTGTCCCACACCCGCGCCGGCAAACCCTTCACCGGCGCCGGCTACACCGACATCAACGCCGTGCTGCCGGCGAAGCTGATTCTGCTGGCGATCGCGCTGATCTGCGCGGCCGCGGTGTTTTCCGCGATCGTGCTGCGGGACTTGCGGATTCCGGCGATCGGTCTGGTGCTGCTGCTGCTGTCGTCGCTGATCGTGGGCGCTGGATGGCCGCTTATCGTGGAGCAGATCAGCGTCAAACCCAATGCGGCGCAAAAGGAAAGCGAATACATCGCGCGCAGTATCACCGCGACCCGGCAGGCCTACGGGCTGACCGACACCAAGGACGGTGGGCCGGTCACTTACGAGAACTACCCCGGCGGTGCCCCGGCCACCGCCCAGCAGGTCGCGGCTGACCGTGCGACCACCGCCAACATCCGGTTGCTCGACCCGACGATCGTCAGCCCCGCCTTCACCCAGTTCCAGCAGGGCAAGAACTTCTACTTCTTCCCCGACCAGCTGACCATCGACCGCTACCGCGACAACGACGGCGCCCTGCGCGACTACGTCGTCGCGGCACGCGAACTCAACCCGGACCGGCTGATCGACAACCAGCGGGACTGGATCAACCGGCACTCGGTCTACACCCACGGCAACGGATTCATCGCGTCTCCGGCCAATACCGTGCGGGGCATCGCCAACGACCCCAACCAGAACGGCGGGTATCCCGAGTTCCGGGTCAACGCCGTGGGCGCCAACGGCAGCGTCATTTCCGACGGGCCGGCACAGCTGGACCAGCCGCGGATCTACTACGGACCGGTGATCGCCAATACCCCCGAGGATTACGCGATCGTCGGCCGCAACGGGGTGGACCGCGAATACGACTACGAGACCAACACCGAAACCAAGAACTACACCTACACCGGCAGCGGTGGTGTGCGCATCGGAGACTGGTTGTCGCGCAGCGTGTTCGCGGCCAAGTTCGCCGAACGCAACTTCTTGTTCTCGTCGGTGATCGGGCCGGGCAGCAAGATTCTGTTCAACCGGGACCCGGCGCGGCGCGTGGAGGCGGTGGCGCCGTGGCTGACCACCGATTCCACGATGTATCCGGCCATCGTCAATAAGCGGCTGGTGTGGATCCTGGACGGCTACACCACGCTGGACAACTACCCGTACTCCGAGCTGACCTCGCTGTCCTCGGCGACCGCGGACTCCAACGAAGTCGAGTTCAACCGGCTCACGCCCGACAAGCGGGTGTCCTACATCCGCAACTCGGTGAAGGCCACCGTGGACGCCTACGACGGCACCGTGACGCTGTATCAGCAGGATGAGCACGACCCGGTGCTGGCGACCTGGATGAAGGTCTTCCCGGGAACGGTTAAGCCCAAGGGCGACATCACACCCGAGCTCGCCGCGCACCTGCGCTACCCGGAAGACCTGTTCAAGGTTCAACGGATGCTGCTGGCCAAGTATCACGTCAACGACCCGGTGACCTTCTTCTCCACCTCGGACTTCTGGGATGTGCCGCTGGACCCGAACCCGACGGCCAGCAGCTACCAGCCGCCGTACTACATCGTCGCCAAAAACCTTGCCAAGGGCGATAGTTCGGCGTCTTTCCAGCTGACCAGCGCGATGAACCGGTTCAAGCGCGACTATCTGGCTGCCTACATCAGCGCCAGCTCGGATCCCGAGACCTACGGCAAGCTGACCGTGCTGACCATTCCCGGCCAGGTCAACGGGCCCAAGCTGGCCAACAACGCGATCACCACCGACACCGCGGTCAGCCAGGACCTCGGTGTCATCGGCCGCGACAACCAGAACCGGATCCGGTGGGGCAACCTGCTCACGCTGCCGCTGGCCGAGGGCGGCCTGCTCTACGTCGAACCGGTCTACGCGTCGCCGGGTACCAGCGACGCCGCCTCGTCATACCCGCGGTTGATCCGGGTGGCGATGATGTACAACGACAAGATCGGTTACGGCCCCACCGTGCGTGACGCGCTGACCGAGCTGTTCGGCCCGGGTGCGGATGCCACCGCTGCCGGGATCGCGCCCACCGAAGGCGGCGCGCCGGCCAACCCACCGCACCAGCGCCCACCCGCGGCGGGGCCCGACGGTTCACCACCACCGGCCGCGGCGCCGCCGTCCCCGCCGGCGGGGGTACCGGCGACGTTGTCGCCGGACAAGGCCGCCGCGCTCAAGGAGATCCAGTCGGCGCTGGGCGCCGCACGCGAGGCGCAGCGCAAGGGCGACTTCGCCGGCTACGGCGAGGCCCTGCAACGCCTCGACGAGGCCATCACCAAGTTCGACAACGCCAAGTAGCGCTTCCGCGGCCGCGAGCGTGCGCAAAATGCCGGTTTTTTGGGCTCGGACCGTACATTTGTGCACCCTCGCGGTTCGCGGCGCGGGCGGCCCAGCAGGCGATTTGGCCGCGACGACGGCGTTCGGTAACCTTGGCAGGTACCCGTCGCGGGGTGGAGCAGCTCGGTAGCTCGCTGGGCTCATAACCCAGAGGTCGCAGGTTCGAATCCTGTCCCCGCTACTAACGAAAGTGGCCCCCGGAGGAAACTCCGGGGGCCACTTTCATTGAACCCCCGGATTTCAGCTGGGCGACTTGATCGCGTCAAGGCCTCGCAATTGGTGACGGTTGGGTGTGGCCGCTGCAACTAGGGTTGTGTGTGCCGACAGCCGGGAGGACAGATGCCGTTCGAAGCGAAGCTGAGCAAGGGTCGCGTGGCATTGATGGGGCTGGGTTGCGTGCTGCTGGTAATCGTCGGGCTCTGGCTGCTCGGGGCACTCGGGACTGCGCCGGCCGATACGTCCGTGGCGCGTGAGGTCAAGCGACTGGTCGCGGGTTGGGCCGCACTGCTGCTCGGGGGACTGGCGCTGCCGATATCCGTCTCCCGGCTGTTCCAGTCCGGGGTCGAGGTGCGGGTCGATTCAGTGGGCATCTACTGGCGGCGCTGGTCGGATCGGGTGATCCCGTGGTCGGCGATCCGGCGCATCGAGACGGCGAAGGTACAGCGGCAACGCTTCGCCTGCCTGTCCTTGTACGACCCGGAGGCCCATCGCGCCAACGGGATCGCCGGCCGCGTCAAACGGTTGAGCAAGGCGCTTGGCTCGGCGAGGTTCGGCGACATCGCCGTAGGTGTGACCGGAACCGACCGGAGTTTCGACGAGATGATGGCGGCCGTCCAGCATTACGCGCCCGCGCAGGTGTGTGAGGCCGGCGCCGACAGTTAGACGGCCCCGCCGAACAACACCTGCTCCATCAAGGTGCGCACACACGCCTGCGGGTACGCCGATCCATCTGCGGGACCGCCGGCCGAGTCGGCGGTGAGCCGGTCGTAGTGCACCAGCCGCCCCAGGTCAACGACCAGGCTCATCGCGGCGTGGACGAGAAACCGCGCCTGCGTCGCGGTGAGCTCGGCGCGGGCCGCGGTCAACAGCCGCACCCAGGAGTCGATCGTCGATCGCTGCACGTTGCGCAGCAGCACCTGATCGGCAGCAGCGAGATTGACCCGTTCGCTGTAATACACCGACGCCAGTTCGGGGTTGGCGAACGACGTCGCCACATATGCCTCAACCAGCAAGGCCAGTGCCTCGCGCGGGTCGCACGCGGTGCCATGGATCCGCGACAGCTCCCCGGAGAGTCGATCCGCGGCGCGCCGCATGACGGTCGCGAGGATGTCGGATTTGCCTGGGAAATAGCGGTAGATCCCCGACGGCGGGATGCCGACCGCGGCCGCGATCTGCGCCACACTGGTCTCCGCATAACCGTTCTGGTGGAACAGCATCATCGAGTTGTGCAGCAATGCCTCGTAGACGCCGGCGTCCGCGGCGAAGATGCGCCACACCGGTGGCTGCGCGACGGTTTTTTGCGGTTCCGGAAGCTCGCCGGCCAGCAGATCGGACGCCGCCGCGGCCATCAACGCGTGGATGTCGCCGTCTGGTGCCTGCACCCCGTGGTCGACGACGCTGCCGGCGACACTGAGCAGCCCAGATGACAGCATCCACAGCTGCGAAGAGGTCAACGACGGGCGCACCGCGGCAAGTGGCTGTTGGATGCGGCGGTTGGCCAGGCGCAGCTGATCCATCAGTGTCGTCGCGTCCTCGCCCTGTAGGTAGCGCGCCTGCCATCGGTACAGCCCGCCGGTGGCCCGGTTGCGTACGCCCAGGTCGATCAGCTCCTGCACAACCTCGTCCAGCACCACCTGCGGGTCCTCGGCGGCGTCGGTATCGACCGCCTCGGTGCAATCCACCAACTCCTGGCTCAGCGCCAGGACCGCAGCGCGGAACAAGTCGTACTTGCTGGCGTAGTGCCGGTACAACGCCGGCGCCGAGACGCCGACCCTGGTTGCGATGGCCTCAACGCTCACCGCGTGATATCCGAGCGTGCTGAATGCCTCCGCGGCAACCCGGGCGATGGTGGCTTTGCGGTCCTTGGGCCGACGCCGGACATCACCCGGCGCGGGGGGAGAGGTGCGGCTCATGGGGACATCGGTTCTCATCCTAGTGAGCGTCCGCACGACGATCCGCCGCACGCAACGCCCCGCGCGCCCGCGCGTTCCAGGTATGCCGGGGTGCCAGCGCAGACGCCCGAGCCAGCTGGGTGAACGCCTGCAGCGACCCACGGTCAGCCGCGGTGACTGTGATACCGGTGAGCTGTTGCGCGCGTGGATGTTGCATCGCGCGGATCGCCCGATGCGGCACCGTGCGCATCCACCAGTCGGTCGGAGCGAAGATCTGCGCCCGATACGGTTCGAAGTGCGGACCTGCCGCCAGCTGTGTTCGGCAGCTGTCGTCGAAGTACTCGACGAACTCCGGCCAGCTCGACGGCATCGGCCGGGTGGACACCCCATAGCGCCGATACCAGGCGCAGCACTCCTGGTAGAGCTGTTCGTGTTCGTCGGCGTCCAGCTTCCGGATGAACGTATTCACCATCACGAAAAGGCTTTCCACGTAAGCCGCGTGCTGAAAGTGGAAGATCTCCGGACTCAGCGCATGGTAAGGGTTGCCACCGATGTCCCGGCCCTTGACGTGTTCGTGGGCGAACCGGATCTGCGGCCGCATGTCCGCGCTGGCGTAGGCGATGTTCACGGCTTGCGTCACGGTCCGCTTCTTGTGCAGCCAAATGCGCTCGCGCATCAACGCGTGTTCGGTGATGCCGGCCGCGATCCCCGGGTGCAGCATCAGCAGGCACACCGCTCGGGGCAGCACGAACAGGTACCGCCGATCGGCCAGATAGCGCCACAGCATGCTGCTCGGACCGAGGTTGTCGATGCTGCGAGTCGCCATCAGATCATCCGCGATTCTCTCCTCTGGTCGGGACGGTGAGCAGCATGGCACAGCGAGTCAGCGCTTCGCAACAGGTAAGTTAACGCGGATTTCTGCTACGGTGTGAGTCCCGTGATCGACAAGCTCTGCAATTAACCGGAAACCAGGGCACAGTTAGGGCAAGTTATTCAGTGTTATTGCCGGAATGCCATGCCTGGTGAATGGCCGTGGTGCTGGGCAAACAACGTCGGGCGAGCGCGTCGAATCCCATCGCGTGTGCCACACCGCACGACAAGTGGATAGCCCGCAATGGCGCCATGTTCTAGAACGGCGGCGCACAACAGTGGACGCGATATCGGCCCAGCGCTCGGCGCCGCCGACCGCGGTTTCGGCGGCCTGTTGGCCGCCATCGGATGATTCGCTCGGATCAGTTCCGCATCCGCAGTACCACTTTGCCTTTGGCGGTGCGGTTCTCCAGTGCCGCGATCGCGTCGGCGGCTCGGTCCAGCGGATAGACGTCGGGCTCCGGTGACGGCACCGCGCCCGAAGCGAGCAGCGGCTGCAGCGCCGCCCACTGCTCGCCGAGGTAGCCCGGATGCGACATCGCCCACGCCCCCCAGCCCACGCCGACTACGTCGACGTTGCTGAGCAGCAACCTGTTTACCTTGACGGTCGGGATGTCGCCACCGGTGAATCCGACGACCAACAGCCGCCCGCCGGGCGCGAGCGACCGCAGCGAGTCGGTGACCCGGTCACCGCCGACCGGGTCGAGCACGATGTCCACCCCGCGAGGTGTCAGGTCGTGCACCGCATCCTTGAACCCGTCAGCCAGGACCACATCAGTGGCACCGGCGGCCCGGGCGATGTCGGCCTTCTCCGGTGTGCTGACCACCGCGATCACCCGCGACGCGCCGAGCGCGGGTGCCAACCGCAGCGTCGACGTGCCGATCCCGCCGGCCGCGCCGTGCACCAGCACGGTTTCGCCCTTGGCGAGCCTGCCGCGTTGGGCCAGCGCGAAGTGCACTGTCAGGTCGTTGAACAGCAGGCCCGCGCCGGCCTCGAAGGACACCGTCTCCGGCAGCGGGAACACCTGCTCGGCGGGCAACGCGATGACCTGCGCCATGCCGCCCGTCAAGAGCGTCAGCGCCGCCACCCGGTCACCGGCGGCGACGTGCGCGCCGGCCGGGGCGCTGCGCACCACGCCGGCCGCCTCGGCGCCGGGTACGAACGGCAGCGGCGCTTTGTGCTGGTAGAGGCCTCGCGATTGCAGCGCATCGGGGAACGCCACGCCCGAGGCGTAAACGTCGATGATCACACCGTCGCCGCGGGGCTCATCGAGGTCGACGACCTCGGCAGCCTGCGGACCGTCGAGCCGGGATATCTGCACTGCACGCATCGCAACTCTTTCTGTAGCCGGTTGTAGCCAAAAACATAGACCACGCGGGCTAAACTCGCCCGAGGGTAAGTTGAGTTATGGGGGCCGCGGGCGAGGGGAGCGGGCAATGAGTTCTCGATTGACTACTCGGCGCGTCGCCGCCGACGGGTTGCCGCCCAGCCGCACCATGGCTGTCCGCGGGGTGGACGGTACCCGGCTGCACACCGAGGTTTTCGGCCCGCCGGACGGCTACCCGATCGTGCTGGCGCACGGCATCACCTGTGCGATCCGGGTGTGGGCGAACCAGATTGCGGATTTGGCCACCGACTACCGGGTGATCGCCTACGACCACCGCGGCCACGGGCGCAGCGGCGTCCCCAAACGCGGCGGCTACAGCCTCAATCACTTGGCATCTGACCTCGACGCGGTGCTGGACGCGACGCTGGCCCCGGGCGAACGCGCGGTCATCGCCGGTCACTCCATGGGCGGGATCGCCATCACCGCCTGGTCGGAGCGCTACCCGCTCCGGGTGGAGCAGCGTGCTGACGCGGTCGCGCTGATCAACACCACCACCGGTGACCTACTTCGCGACGTCGACCTGTTCCCGGTGCCGCAGCCGCTCAGTCAGGCCCGCGTCGCCGCGGCCCGCCGCATCTTGTTGACGTTCGGCTCCGCGCCGGTGGTCGGCCCGGCGGCCCCGGTCGTTCAGCAGTTTGTGAAGATGATCGCGGTCGGCAGGGACGCCGACCCGGCCGCCGCGGCGCTCATCTACCGATTGTTCGCCTCCACGCCGGTCGCCGGACGCGCCAACTGGGTTCGGGTGCTGGTCAACTCGCTGGGCCCGCACCACATCAGCCTGCGCGGGCTGACGGTGCCGACCCTGGTCATCGGCAGCACCCGCGACCGGCTGCTGCCGATCGTGGCGTCGCGTCGGATCGCCTCGGCCGCACCGAATCTCACCAACTTCATCGAGCTGCCCGGTGGGCACTGCTCGATCCTGGAGTATCCGCGCGACGTCAACCGGGAACTGCGCAATCTCGCTGAGTCCGTTGCACCCGTCGCGGGCGCCGCGGGGGAGATCAGCTCCTAGCCGCCGAATGTCGACTTGTGTCACGCTGTTCTGCAAAACGCCGTGCATCAACCCGACATTCGGCGCTGACCCGGGCTACGGCGCCATCGTCAGCCAGTCCGGGAACCCGGTCGGGTCGTGCCGGCCGAGCACTCCGTGCTCGTAGAGCCCCCAGCCCTCCACCGGGGCGGCGTCGCCTTCGCGGCACACCGCGCGACCGACGTGGTCGATCATCCCGAACCCGGTCCGTGCGATGATGCCGGGATCGGTCATGTCGTAAGTCCGCCGCTCGGTGAACTTTTCGCCCTTCCAGGTGCCGTGCAGCCAGTCGATGTCACCGCCGTAGCCGCCGCCGACATGGATGGGCACCGGAAGCTTGGACTCCACCTCGAAGACCACCGGGGTACCGTCCGGGCGGGTCGCCTCGATGGTGGCGCCGGTCGCGATACGGGTACCGGAGATGTAGCGGGTGGCGACCCGCGGCCAGCCCAGCTGTTCGATGCGACCGTCACGCCAGATCCGGGTGCAGTCGTTGAGGGAGCGGAACCCGCTGGGGTCCTCCTGGATGATCATCACGATGGCGAAGTCGTCGAAGGCGATCGGAACATACAGCCACCACATGCCTTCGAAGGGGGGGTCGGCGGGCCGGCCCTGGGGCTCGGCCTCACCGACTGGCCGGATGCCCCAGGAGCGGTCGCGTGATCCGATCCAGACCGCCGGGTCCACAGCGATCTCCTCGCCGTCGATGACGATCTGGCCGCTCCAGCTGCCCAACTGGGCGAACCGCTGGGCGTCCAACGTTTTCCGGTTCCCGGTGCGCAGGATGTGCGGCTGTTCCTGCACCACGTCGAACAGGCCCTGCCAGGTCAGGTCAACCACGATGCCCTCGGTCTCCTCGAGGACCACCCGCACCGAGCGCAGCGGGTCGATGACCTCGATCCGGTAGCCGCCCACATGCTGGTTGAGGCGGTCCTGGTCGATGGCGTCGGACAGGTGCACCGCGGTCTGGGTGTCGCCGCGACGCACCAGCACGTAGGCGTCCTTGACCCCGAGGTTGGGGTAGTAGCCGCACCCGGTGATCAAAAAGATGTCACCGGTGCGGTCATGGGCGTTCAGGTAGCAGCGGTCGTAGAAGTTGCGGTCCGATGAGCCCGGCCAGGCGATCGGTTGCGGTATCTGGTGCACCGGGTATTCGTCGAGCGGTCCGAGCATCAGTTCTGTTCTCCAATCAGCTTTTTCAGCAGTCCTGCGTGGTAGAAGAGGGATTCCACATCGTCGGGCATGGGCATCTCACCGAAGTGCACCCGCCGCGCCCCGGTGCGCATGAACACGATCGCCCACATCAGACCGGCGTAGACGTAAAACCAGTGCAGGTCGCCGAGTTCGGCGCCGGTGAGCTGCTGGTAGGTGGCCCGCACATCCTCTTCGCGCATCACCTCGGGCAGTCCGGGCAGCCCGGCGATTCCGGCGAGCTCCTCAAAGACCATGTGCGCGAAGATCACCCACGACACATCGAGCTCGCGGGGTCCCAGGGCCATCATCTCCCAGTCCAACACTGCAACCGGCTCGAAGTCCCGGTACATCACGTTGCCGATCCGAGCGTCACCCCAGCACAGCACCGTGTCGCCGGCGTCGGCGTCGGCCGGCCAGTTGTCTTCCAACCAGGCGAAGACGCGATCCAGCAGCGGTGAACGCCCGATGCCCGGAACCGCGTACTCGTACCAGTCGCGCACCCAGCCGAAGTGGCGCCGCAGCGCGGTGTCGCCGGTGCGGCCTTCGCTGAGATAGTCGAATGTCTGCTCGGCGTTGGGGATGGCGTGCAGCTTGGCCAGCACCTCAACGGTGCTGTCCTGCAGTTTGCGCTGCTGCTCGGCGGTCGCATCGGCGAACCAGTTCCCGCCGAAGGTGTAGGGCATCAGGTCCGGCGGTACCACGCCGTCGACGTGGTCCATCAAGAAGAACGGCTTGCCGAGCACGTCGCCGGTGTTCTCCAGCCAGCGCATCCGCGGCACCGGCACGTCGGTCAGCTCACCCACCTGGCGCATCACCTCGAACTGCTGGTCAAGCCGGTATGTCGGGAACACCGGTACGTCTTCGGCGGTGGGCGCCACCCGCGCCACCCAACGCTGCTCCACCGGTCCGCCGTCGTCCCAGCGGCCGGTCAGGATGATCGTCTCCGATGACATTCCGGTGGTGTCCACGCCGCTTTCGACGGTGACTTCCGGGGTGACGCCGCCCTCCATCACGGTGGACAGCCAGTGTGACAACACCGCCGGCACCGTGCTGACGTCACGGCTGGAGCGCTGGAGGTGATCAATGTCTTGGACACCCTGTTGATTGGCCACGATGGCTTCCTTCGTCCGGTAATTACGCTACGATCAGTAGCGTTATGAAAGCAGACCAGCCTGCCATTGACAAGGCCCCGACCGCGGGACGGCCCCGGGATCCGCGCATCGACGCGGCGATTCTGGCCGCGACCGCGGAGCTGTTGGTGCAGATCGGCTACGCAAACCTGACGCTGGCCGCCGTCGCGGAACGGGCCGGGACGACGAAATCGGCGCTGTACCGGCGCTGGTCGAGCAAGGCGGAGCTGGCGCACGAAGCCGCGTTTCCGGTGGCGCCCACCGCACTGGTCTCGCCCGCGGGCGACATCGCCGCGGACGTGCGGGCCATGATCGCGGCCGCTCGCGACGTGTTCACCAGCCCCGTGGTGCGCGCGGCGCTGCCCGGCCTGGTCGCCGATATGGCGGCCGACGCCGAACTCAATGCGCGGGTGCTGTCGCGATTCACCGGGCTGTTCGATGCGGTGCGGACGCGGCTGCGCGAAGCCGTCGCGCGCGGGGAAGTGCAGCCCGATGTGGACCCGGACCGGTTGGTTGAACTGATCGGCGGCGCGACGTTGTTGCGGATGCTGTTGCGCCCCGACGAGAAGCTGGACGAGGGCTGGGTGGATCAGACCAGTGCCATCGTGGTGCACGGTGTGATGGCATAGGTGGATGAACCCGCAGCCTTTCCCGCACGACTGGCGCTCGGCGCTGGTCCTGGTCGCCCATCCCGACGATCCCGAGTACGGCATGGCTGCCGCGGTGGCGAAATGGACGGCGGCCGGGAAGACGGTCCGCTACGCGCTGGCTTGCCGCGGGGAGGCCGGCATCGCCGGCATGCCGCCGGAGCAGTGCGGGCCGCTGCGCGAGGCCGAACAGCGACGGGCGGCGCAGATCGTCGGCGTGGACCCGGTGGACGGCGTCGAGTTCTGGGACTTTCCCGACAGCAACATCCGCGACATCCCCCGAGCTGCGCGCCAAGATCGCCTCGGTGATCCAATCGGACAAACCCGATGTGGTGTTGACGTTGTTCGGCGGGCCGGAGTTTGCGCCGGGCTTCCCCAATCAGCGCGACCACATCGAGTTCGCGGCCGCGGTCACCGCAGCCTATGACGGACTGGCCGATCCGCCGCGCTGGTTGTTTCAAAGCGCGCTGGCGGGCACCCACGTCGAGACGGTGGACGACTACATCGAGGTCGCGGTGGAATCGTTGACAGCGCACGACAAGTACCTCTCGGTGCTCGACCCGCAGACCCCGGTGCGCGAGCAGGCCCGCCGGGTTGTCGAGATGGCCACGCCGCAGGTCGCGGGTCAACGAGCGGCCGCGTTCACTCTGGAACGGGGTGTGACCGCATGACGGACCTGAACGGGCGGGCCGCGATCGTCACCGGAGCCAGCCGAGGATTGGGTCGCGAGATCGCGCTGGCCCTGGCGGCCCAGGGGGTGGCGGTGGCGGTCGCCGCACGCACCGAGCAGACGTGGGATGAGCGGCTGCCCGGCACCATCGGGGCGACGGTTGCCGACATCGAAGCCGCCGGCGGCCGCGCCGTCGCTATTCGGGCCGACCTGCTCGACGCCGCCGACGTGGCGGCTCTGGTAGCGCAGGCGCGGGATGCGCTGGGGCCGATCACGATTCTGGTCAACAACGCCGCCTTCACCGCGCCCGGACGCCCTCCTACGCCCAACACAACGCCCAAGCCGGCCAAACCGGCGGCCGCGGCTGCGGCGAAGCCTGGTTGGCCGGGAATGCTGGGTACGCCGCTGTCGGCCTACCGCCGGCATTTCGAGATCTCGGTGTTCGCCGCCTATGAGCTGATTCAAGGGGTATGCCCGGACATGATCGAGGCGGGCTTCGGCTCGGTCCTCAACATCACCTCGGTCGCGGCGCGCCGGCCGGGTACCGGCCCCTACCCGGACCGTAGCGGCGGAGTGCTGCCGGGCTACGGCGGATCCAAGGTTGCGCTGGAACACCTGACCCAGTGCACGGCCTACGACCTGCAGGGCCACAACATCGCGGTCAACGCGCTCTCGCCGTCCCAGCCGATACCGACACCCGGCCTGTCCTACTACGTCCGCGAGTTCGACGAGGTGGCCTCGGCGCAGGAGTTCGCGCAGGCCGCCGTCCGGTTGGCGCAGGTGGATCCCAACATCGTCACCGGACGCGTGATCGGGCACCGCGAGGTGCTCGACGGCACGTTCCGGCCGTGGGAGGAATCCGAGTGACGCACCGGCCGGCCGCATGCCAAGATTCCCGGCATGCCTAGTTCCCTGATCGAGGTCCGTCGGCAATACACCGCTGCCGACGAGGTGGCGATCATCGACGCGGTCCACGAGTCACTGGTCGCCGCGTTCGGGATCCCGCCCGCCGACAAGCATGTCCGGTTGGTCGCGCGCCAGCCGCACCGGTACTCCCATTCGCCGAACCTGACGGATCCGGAGCGCTACACCCTGGTGACGGTCGACTGCTTCGCGGGCCGATCCGTGCAGGCCAAACGCAACCTGTACCGCGAGATCGTCAGTCGTCTTGGTGCACTGGGTATCCCGGCGGATCACGTCACCATCCTGCTGCGGGAGAGCGCAACCGGGAACTGGGGGATTCGGGGCGGTCAAGCCGCCTGCGACCTCGACCTCGGTTTCAATGTCAACGTGTGACCGAACGTCTCGCCATCACGGGATCACCCAGTCCGACCATGGGTTAGCGGGCATCACCGACGATGACCACGATCAGGACGCGGATAGCTCACCAACTGGAAACGACGCACCCGGCTCACTGGTCGGGTGGGTCGGGGTCGTGGAGGAGTTCTTCGGGGTGGTGGGCGTGGTTGATTTGGGGTGCGGTGGTGCCGTTGGTCCAGGCGAGGCGGCCGTTGGTGACGGTGGTGGTGTAGTGGCCGTTGGTTTCGCTGGTGTGGTCGCATGGGCAGGCGAACCAGAGTTGGTCGGCGTTGGTGTGGCCGCCGGCCGCCCAGCCGGGTTCGTGGTGGACTTCGCAGTGGTAGCCGGGTTGGGTGCAGCCGGGTCGGGTGCAGCCGTGGTCGCGGGCGTGGCAGATGAGGCGTTGGTCGGTGGTGGCGATGCGGCGGCTGCGGCCCAGGTAGAGGGGT
>NZ_JCALCW010000019.1:0-108240 GCF_059812545.1 Mycobacterium sp. NGS50
CCCACCGCCCGAGCTCGGCCTACCCGGCGCCACCAACACCTTCCACCACCCCGAACACCACCTACCCAACGGACCACCCGACAACGCAGCCGCGTGACAGCCGAACGGTTGACCGCACCCAGTTTGTTACCTGCCTGCGTGCTGGTTCAGCCGGCAGCCCATTTCTTGGCGCGCTCGAGGTCGGCAAGTCCGAACACCGCGAGCTCGCCGGGAATCATCCACTCCAGCGCATGCAGAACATGAGCGACCCAATCCTTGTCGGACACGATCGCAATTCGTTTGAACGCCGCATGGTGCGGCAAGACCGTACCGAGGCCGAGCTTGAGATCCTCGACCAGCCCACCAGGGCCGAAGCCGTCGTAATCGGCAGCGATGACTTCTACGATCCGGATCTCGCCGGTCTGCAAAAGCCCCTGGAGGGATGGTCTGATCTCTCGTAGCTCGTCACCGCGTAACCGACCTGAAACCCGGATTCCAATGACTCCCTGCGGCATGTCCGGTAGTAGCTCGATCATCGGGATTCCCTTCGGCCGAATATCTCTCACTGTAGGGCCGACCTTGGTCGTTGTCTCAACGACTAACGGCCGGAGCTGTCAGACACCACCGCGTCCAGGGATCGCCGGGTGCACACCTGACCACGGGTGCGCCGACTCCAGTTGCGAGGCAACACGAATCAACACGTCCTCACGGCCGTAGCCGGCGGCGAGCTGGACACCGATCGGCAGGCCCTCGGCGTTGCGGTACAGCGGAACGTTGATCGCCGGCTGTCCGCTCATGTTGAACGCCGGGGTGAATGCGGAAAACCGCCCGGCCCGCCGCTGCGGTGCGGTGGGATGCGCGGGATCGTTTTCGAACTCCGTCAACAGGGGCGGCGGCTCGGCAACCGTCGGGGTCAGCAACAGATCCCAGCCCTCGGCCCACCAGTGCTGCAGCGCACGCCGGAACGTCGCCACCGCCTCCAGCGCCACGGCGTAGTCGACGGCGGTCAATCGCTGCGCCTGCTCGACGACGGCCCAGTTCACCAACTCCATGTCCGCAGCCGTCACCTCCCGTCCGAGGATCCGGGCGATCTCACGGGCGGCCATCCCCATCTGCGCGGCCCACAGCGCCATGAACTTGCGCGGCAACGTGGTGTCGGCGAGGCAGTCCGGCCACGCCGGTTCGACGATGTGCCCGAGGCCCTCCAGCATCGACCCCACGGCGCGCACCGCCGCGCGGCAGTCCTCGTGCAGAACGTCGCCGCGCGGGTGCACGTCGAGCAGCCCGATCCGTAGCCTCCCAGGATCGGCGCCGACCTCGTCGACGTATGGGCGTTGCGGCGCCGGCGCGATCACCGCGTCGCCGACACCGGGCCCGCGCACCGCGTCGAGCAGGGCCGCGGTGTCGCGCACCGAGCGGCTGACGCACAGTTCCACGCCGAGCCCCGCCTCGCTGCGAGTCGGACCCAGTGTGGTGCGACCCTGGCTCGGTTTGAGACCCACGATCCCGCAGCAGGATGCCGGGATGCGGATGCTGCCGCCGCCGTCGGATGCATTGGCGAACGGCACCATGCCGGTCGCCACCGCAACCGCGGCCCCACCACTGGACCCGCCCGGCGTCCGATCCAGCGCCCACGGGTTGCGGGTCGGCCCCCAGGCCAGTGGCTGGGTGGTCGGCAAACTGCCCAACTCCGGGGTGTTGGTCCGCCCCGCGATTACCAGGCCCGCGGCCTTGAACCGGGCCACCAGGGCCGTGTCGTAACTGTCGATCTTGCCGGCTTCTTTGAGCGCGATGTTGCCGTTGGACAGCGTCTGCCCGGCGACGTTGGTGTAGAGGTCCTTGAGCAGGAACGGGACGCCGCGGAACGGTCCGTGCGGCACGGCGGGGTCGGCGGCCACCGCGCGCGCGTAGTCGAACCATTTCATGACCACCGCGTTCAGCGCGGGGTTCGACTGTTCGATGCGCTCGATGGCGGCTTCCAGCAGCTCGGTCGGGGTGACCTCGCCGTCGGCCACCAGCGCCGCCTGGTCGGTGGCATCCATCCATCGGGTTTCTTCGGCAAGTCGGCTCATATGTCTGGTTCTACCCGACCGGACCGGCGTGGCCAGGGTTTGCCTGATGTCTCATGCGGCGTCGACTGCCGTTCGCCTGAGCCTGATGCAATGGTCTCGTGGACGTTCCCGGTTGGGTATGGGCACTGACCATCATCGGACTGGTCGGATTGGTGGTCTTCGACCTGGTCTTTCATGTCCGGAAGGCCCACGTTCCGACGCTGAGGGAGGCCGCCGTCTGGTCGGGCGCCTATGTCGGCGTCGCGCTGCTGTTCGGCGTCGGGGTGCTGGCGTTCGGCGCCCCTGAAGCGGGCGAACAGTTCTTCGCCGGGTATGTCACCGAGAAGGCGCTGTCGGTCGACAACCTGTTCGTGTTCTTGATCATCATGGCGAGCTTCCGGGTGCCCCGCGAGGATCAGCAGAAGGTGCTGCTGTTCGGGATCGTCTTCGCGCTGATCGCCCGCAGCGGGTTCATCTTCCTCGGTGCGGCGCTGATCGACGCCTTCGCCTGGGTCTTCTACTTCTTCGGGCTGATCCTGCTCGTCACCGCGGTCAACTGGTTCAGGCCCGGCCACGGCGAGGTGTCAGACGGCGCCGGCAACGTCGTCATCCGAATGGCGCGCAAGGTCATCCACACCACCGAGCACTACGACGGGGACAAGCTGGTCACGGTCGTGGACGGTCGGCGGGCGATGACGCCGATGTTGCTGGTGATCGTGGCCATCGCCGGCACCGACGTGCTGTTCGCGATCGACTCGATCCCGGCGATCTTCGGCCTCACCCAGAACGTGTACATCGTCTTCACCGCGACGGCGTTCGCCCTGATCGGCCTGCGGCAGCTCTACTTCCTGATCGACGGCTTGCTGCACCGGCTGGTCTACCTGTCCTACGGCCTGGCCGTCATCCTCGGGTTCATCGGGGTGAAGCTGATCCTGCACGCACTGCACGAGAACAACATCCCGTTCATCAACGGCGGCCAACCGCTTGACGTCGTCGAATTCCGCACCGACCTGTCGCTGGTGGTGATCGTCGGGGTACTCAGCGTCACCGTCGTCGCCTCCCTATTCAGCCGCAGAGGCAAAGCCCAGACCGCGGTCGCCAACGCGCGGCGGCACGCCATCGCGTATCTCGACTCCGAGAGCACCCAGGTCCAACGCGAGCACATCTTTGCGCAGCTACTGCACGAGCACGATCAGATACTCGACCTCGACCCCCAGCTGACGCACAACGAGCCGGACCTGCTGGAGCTGCTGGAACGCGTGGGTGCCGAACACGCCCAAGCGGTCCGGTGACCGGGGCCAGCCGGTTCTAGCCGGAGTTGCGGGCCAGGTCGATGGCGAATTGGCTGACGAAGCGGCCCGCGGCGGGCTCCCCGCGGCCACAACTTCCGTCGGATTCACCGACCCGCTTGACCCACAGATAGGCATCGGCGTGCGCACCCGCGGTGTTCGCCGTGGGCGCGGCACCCAATGCGCGACCATCCGGGTTGCACCAGTTCAGCGGATGCTCAGGCGCCGGCCCGGCGCCGTTGCGCGACGTGTCGATCACGTAGTGAGCGCCGCCCGTCATCCCGGAGATCTCTTCGCCGTAGCCGATCTCCTCGTCGGTGGTGTAGTAGTTCGTGGTGTTGAGGCTGAAGCCCCGCGCGCGCCCGACGCCGGCCTGCTTGAGCCGGGCGGCCATTTCGCCGGCACTGACCCAGCGCGAGTGCCCGGCGTCGACGTACACCGCGGTGGCCGGGTTGCTGCTCAGCGTGTCGACCGCGTAGTGGATCAGGTCGAAGCGTTCCTGACGCTGATCTCCGGAGAGGCAGTCGGCCATCGCCAGGGCGTCGGGTTCCAGGATGATCGCCGCCGGTGCGGCGCCGATGCCTGCGGCGATACCGTCGATCCACGCCCGGTAGGCGTCGCCCGAGCCGAATCCGCCGGCCGCGTAGCTTCCGCAGTCACGATGCGGGATGGCGTACAGCGCCAGCACCGGCATGGCGCCGGCGGCCTGGGCCGCGCTGGTGTGTCGGCTCACCGTGGCGGTGACGCTGCCCGGTGAGAACGCCTGGTCGAGCCAGTACGCCTGCGGGGTGTTGGCGATCCTGGTCAGCTCGGCGCTCGGCGGATCGGCCCTGGTCGCCGCGCCCATAGCCGCCGAGAGGGGATCGACGTAGAAGGGCATGGCGCCCAACGGGTTCTCCGCGTCGGCCAGGCGTATCCCGGGGGCCGACGGGTCCGCCGATAGGCCGGTGGCGATGACGGCCGCAGCCGCCAGGAAAGGGGTGAGGCTTCGCGCAAGAGCAGCGGCAGCTGAGAAAATCACAGTCGAAAGTTACCGTAAGCGCTGCTCTCGGGCCACCCCGTGCGGGTGACGCGGGGGTGAACCGGCGACGCCTATCCGCGTGTATCGCGATCTTCTGGCGCGTTAGTGTGCACTGGTCGGCCTCACCGAACCAGCCGATAGAACGGTTGAGAATCTCATGACCTCAGCAGAGGCGTCGGCGATGGAGTTGCGGGTCGGCCACTACTACCAGATGGACGGCACCTACCTGGTGGGCCGCGAGAAGGTGCGCGAGTATGCCCGCGCGGTGCAGGACTACCACCCCGCGCACTGGGATGTCGACGCCGCCGCCAAGCTCGGTTACTCGGGTCTGGTGGCGCCGCTGACGTTCACCTCGACCCCGGGCATGGCGTGCAATCGGCGCATGTTCGAGTCGGTGGTCGTCGGCTACGACACCTACGTGCAGACCGAAGAAGTCTTCGAACAGCATCGCCCGATCGTGGAGGGCGACGAGCTGACCATTGACGTCGAACTGACGTCGGTGCGCAGGATCGCCGGCAGAGATCTGATCACCGTGACCAACACCTTCACCGACACGGCCGGGCAAGTGGTGCACACCCTGCACACCACGGTTGTCGGCGTCACCGCCGAGGACATCGGCCCGGGCGTCAAGGCCGCCGTCCAAAAGGCAATGATGCACGACGTCAACATTCTCGACATCGGGGAATCCGCCGCGGCGTACGAAAAGACGCTGCGCCCCGATGGCGCGGTGCGCATCGCCGAACCGGACACCACCCGACCCCTGGGCACACCGTCTTTCGACGACGTGGAGGTTGGCGACGCGCTGCCGGTGCGCCACACTCGACTATCTCGTGGCGACCTGGTCAACTATGCCGGCGTGGCCGGCGACGCCAACCCGATTCACTGGGACGAGGAGCTCGCCAAGCTGGCCGGGCTGCCCGACGTGATCGCCCATGGCATGCTCACCATGGGTCTGGGTGCCGGGTTCGTCTCGGCCTGGTCGGGTGATCCCGGCGCGGTGACGCGCTATGCGGTGCGGCTGTCGGCGCCCGCGATCGTGTCGGCCAAGGAGGGCGCCGACATCGAGTTCAGCGGCAAGATCAAGTCGCTGGATCCCGAGACCCGCACCGGCGTGCTGCTGGTCGGCGCGAAGTCCGGTGACAAGAAGATCTTCGGCCTGGCCACGCTGAACGTCCGCTTCCGCTGAGTCGGGGCGTGGCCGACCTGTTCGACACCTACACCGACCTCACCGTCTGCGGTGGACCGGTACGCCTCTACCGTGCCGGCGACACCGGGATACCGGTGCTGCTGCTGCACGGGGGCATGCTGGACACCGCCCAGGGGGTGTGGCGCCGTGTCGCCCCGGCGTTGGCAACCGATCACCGGGTGCACCT
Source organism: Mycobacterium sp. NGS50 (assembly GCF_059812545.1). NCBI lineage: Bacteria > Bacillati > Actinomycetota > Actinomycetes > Mycobacteriales > Mycobacteriaceae > Mycobacterium > Mycobacterium sp. NGS50. The sequence continues at coordinate 5,714 of NZ_JCALCW010000019.1, forward strand.
GATCGACCTGCCCCGCCACGGCGCCAGCCGGCCATGGCGCGGTGTGCTCGACGATCGCTTCTTCCGCCGGTTTCTTCTCGCGTTGCTCGACGCGCTGGAGCTGCCGCGGGCAGCGCTGGTCGGTCTTTCGCTGGGCGCCGGCATCGCCACCGGATTCGCCCTGGATCATCCGGAGCGGGTCAGCGCCCTGGTGGCGGCCGGCCCCGGCGGTCTCGATGCGAAACGCCCGGCGCAGTTCCTGACCTGGCTGACCATGCACACGCCCGGCTTGCTGCGCTGGAGCACGTGGTACCTCGCCCGGTTCCCCAATGCCATTCGCCGGTCGATGATCGCCAGTCTCACCGCGGGTGAGCAGACCGGTGATTTCGACGCGATCCTCGCGGCCGTCATCGAGGAAGCCCGCGCCAAACAGCGGTACCGCGAAAAGGCCTTGGACGACTGGCAAATCGCCGCCTACGGCCCCCTTGCGATGCGGCTGAACCTGCTGCCCGAGCTGGTGGGGCTTTGCGTTCCCGCCCTGTGGGTGCGCGGCGACGACGATCGGCTGGTCGGTGCGCGCTCGCTGGCCGCCGCCCAGGCCGCCACCCCGGGATCGCGTCTGGTCACCGTCGCCGACGCCGGCCACATCGTCCCCTACGACCAGCCCGAGGTGTTCACCCAGCTGGTCCGCGAATTCCTGGCGACGTCCGTGCAGGCGTGAGTGGTGTTGAAGGGTCTCAGCCCGGGAGGTTGGCCCGCATCGACGCCAGCGCCGCGGTGCTCAGCCGGGCCAGCTCCTCGACCTCGGCCGGATCGAGCGCGGCCGCAAAGAGTTCCGCCATGCGGCGGTTGGTCACCTGCTCGATCTCGACGTAGCGGTCCTTCTTTTCGGCGCCGTCGGCGAAAGGTTCGGGCCAGCCGAACATCGCCGCGTACTGATGGCCCTTGTTGAGCATGTGCGCCTCGACGGGCGTGATCCCGGACATCATCAGCGCGTGAAAGTGCACACCGGCACGCAGCTCCCGCAGTACGAACATCACCTGCAGCGCGCGGCCCGCGGGATCATCGGCGAGCGGCATCGTGCGCCAGCCCGCGAACAACGGCAACCCCGCGATCGGCGTCTCGCTGATCACCTTCTCCCCCAGCCCGGCGATACGCTCCAAGCCCTGCGCACCCGAGAGGTACTTACGCCCGAATCCGGCGGTCTGGTCCCAATACAGTTGGGCCGCAGCGGCTGCGCCGCGCACCGCGACGCCTTCGTCCCACATCGCGCCCAGCCCGGTCGGTTCGAACACCGCGAACACCGAACTGACGATGGGGCCGCTGGCCTCACCCAGCACTCCCCCACGACCGGCGACGTATCCCGCCAACGGGTTCTGGTAGCCGGCGGCGATGCTCTCGGCGAAGGTCTCCGGATGCAGCATGAAAACCGCGACGGCTTGCTCCATCGCCGCTCCCGTGGCAGCGGTGGCGTCGGACATGGTGTCGCTCATCGTGTCTCCTCGAATCTCGTCATCGGGCCAGGCTCCATTGGCCGAAATCGGCGGCAAGGACATCATTGACGTCCAGGTGTGCGGCGCCGATCTCGACCCCCGGGTTGGCCGCCGTGACGACCTCGGTTTGGAATAGGACCGCGGCCGGCTCCCGCTCACCTCCCGACCATGCCCGGGTCTGCCACACCCACCGGTAGCCCGCACTGGTCGACTGTCCGACCACATTGTCGGCGACCGCCCAGGCGCATGGCCGAACCCCGCCGTAGATGCCGGTGCGCTGCACGCCCAATACCGAGTTGATACCCCGAAACCATTGGACTGCCTGGCTTTTCCAGGCCTTGGAGTCGATGTCCTCATCGACACTGAAGAAGATCGGCGCGCTCGCCGGCCCCCCGGCCGCGGTGTGGTTTCGCAACGCCGTCCGGGCGTCGGCGACACCACCGTCATAGCCCCGGGTGTAATCCGACGGCGTGGCCCATCCCGGTTTTCCGAACTGGTAGCAACTGACGATCTGTAGTCCGACGGCCTGCAATCGGTCGGCATAGTCGCGGGTGACCGGCTTGAAATCGAAGGTGGCACCCGGCCGCAGCTCCGAGACGTAGACCAGTGCGCCGTCGAATCCGGCCGCCTTGAGCTGCTCGGGTGAGACCAGTTTGTCGGTGAAATCGGCGAGCCCCAGCCCGCTGGCGGCGGCCTCGGGCGCGCTGCTCATCGCGCCGAATGCACCAGGAACAGCCAGCGTCGGTGCAAGTAGCGCGGCATACCGGAGGACTTCGCGCCGTGAGGCGGAGGGCGTCACATGGGGAAGCGTATCTCGGCCACCGGACGTAGCAGAGCTCAGGCCGCGACCCTCTCCGGTTCCGGTTTACCGAAGAGGATCCGGGTGACCGCGGCGGGACTGGCGGCGGCAACCGCCTTACGGGCGAAGTTGTTGGGCAGGGACAGCCGGAACACCTTCTTCCACGCCGACGCCACCTGCTTGGGCAGCGGACCACTGACGTAGGCGAGCCCGTAGCGTTCGAAGAGTTGCTGCACCCTGGGGGCGATCTCCTGATAGCGGTTGCTGGGCAGGTCGGGGAACAGGTGGTGCTCGATCTGGAACGACAGGTTGCCGGTCATGAAATGCATCCACCGGCCCCCGGAGATATTGGCCGAGCCGAGCATCTGGCGCAGGTACCACTGTCCGCGGGTCTCGCCGTCGATCGAGGTTTTCTCGTAGGTCTGCACGCCGTCGGGAAAGTGCCCGCACATGATCACCGAGTGCGTCCAGAGGTTACGGATCAGGTTGGCGGTCAGGTTCGCGGTGAACGTCGTAAGGGCCGAGGGACCCGACAACAGCGGATGCAGCAGATAATCCTTACGCGCCTGCTTGCCGACCTTGGCCAGCACCGCCTTGGCCTGGCGGCGGAACACCTCTTTGTCGGACTTGCCCTTGAGGTAGCGGCCGATCTGCAGGTCGTAGGCCGCGATGCCGTACTGGAAGAAGCAGGCGTTGACGAAGTTGGTCAGCGGCTGGAACAGGTAGAACGGCGTCCAACGTTGATCTTCGTCGACCCGCATGATTCCGTAGCCCAGGTCCTGGTCCTTGCCCAACACGTTGGTGTATGTGTGGTGCAGCTCGTTGTGGGAGTGCTTCCACATGTCCGACGGTGAGGCGCTGTCCCATTCCCAGGTGGTCGAGTGAATCTTGTTGTCACGCATCCAGTCCCACTGCCCGTGCATCACGTTGTGCCCGATCTCCATGTTTTCGATGATCTTGGAGACGGCTAGGCCCGCCGTACCGACGATCCACGCCGGCGGGAACAGCGAGAACAGCAGCAGCGCGCGGCTGCCGAGTTCGAGCTTGCGCTGGGCGTCGATCACCTTGCGGATGTAGGCAGCGTCGCGTTCGCCGCGGCTGGCGATCACCTGCGCGCGGATGGCGTCGAGTTCGGCGCCGAGGTTCTCGATGTCCTCGTCGCTCAGATGCGCGATCGGGTTGTCGTGTTTGCGTTGCAGAGCAGTCATGTCGATGTCTCCTCGGACTCGGGGTCTTAAAGGTCGATTTCGCAGGCGCCCGCCGCGGCGGACACACAGGTCTGGATCGCGACGTTGTCGCCGGGTGCGGCGGTGGTGAGCTCACCGGAGCGCAGATCCCGCACCGCGCCCTGGCGCAGCGGGGCGACGCAGCCAAAGCAGATGCCCATCCGGCAGCCCGACGGCATCAACACCCCGGCGGCTTCGCCGGCGTCGAGCAGGGTCTGCGCTCCGTCGGCCTCCACGACGGTGCCGGAGTTCGCGAACGTCACGGTGCCACCCTCGCCGGTGGCGATCACTGCGGGCCGGAACCGCTCGATATGCAGTCGATCGGCGATGCCGGCGGCGTCCCAACGCTCCTGGAGCGCGTCGAGCATTCCGGCCGGGCCGCAGGCCCAGGTCTGCCGGTCGGTGAGATCGTCGACCAGACCGGCCAATTCGGCCACTTCGAGCATGCCGTCGGTGTCGGTGTGCCGCTCCACCAGGCGGATTCGGCCCTGGCTGGCCATCATTCGCAGCTCGCCGCCGAAGATGACGTCGGCGGCGGTCGGCGCGGAGTGCACAACCACCACATCGGACGCCTGGTCGGCCAGGTTGCGCAACATGCCCATGACGGGGGTGATGCCGCTGCCCGCGGTGACGAACAGGACCTTTGCGGGCGCCGGGGAGCCGAGGGTGAAGTCGCCGGTGGCCTGGTCGAGTTGCACGACGGTGCCAACCGTGGCGCGTCGCACCAGGTAGTTGCTGACGACGCCGTCGGGAATGGCCTTGACGGTGATGGCGATGTGGCCATCGGGCCGCCGGGTCGTCGAGGTCAGGGAATAGGCCCGCCATTGCCGGACCCCGTCGACGTCGACGCCGACGCGGACGTACTGGCCGGGGACATGGGTGCGCCAGGTGCGTCCCGGCTTGATGACGACGCTGACGGCATCGCGTGTCTCGGGGTGGATGGCCACGATGCGTCCGCGCAGGTCGCTGGCGGAACGCAGCGGATCGATGACGTCGAGGTAGTCGGACGGGACGAGCGGGGTGGTGACCCGCTCGGCAAGCTGGATGAGCCGGTCACGCACTGCGCCGACGACGGTGGGTCGGGGTGCTGTTGTTGTCATATCCCCACCTTCGCTGAGCAATGGTTATAAAGTCTTGGTTGTCAGGCGTGAATGTCGATCCATCTTTTGTTCGTGAGGGATAGTTTGTCGTCTCCTGCCCCACGCTTCACCGGTCTGGACCTGGGCGATGACGTCGCCGCCGCGTTGCAGGCGGTGCTGCCCCGGATGGCGGAACGCACCGTGAGTGCGGTGACGGTCGAAGTGCCCAGCTACGCCGACGCCTTCAGCGGCCGGATGGGTCAGAACATCGAGAACGCCGTGCAGATGGCGCTCGGCGGTTTTCTGCGGCTGGCGGTGCGTGCGCAGGACTCCGACCCGGCCGCGACGCTGTCGCCGGCACTCGACGGCGCCTACGAGTTGGGGCGGGGTGAAGCCCGCAACGGCCGCTCGATGGATGCTCTGCTGTCGGCGTATCGCGTCGGCGCCCGGGTGGCCTGGCGCGAGCTCTCGGCGACCGCGGTCGATGCGGGTCTGTCCGCCGACGCGGTCGCCCGCTTTGCCGAGCTGGTGTTCGCCTTCATCGACGAGCTCTCGGCGTCCAGTGTGGCCGGCCACGCCGACGAGCTGGCCACCACCGGCCGGGTGCGACAGCGCTATCTCGAGCGCCTCGCCCGCCAGCTGCTCGCCGGGGAACCCGCCGCGACCTTGCACGCCAGCGCCGAGAAGGCCGGTTGGCAACCGCCGACCACGCTGACCGCCGTCGTGGTCTCCGAGCGCCAAACCCGCGGGCTTGCAGCACGCTTCGGTCAGTCGACGCTGCAACTCAGCGAGGACCTGCCCGATGTCGACCCGACCGCGGCGCTGGCCGTCCTGCTGGTGCCCGACCTGGGTGGCCGTGCCCGCAGCCAACTTCGAACCGCGCTGCAAGGGCGCCGGGCGCTGGTGGGGCCGGCCCGCCCGTGGACGGCGGCGCGATCGTCGTATCGCCGGGCGCTGCGGGCACGCGACCTGTCGCTGCCCGACGACACGACGGTGGTCGACACCGACGACCACCTCGTCGAACTCGTCCTGACCGCCGATCGCGAGGCCGCCGAGGATCTGCGCCGCCGGGTCCTGGCCCCGCTGGACGCGTTGCGGCCGAGCAGCGCCGAGCGGCTCACCGAGACACTGCGGTCCTGGGTGCTGCACCAGGGCCAGCGCGACGCCGTCGCCGCCGACTTGTTCATTCACGCCCAGACAGTGCGCTACCGCATGACCCAGCTACGCGAACTCTACGGCGACCGGCTCAACGATCCAGCGACCATTTTGGAACTGACGCTCGCCTTGAACATCCCGTTGCCATCGTCACGCGGGTAAGCCGTCTGACCACGCCGCGAAAGTGCATCCACGCAGGAGAAGTTCGAGAGAACCCCTGCATGGCTGCACTCTCGGCGCGGGGAGACCGGTCAGACGCGTCTGCGCTTCGTAATTCTGTTACCGGAGTGACAAACGTGACAGTTGGGTATAGTCCAACAGGGTGTCGCCCGGGTCCTGGAGAGCAACGCCGGTCCGCGCCGCGGCTCGGGTCGGCCACCTCGCCTTGGTCATCACCGCGGCCATGGTCGTTCCGGGGATCGCAACTCCCGCCGCGTCCGCCGCGCCCGCCTGTTCAGACGTAGAAGTTGTCTTCGCGCGCGGCACCGATGAACCGACAGGCATCGGCGTCGTCGGGCAGTCGTTCGTCGACACGCTGCGTCCGATGCTGCAAGGCAAGTCCGTGTCCAGTTACGCGGTGCAATACCCGGCAACATTGGATTTCTCGAAAGCCGCGGCCGGCGCCACCGACATGAGCCGGCGCGTGCAGGCGGTCGCCCAAGAGTGCCCGGGAACCGGCATCGTGCTGGGTGGCTATTCGCAGGGTGCGGCCGTTGTCGACGTGGTCACCACCGCGCCGATCGGTGCGGTCGGCTACAACGCGCCACTTCCCGCCGCCGCCGTTTCGCACATCGCCTCGGTCGTCGTCTTCGGCAACCCTTCGGCCCGCATCGGTCAGCCGCTGACGCTCATGAGCCCGGTCTTCGGTTCCCGCACCGCCGATCTGTGCGTGCCCGGCGATCCCATCTGTTCGCCTGGCACGGACTTCAACCGCCATGTCCATTACCCGGAATCCGGGCTGGTCAGGCTCGGGGCGCAGTGGGCCGCCCGGCACGTCAACGCACGGGTGTAGTCGTCCCGACTGTGATACGCGGCGCGGCTGAGGAACTGGTGCGGCGGCTAGGACTAGACACTTGACGGATGCAGTGGTGTCGCACTTGATCGCCCGCCGGTGGGTTCATCTCCGGTGATCACGTTGCTTCGGTCGGCAGCACGTGGGGCAGGTCCAAGCGGCGCAACGCGTCGATGTCCATGAAGGCCACGACCCGTCCGACGCCCCGCGACCCGACGGTGAGCACATGTAGGGCATGCAGGCGATGCTGCCCATCAGCAGTCGCCGGGTATAGCGCAACTGCGAGTTGTCCGTTGGCCGAGGTGCGTAGGACCGGGGTGTTGCCGAAGCCACGCATGCGCGGGCCAAGAAAGGCGCCGATCGTCGCGCTGCCCTCGAACCATGTAAGAAACGGCGGCATCTCGTAGCGCGCGTCGTCGGTCAACACTGCAACCAGTTCGTCAACGTCGGCGTTTTGGAACGCGGCGACGTACCGGTCGAGCAGCTCACGCTGCCTCCCCTCAGACGGCTGCACCAGCGAATCGCTGTCCGCGGGCAGATGCGAGCGGGCGCGTTGTAACGCGCTGTTGACTGCCGCCACGCTCAGATCCAGCAGCGCCGCGACTTCGGCTGCGGACCAACCCAATACCTCCCGCAGAATCAGTACCGCGCGCTGGCGCGGCGGAAGGAGTTGCAGCGTGGCGACGAACGCCAGCCGCATGGTGTCACGAGCAGCCACGACGACGCCCGGGTCGCTTGTCGTGTCGGCCAGCAGCGAATCGGGTGCGGGCTGTATCCAGGTCAGCTCTGGATCACCGGCCAAGATCTGCGCGGCGGGGTCGGCGGCCGGAGCATGCAGATCCGAGGGCAGCGGGCGATGCTTGCGGCGTTCAAGGGCTTTCACGAACGCCCGGGTGGCGATGCGATACAGCCAGGTGCGCAGCGATGAGCGCCCTTCGAAACCCTCGTACGCCCGCCACGCGGCCAGGTAGACGTCCTGCACGACTTCTTCAGCGTCGTCGACTGAGCCGAGCATGCGATAGCCATACGCGACCAGCTCCCGCCGAAACGGCTCGGCAAGCCGCGCAAAATCCGCTCCCCCGCTATCAGTGGTGGTGCTCATGACGATCCGCCGCCCGGTAGGTGTGGTGCCACGGCTCAATGTAGCGCTGACCACCCTCGGGAGTGAGATCAACGAACCGGTAGGTGCGGCTTCCCTCGGCCATTATTGCTGAGGGGCGGATCGGGGATCCAACCTCGTCGCCATGGGATGCGGTCACTAGGTGTCCTCGCCTGCTTCATTCGGCGCGAGCCAGCGGTCGGGATAAGAGCCGATCAACGCCGCAGACGTCACTACCGGTGATGTGGCCAGGCGCTGGGCGAACTCGCGGTGGAACTCGCGGTAGGCGGCGCACTCCGCGAACGGATCGGCGGTGCCGTCGAATGCCACCACATGCATGAATCCAACTCCGTCGTCGACCATCAACACCTGATACTGGACACCCCCGGGATCTCGGGCAGCCAGCTCGAACAGCACATTCTCGATCAGCTCGCGGTTGCGCTGCGCGGTCTCTGGAGTGGTGCAGTACTGCACCACCGCGGCTCTTCTCACCACACACCTCCCACCACTACAGAGGCCACGCACCAGCCAAATTCATCGGCGACAAGACAGTCGGCGGCACCAATCAACTGGGTCACCCCGGCGCCTTGAACTGCCGCTCATCCGCTGATCCCACACGCAACCGCTCGCACCATCAGCGATGACTTTCTGCGTCAAGCCGCCTCGATACTGGCGGGAGCTTGCGCAGCGAGCCACAGGGAGCAGGAGCAGAAATGGCCGATCTACTTGAGCGCGCGGTCGCCGCGCATGGTGGCTTGGATCGATGGAATCAGGGCCAATCGATCACCGTCGACGCGTCGATCACCGGGGCCCTCTTCCAACTCAAGGGCAAGCCGGACGCCGTCAAGGACGTTCGCTTCGAGGTGGACACCAAACGGCAGCTGCTCACCATGGACTACGACGGTCAAGACAAGCGGTCGGTCTTTGAGCCCTCTCGGGTCGTCGTCCAGGGACGTGACGGCAGGCTCATCGACGCGCGCGACGATCCGGAGAGGTCGTTTGATGGTCATCAGCTCGAGACCCCTTGGGATGACATTCATCTCGCCTATTTCACTGGGGAGGCACTGTGGACCTATCTGAACATACCGTTCGTCTACACCTGGCCCGGATTCATCACCGAAGAGATCCCTCCGGTCGAGGTCGATGGTGAAACCTGGCGGCGGTTGAAGGTGACCTTCCCAGGTCGCATCACAAGTCATACCCGCGAGCAGATTTCGTGCTTCGGACCTGATGGGTTACTGCGCCGCCACGATTTCACCATCGACGTCATCGGCGGGGCTCCCGGGATGCTCTACGCCGCCGACTACCGCGCCGTCGATGGCATCATCATCCCGACCACGCGACGAGGTTACGCATGGTACGGCGACTACCAGCTCGTCCCCGAGCCCCTGCTGGTCGCGATCGACATGGGCGAGATCACCATCCGCTGATTCAGGTCATCGCTATCGCCGGAGATGAACAATTCTCGGCATCGAACAAAAAGCTTAGACGCGTTCGGACGCGGTCAACGCCAACCGACCGGTGGAACCATCGTCGACTAAGTGGGGATATTGCGATGGCAACACCGCGCATCTGGCGCTGCAGTCGTGGCAGGACGAATGGAAGCGAATGCCACTCCTGCGTTGGCTGCTCCAGGCACGCGGATGGTATCGGCAACTGGCGGTGCGCCCAGTTACCGTCGACTTCGTGGTGAAGGTGAGATCGTGCGTCGCTCGGCTCTGCGCCGTCGGGCTCGTCTGGCTGGCGCTCGCAGTCACCCTGTCGTGCGGACGCTCGGCCGAGCCGAGGCCTCCCACCAGCCCTCCGGCAACCAGCGCACCGCACACCCGTCATGACGACGCGCCATACCTGCCGCGTGACGAGCTGTTCGGGCCGGTCTCCCAGCTCATGAACGATGCCGTTGCCGCACCCCGGCTGCCGGGCGCGGTCGTTCAGATCGGGCATGCCGGCAACATCGTTTTCCGCCAGGCCTTTGGCGCACGAAAGCTGGCCGGCGAACCGAACCTCGACGGAACGCCGTCACCCGCTGAACCGATGACCGAGGACACGATCTTCGACCTGGCGTCGTTGACCAAGAGCCTCGCGACCACGACGGCGGTGCTGCAGCTCTACGAGCAACGCCGAATCCGGATCGACGATGCCGTACAGACGTACCTGCCCGAATTCAACGCGTCGCACGACCCGCAGCGGGCGCAGGTGACGCTCCGGATGCTGCTCACACACACCTCGGGCATCGGCGGCGACCTGAGTCACCAGGGTCCGTGGGGCCTGGCAAGAGCGGACAAAGCGGACGGAATTCATCGGGCCCTTGCCGCGCCCTTGGAATTCGGTCCCGGCCAGACGTTCCATTACTCCGACATCGGCTTCATCATCCTGGGCGCGCTGGTCGAGAAGATCACCGGGCAATCATTGGATACCTACGTGCAGGACCACGTTTTCGCGCCGCTGGGCATGGCCGACACCCGCTTTCTTCCCGCGATCAAGGCGTGTGGTCCGCACCAGATCATCGGCACCGCAATTGCGTTCGACACCCGGGCGTCCTCGGTCGGTCCATGCCCGCCAGGTACCTGGAGCACCGACCTATTGGCCCGCATCGCACCGACCGCGCACGACGAGGACACCCCGGGCATCAACCCCGACTACGATCACCTGCTTCGCGGCACCGTGCACGATCCGACCGCGCGCCGCATGGGCGGGGTGGCCGGCAGCGCCGGGGTGTTCTCCACAGCTCACGACGTCGGCCGGTACACGCAAGCCTTACTCGATCGTCTCGCCGGGCGTCCGAGCTCCTTTCCGCTGCGGCAATCGACCGTGGAAATGATGACGACACCCCAGCAGCCCGGGCATGACCCCGCGCAGCTCGTGGCGGCGAACACCGCCACCCGGGAGGCGTGCGCAACCACACCCAACCCGACCGATCCCCTGCTCGCACCGAACTATCCGGCGATCAGGGGGCAGAACCTGCGCGGCCTGGGCTGGGATATTGATACGCCGCACTCCGGGCCACGCGGCCGGATCTTTCCCGTCGGCAGCTTCGGCCATACCGGCTTCACCGGGGTGACGCTGTGGATCGACCCCGGGTCGGACACCTACGTGATCGTCCTCGCGAACGTGATCCATCAGCGTGGCGGCCCGCCCATCGCCGGGCTCAGCGGCGACGTGGCCACGGTGACCGGCACCGCCCTAGATCTCTACGGCAACTGATCGCGGGTGCAAGTGGCGCTTCCGAGTGTTCATTGACTCCGCCCGGCGCCCCTGCCATGATTCGTTCTCAGCTAATGCTTTGGGTTTACTCGTCTGATCTTTAGCTACGAGGCTCCGTAGCGCGGGAGTGGTTCGGACCGCCGTCAGAGCAGTGGGAGGGGTACCCCGTGAGGCTGACCAGGGCCTTCGCGCCGATTGCGATCGCCAGCACCGTGGCGGGCGGGGTGCTCGCTGCCCCAACGGTCCACGCCGTAGCTGCCGACATCACCCTGCTTGCCGACACCGCCATCTTCGTCGGCCCGACCATCTTGTCGACACCGTCGGCGACCTTCGCCCAGACCGCGGCCGATCTGTTTCTGCAGCCGCTGGGCTTCGACGCCGGCGACGACCCGGCCTCATGCGATATCGGTTCCATCGGGTGTGACGCGCCGCTGCAAGTGCTGACCACCCCGGCCCTCATCCAGCAGGGCCACAGCAGCTTTGTGGGGGCGGCCGAGATCGTTCGGGCGGTGCACGCGGAGCTGGACGCCAATCCGGGCGCCTACGATGCCGACCATCCGCTGTGGATTTTTGGCTGGTCGCAGGGCGCCACGGCCGGTTCCATCGCGATGGCCCAGCTGAGCCACGACGGCGTCGACCCGGGGGCGCTGCACTTTGTCTTCATCGGTAACCCGGTCGGCGCGGATACCGCCTCGCTGGATGGGGGCGGGGCCTCGTCCCCCGACTTCTTCGACACCGCTCTGCTGACCGGCGTCCAGACCCCGAACAACGCGTTCGCGGTCACCGACTACACGATCCCCGGCGACCCGGTCACCGACCCCACCTCCACCTCCGAACTCGGCTTGTTCTACGAGCACATGATGTATCTGGGGCTCACCCCCGACGAGGTGGCCAACCACATGGCAACCACCGACGGGATGATCACCGACATCGATATCTCCGGTGACTTCGATCAGTTCGGCGCCTGGCTCAACGCGTGGGGCCACGGGCTGATCGACAGCGGCTGGTGGGAGGGCCTGTTCTACTCGGCGGTGGCGTTCGTCTACAGCGCCTTCGGCAAGATCGAAGACTTCTTCGGCGACTGGATGGGCCTCGACTGGGGCGGGGTCGAGCAGACACTCGACTTCTGGTTCCCCTCCGAGGTCTAGCGCCGTTTGCTTGGCAGCTGTTTCGGTGCGGCGGCAATAATGGCCGGATGGTCGACCGCAACGCTCCCGCTATCCCCGTCATCGCGCTGACTGGTTACCTCGGGGCGGGCAAGACCACGTTGCTCAACCATGTGCTCCGCGCGCCGGGAGCGCGAGTCGGGGTGGTTATCAACGACTTCGGTGAACTGAACGTCGACGCCGGCCTGGTCACGGGCCAGGTCGACGAACCGGTGTCGATCGCCGGTGGATGCATCTGCTGCCTGCCCGATGAGGGCGGCCTCGACGACGCGCTGGAGAAGCTGACCGACCCGAAACTGGCGCTCGATGCGATCATCGTCGAGGCAAGCGGGGTGGCCGAACCGGTGGCGATATCGCGGGTTATCCGGTTCAGCGGGGTGGATCGGATACGCCACGGCGGTGTTGTCGACGTCATCGACGCGGTGGAGCACTTCGACACCGTCGACACGGAATCCGCGCCGCCGTCGCGCTACGGCGCGGCGTCCCTGGTCGTGGTCAACAAGCTGGATCGTATCGCCGAGGATGCTCGCGACGATGCCCTGCGTCGGGTCGAAGATCGTGTGCGCGAACTGAATCCCGATGCTCACGTGGTCGGTGCAGTGGCGGGACGCGTGGATCCCCGGCTGCTCTACGACGTCAACGACGGTGTCGCGGCCGGGCAGATGTCGTTTCGGGAGCTACTCATCGAGGAGGCCGCCGATGACCACCATCACGTGCATGCTTCGTCGGTCACTGTCGTGGGCGACGGCGCTGTCGACCCGGGACCGCTCATCGACCTGCTCGAACAGCCGCCCCATGGCGTCTACCGGATGAAGGGCACCGTCGCGATCGGCAAACGCCGCTACCTGGTCAACGTCGTCGGCACGTCCGTCCACGTGACGGTCGCGCCGGCGGGCGCGGGGGCCAGCCACCTCGTCGCGATTGGTACGCACCTCGACACCGACGACGTTCGAGAGCGGCTTGAAGTGGCGCTGCGCCCGGCCGGCGAGAAGGTGGCCGCCGCCGGGATGCGGCGGCTGCAACGCTTGCGGCACTACAGCATTTAGCCGGTGGCTATACCGGCAACGGCTTTTCACACCGGTGCGGGACCGATGAATTCGACGCCCGCGCGGATCGCAGGGCGATGCCGCAAGATTCGGAAATGCGCCAGCCGGCCGAGTCCCGCGGTCGTCATCAAGCGTGCGCCTGGCCATGATGCGACAACCTTCTCGCTCGTCACGTAGGGAGTGTCGGGGTCATCGGGGTCGTGGATGAGCAGCAGCGGCGGATAGTCGGTGCGTTCGGCGACCCGGACCATGTTGGTGTCCTCGAGCGACATACCGATTCGGCGTTCCAGGCGTCGATGCAGGCCGGTGCGTATCCGCCGACCGAAGTTGTGGCGCGCGGCGAAGAGATCCAGGTAGATCGGGAACTCGCCCATCGGCGCGAGGAACACCAACCGCCCGACCGTCGTGCCCCACGATGCCGCGAATGCGGTCGCGTTGGCCCCCAGCGAGTGGGCGACAACCGCGTGCGCCGGCCCGTGTGTCCGGATCATGGCCGCCACCGCTTCGGCGCACTCGATGGCGGTGGTGCGACCGGGCGCGAGTACGCCCGGCTCGGACTCGTTATGGCTGGGCAGGTCGAACGCGATCACCCGATGCCCGGATTCGACGAGAGGTTTGATGAACATTCCCAGGTGTGGGCGACGCCCGCCCCAGCCGTGCACGAGGTAGACCGGCGGTCCCTCGCCCCAGGCCTCGCCCACGATCCGGTGCCCGTTCCAGTGCGCTTCCAGCGGCTGGCCAGGCGGTACGCCGGGCGGCATACGCAGGCTGGACTCGATGACCGGTGGGGTACACCACAGTTCAACCGCCCACCGCGACCCGATCGCGGGTGCCACGCGCTCCAGCAGCCAGAACAGCCGACGCACCCGGGTGGTGACCGGCGGTTGGACACCGGAGCCCTCCACGTCGAGAACGATTGGGCTCGGAGAACCGCCGCCGCCCGAACTGGCTCGGTCACGGCGACGACGTCGTCGAGCGGGTGGTCGGTTCGTTGGGTCCGGCACATATCGAGGTTAGCGAGATGATCCGGTCCGCAGCGATCATGGGTCTCACGCTGCGCGCCATGTGACGGCACTCTGACCTGCGGCGAAGCCGGTTGCCTCATTTCATGTCACCCGCTTTGTCTCAAGCTCGTGTCATTTCTTCAGTGGTCCCCGAAGATCAAGACGGGGCATGTACTTGTCTCCCGCCTCGGAGGCGAGCACCGCTGAGAGCGAGGAGCCGTGAGATGTAGGCGAGTTACCCACCGCCGGCTAGGAGGTGACCCGTAATTGTCCGCAGCATTTGAGGTTCCAGAGTGCGGCGATGATGTGAAGGCTGTGATTGATGGCGTCTTCTGGGCGGCGGCGTTGTCGCAGGATTTGCCAGTCCTTGATGCTGGCGATGACGTGTTCGACGCGGGCGCGGATGCGCCGGTGTCGGCGGTAGTGGTCGTGGTGGATGATCCGGTCGCCGGGTCCGCGTGGGGGGCCGGTGATGGTGGTGATTCCGCGGTAGCCGCCGTCTCCGAGGATGGTCCGGGGACCGTCGATGAGCCCAGCGACGGTCGGGCGCGCCACGACGACATGATTTCGGTTTCCGGGCCAGCACTGGCCAACGGCTACGAGGTGGCGGGTGTCGGCGTTGATGAGTATCTGGGTGTTGGTGCTGCGGCGGTGGTTTTTGCTGATCGCAGTGATCGATTGGTCGTGCACACCGGGATCGGGGTTTCGTCGATGATCCACGGGTGAGCAGAGTGGTGGTCGGGGGTGGGGTGCACAACGGCGGCCAGCGCCGGCACCAGGTGGTGAATGATCCGGTCGACGGTGGATTGGCTGGTGGTGAACAAGGCGGCCAGCGCACGGGTGGTCAGGTTGGTGCGCAGATGAATCAGCACCAGCAGCACCGGCACGGGCAGCGGCATGCTCCACGGGCGGCCACGGGACACAGGGGCGAGTTGATGGCCGATGGGCGTGAGCACGGTGTGGAACTGGTGGTCGGTTAAGCCGGTGAGCGGTAGGCAGGTGCGGTATCGGCCGGTAGTCGCTCGTTGTCGGTGGCTTGTGGTGGCATGGGTTCCATGGCAGCCACGCCCACCGACACCATGGCCGCGACCGGCGGTGATGGCGTCGTGGGTGCGGCGCGGCGGCGGGGGAAGTCCAAGGCGCCTAACTTCAGCTACGGCGGGCCGGTGTCGGTGATCCGGCTGGAACTCGACGCCGCCGATGAGCGGGCCCGGCGGCGGCTGCAAGCCCAGTGGGAGGCGGTGTTTCGGCTGCGGCGGGCGTTGCAGCGTGACGCCGCGGCCCGGTGCCGGGCGTATTGGGTCGCCCATCATGAACGCGCGGAAGACCCGAGGGCATTACGGGAGCGGTTGGGGTTGTCCCGCAAGGGCATTGAGGCCGCAGCCAAATGTCACATCGAGGCCAGTGGGTGGATGCGCGAGCACCTCACTAAGGCGGTGGGCCTGCATGTGGCCGATGAGGTTTGGGAAACGATCGACCGGCATTTGTTCACCGATGCGTCGGGGCGTCGGCATGGCCCGCCGCGGGTGGGGTCGTGGTGGGATTTCACCCGGATTCCCGGACGGGCGCGCTCGCACACCAAAGCCCAGCCGACGTGGGAGACCTACCGCCTGGCCGGCAGCCTGGATGGGCACCTGGGCGCCTACCGGCACCCGCGGCTGCCCGCGTCGGTGCGGACCGCCCACGACGCCGCTGGCCAGCCGACAGGGATATCGATCCTGGCCCAGCCGGGCCGCCTACCGGCGCCTGCGCGGCCGGTGAGTAGGTCGTGGTGGGATTACGACGGGGCCCTGGCGGTGGTGTTCACCGGCCTGCTCTGCGGGGACTTGGTCCTGCCGGTACGGTTACCGGCCGGTGCCGGGAAGTGGCCGCACCTCGCGCATTTCCTGGCCGACCCGAGCACCTGGCACAAGATCGACCTGGTGCGGGTGCGTGACCGCAAAGCGCCCGGCGGCTGGCGCTACTACGCCCACCTGCTGGTGCACCAGGCCGGCTATCAGTCGCCGTCGACGATCACCCGCCGCGAACAGATCCCGGCTGGTCGTCGTGCCGGTGTGGATGCCAACGTGTCCAACCTGTCGGTCGCCTCGTTCTCCGCGGAGCATCCGCAGCAGTTGGCGGTCGAGCAGATCTTGTGCACCCCGGCCCACCAGCGTGCCGCCAGCCGTGCCGCCAAGAAAACCCGTGACCGCCAACGCGCCCTGGATCGGTCGCGGCGCAACACCAACGCCGACCAGTACGCACCGTCGGTGCGTCAGCGGAAACGGGCGCAGCGCCGCGCCGCGGCAGGACTGTCAGAACGCCAGGTCGCCAATCCGGGTGGGGCGCGGCACGTCCGCGCCGATGGGGTGCCACTGCGCGCATACCGCAAAGACGAACTGTCCGAGGCCTACCGGCGAACACGCTGTGATCACCGCGGAGCGACACACCGCGCCAGCCAGGCCAAACAAGCCCGCGCCAACGAGGTCGCCGCGGCGATCGTAAACACCCACGGCAATTCGATCACCATCGAAGACTGCCGCATCTCCACCTGGGCGCGGCTGTGGGGCAAACGGATCGCGTTGTTCAGCCCCGGCATGCTGGCCACCGCCCTGCAGTGTGAATGCCACGCCGCCGGCGGGCGGCTTTATCGGGCCAGCACCCACGCCACCGCGATGTCCCAGCACTGCCTGTGTGGTGCACGCGTGGCGAAAACCCTGGCGCAGCGCAGCCACGAGTGCCCACACTGCGGGCTGCGCGCCGACCGCGACATCGTGTCGGCCGTCCTGGCGGCCTGCGTCGACTTCACTGATCCCGACGATCCGCGCACCGCGGTCGTCGACTACCGACTTGCCCACGCAATCCGCGATGGGTTGGCCTCCCCGCAAGAGTGGGAGGGTTCAGTCAACCGGTACCAGCCACCAACACCACCCGGTGAAGGACCGGCCAGGACCGGCAGCCACCACCCGGTGGTGGCCTCTGCTGAACAAGCGGCACCCGGCCCACCCCCGAACAGACCACGCCCACAACGTGGACGTCGCGGGACCAGCCGAAAACAACCAGACCCCAAACTGGTTGGCGCCGCATGACCAATTACGGGTCAACCCTTAGTCGACGAACTGGTATGGCACATCGAGGACGCGGTAGGTGCGCTCTGCCCGACGGTCGCGGGTCAGCAGCACCCGCCGATTCGCCGAGGCAGCCTGACCAACAAGAGCGTCATACACCGATCCGCCGACGACGCCGAGCCCGGCGAGCCGGCCGAAGAGATCGGCGGTCGCCGGGGCGTCGAGCCAACACTCGGCCGGAAAGGCCTTCACCAGGACCGAGGCCGCTTGATCTGCGGTGAGGCGAAGTGGGAGAGGCAGGCGGGTGAGCACCGAATACGTCTCGAACGCCGCGTGGCCGGCGAGCGCCGGGCGACGCTGAACAAGAACTCGGCGACAGGCCGCATGGGCTTCGTGGGTCGAATCAAGAGCGGCGATGGCAACGCTGGTGTCGCAGGCCCAGCGGTCATCGCTGGATGTCATCGCGCAGCCGGCGTACGTCGTCATCGGTTAGCACCGCGCCCTCCACCCGGCCGAGTACCGGAAGGCCGTCTCGCGTCTCGATCGCGCGGGCATGGCGCTGGACGGGCTCAATCCGCAGACCAGATCCGTCGGGAATCAGCTCGAGCTGTGTGTCGGGGGTGATTCCCAGCGCCACGCGCAGCGCTTTCGGAATGACCAGGCGCCCCAGTCGGTCCACCGTCACGTTCATGGCATCAGATTACCATTCGATTGGCAAAATGGTCGTGACCAGGCATGGCGTCGCCCGGAGAAGGTGACCGCCGACACCGCCCCGGATGCACGAAAGTGTCGGGTGCGCCGCCTACCATTCCTGCGGCAGGAAAGGACAGCAGTGAGCTACAACGCCGCAGATATCACCGAACTCGACGACGTCCAACACACCCGCCTGCGGCCGGCGGTGAACCTGGGCCTGGACGTGCTCAACACGGCGTTGCGTGAGCTGGTCGACAACGCGATCGAAGAGGTGGCCGTCCCCGACCACGGCGGGTCCACCGTCACGATCACCCTGAATGCCGACGGCTCGGTCAGCGTCGCCGACGACGGCCGCGGCCTGCCCGTCGACTCCGACCCGGCCACCGGCAAGAACGGCATCGTCAAGACGTTGGGCACCGCGCGGGCCGGCGGCAAGTTCTCCGAGCACGCCGACGCGACGAGCACCGGCGCGGGACTCAACGGCATTGGTGCCGCCGCGGCGGTCTTCATCTCCGCCCGAACCGACGTGACGGTACGCCGGGCCGGTAAGACCTACCTGCAGAGCTTCGGCCGCGGCTACCCCGGGGCGTTCGACGGGAAGGACTTCGACCCGGACGCCCCGTTCACCCGCGCCGACACGCAGAAGCTGCGGGGCTTAAGCAACCGCAAGCCCGACGCGCACGGCACCACGGTGCGCATCCTGTTCGACCCGTCCGTGGTGCCCGATGCAGGCGTGGATATCGGGGAAGTGCTGTTGCGGGCGCACGCCGCGGCGCGGATGTCGCCCGGGGTGCACCTGATCGTTGTCGACGACGGCTGGCCCGGCGACGAGGTTCCGCCGGCGTTGCTCGAGCCGTTTAATGGCCCCTGGGGCACCGATGCCCTGCTGGACCTGATGTGCACCGCGGCCGGCACTCCCCCACCCGAGGTGCGTGCCGTCGTCGAGGGCCGCGGCGAGTACACCACCGGGCGCGGCCCGACCCCGTTCCGCTGGTCGCTGACCGCCGGCCCGGCCGAGCCGGCCACCGTGGCCGCCTTCTGCAACACGGTGCGCACCCCCGGCGGCGGATCCCATCTGACGGCCGCGGTGCGGGGCTTCTCCGAGGCGCTGGCCGATCGCGCCTCCCGGATCCGTGATCTGGGTTTGGCCAAGGGCGAAGCGGGCCCGGAACCCCAGGACTTCGCCGCGGTCACCGCGCTGGCCGTGGACACCCGCGCACCTGATGTGGGGTGGGACTCCCAGGCCAAGACCGCGGTGTCGTCACGGTCCCTGAACCTGGCGATGGTTCCGGACGTGACCCGCAGCATCACCATCTGGGCGGCCAACCCGAACAACATCGACGCGGTGTCGCTCTGGACGAAACTGGCGCTGGAGGCAGCCCGCGCCCGGCGCAGCGCCGAGGGCGCCAAGGCGCGATCGCGTGCGGCATCGAAAGCCAAGGGGCTGGGTACGAATCTGTCCCTGCCGCCCAAGTTGCTGCCCAGCCGGGAATCGGGCCGCGGGTCGGGTGCCGAGCTGTTCCTGTGTGAGGGCGATTCCGCGCTGGGCACCATCAAGGCGGCGCGCGACGCAACCTTTCAGGCGGCCTTCCCGTTGAAGGGCAAGCCGCCCAACGTCTATGGCTTCACCGTGAGCAAGGCGCGGGCCAAAGACGAGTTCGACTCGATCGAACGCATCCTGGGCTGCGGGGTACGCGAGCAGTGCGACCCCGAGCAGTGCCGCTACGACCGGATCCTGTTCGCCTCCGACGCCGACCCCGACGGCGGCAACATCAACTCCAGCCTGATCTCGATGTTCCTGGACTTCTACCGTCCACTCGTGGAAGCCGGCATGGTGTACGTGACGCTGCCGCCGCTGTTCGTCGTCAAGGACGGCACCCAGCGAATCTATTGCCAGGACGAATCCGAGCGTGACGCCGCGGTGGCCCAGCTGCGCGCCACCTCCAAACGCAAGGTGGAGGTGCAACGCAACAAGGGCCTGGGCGAAATGGATGCTGACGACTTCTGGAACACCGTACTGGATCCGCAGCGGCGCACCGTGATTCGCGTGAACCTCGATGACGGCGGACACAACCTGCACCACATCTTGTTCGGCGGGCCGCCCGAGGGCCGGCGCACCTGGATGGCCGACGTCGCCGCCCGCGTCGACACCGCTGCGCTGGACCTGGATTAGGAGACGACCGTGACCGCCACCCTTGAGGTTGCCGAACAGAATCCCGACCTGGTCCTCGACCAGAGCGCCGATGACTACTGGAACCACTACCAGTTGACCTTCGCGCTCTACAGCGTCAGCGACCGCGCCATCCCGTCCGCCTACGACGGACTCAAGCCCGGCCAGCGGCGGCTGCTCTACCAGATGCACGACTCGAAACTGCTGCCCGGCAATAAACCGCAGAAGTCCTCGAAGGTCTGCTCGGCGGTCACCGGGAACCTGCACCCGCACGGCGGCGCGTCGATGTACGGGGCCGCGGCACTGATGGCCGCGGAGTTCCAGCGCGTGAAAGTCATTGACGGCCAAGGCGCATTCCCGCGCATCCAGGGGGACATCCCCGCCGCCGACCGCTACACCGAGATGCGCCTGTCGGCACCGGGTGCGGCGCTGACCGCCGAACTCGACGATCACGCGGTGCCGATGGTGGCGACGTTCGACGGCGAGTGGACCGAGCCGACCATGCTGCCGGCCCAGTGGCCGGTGCTGCTGTGCAACGGTGCGGTCGGAATCGCCGAGGGATGGGCCACCAAGGTGCCCGCGCACAATCCCCGCGAGATCATGGCCGCCTGCCGGGCGCTGCTGGCCCGGCCGAACATGACCGACGACCGGTTGGTGAAACTCATTCCCGGCCCGGACTGGGGATGCGGGTCGACCGTGGTCGGCACCGTCGGGCTGCGTGAGTACATCACGACCGGTCGAGGCGCGTTCACGGTGCGCGGTACGGTGTCCGTCGACGGCAAGAACGTCATCGTCACCGAACTGCCACCCGGTGTCGCCAGTTCGACTGTGCAGGACCGGATCCGGGCTCTGGTGGAGTCCGGTGAGCTGGCCGGGGTGGCAGACATGTCCGATCTGACCGACCGGCGCAACGGGCTGCGGATCGTCGTCACCGCCAAACGCGGCCACAGTGCCGAGCAGATCCGCGACCAATTGCTGGCCCTGACCCCGCTGGAGTCGACGTTCGCGGCCAGCCTGGTTGCCCTGGACGAGAACCGGGTGCCGCGCTGGTGGTCGGTGCGTGAACTGATCGCCGCCTTCCTGCAACTGCGCGATTCGGTGGTGCTGCACCGCAGCGAGTACCGGCTGGGAAAGGTCACCGCCCGTCGGCATCTGGTCGCCGGTCTGATGACCATCCACCTGGACATCGACGCCGCGGTGGCGGTCATCCGGGGTTCGGACACCGTCGACGACGCCCGCACCGGCCTGCAGGAGCGGTTCAAGATCGACGAGGAGCAAGCCAATTACGTTCTCGGACTGCAGCTTCGCCGGCTGACCAAGCTGGACGTGATCGAACTGCGGGCCGAGGCGGAGAAGCTGGACGCCGAGTTCGCGGAGCTCACCGAACTGGTGTCCAACGCCGATGCGCGACGGGCGGTCATCGACAAAGAGCTGGTGGAGACCGCGAAACTGTTCAAAGGCCCCGAGTTCGACCGTCGCACCGTCCTGGACGCCGAGGCGACTCCGGTGACCGCGGGCGCCGACGAGAACGGGCCCCGCGAGCGCAAGGTCAACGCCTCCTGGCGTCTCGATGACCAGGGCGTGTTCTCCGACAGCCACGGCGAGCTGCTCACCTCCGGCCTGGGGTGGGCGGTGTGGACCGACGGCCGGGTCAAGTTCACCACCGGTGGTGGTCTGCCCTACAAGACCCGCGATATTCCGGTGGCACCGGATATCACCGGACTGCTGCGCTCGGGGGTGCTGGCCGACGGACATCACCTGGCGCTGGTGACCCGACGCGGCAAGATCCTGCGCATCGACCCGGCCGCGGTGAATCCGCAGGGCATTGCGGGCAACGGCGTCGCCGGGGTGAAACTGGCGGCCGACGGCGACGAGGTGATCGCGGCACTGCCGGTGACGTGCGCCAACGGGGAGGCCATCCTGTCGATCGCGGAAAAGAGTTGGAAGGTCACCGAAGTCGCTGACATTCCGGTCAAGGGCCGCGGCGGTGCCGGCGTCGGGTTCCACCCGTTCGTCAAGGGCGAGGACGCGCTGCTCGCCGCGTCGATATCGGCGACCGGGTTCGTACGGGGCAGCAAGCGAGTGCGGGCTGAGAACCGGGCCAAGGCGTCGATCAAGGGCTCCGGCGCAGACGTGGCACCGGCCGGATAGCGCCGGTCGCGGCGCTGCAGTATTGGGCTCGCCGGTTTGCGGCCAAGGGCTATTTCATACCGGTGCGGGGCCGATGAATTCGATGCCCGCGCGGATCGCAGGGCGATGCCGCAAGATTCGGAAATGCGCCAGCCGGCCGAGCCCCTTCGTCGTCATCAGTTGCGCGCCCGGCCATGACGCAGCAACCTTCTCGCTCGTCAGGTAGGGAGTGTCGGGGTCATCGGGGTCGTGGATGAGCAGCAGCGGCGGATAGTCGGTGCGCTCGGCGATCCGGACCATGTTGGTGTCCTCGAGCGGCATGCCGATTCGGCGTTCCAGGCGTCGATGCAGGCCGGCGCGTATGCGTCGACCGAAGTTGTGGCGCGCGGCGAAGAGATCCAAGTAGATCGGGAACTCGCCCATCGGCGCGAGAAACACCAGACGCCCGACCGTCGTGCCCCACGATGCCGCGAATGCGGTCGCGTTGGCCCCCAGCGAGTGGGCGACGACAGCGCGGGCCGGTCCGTGGGTGCGGATCATGGCCGCCACCGCTTCGGCGCACTCGATGGCGGTGGTGCGACCGGGCGCGAGTGCGCCCGGCTCGGATTCGTTATGGCTGGGCAGGTCGAACGCGATGACCCGATGCCCGGATTCGACGAGCGGTTTGATGAACATGCCCAGGTGCGGGCGACGCCCGCCCCAGCCGTGCACGAGATAGACCGGCGGCCCCTCACCCCAGGACTCGCCGACGATCCGGTGCCCGTTCCAGTGCGCTTCCAGCGGCTGGCCAGGCGGTACGCCGGGCGGCATACGCAGGTTCGATTCGAGGACCGGCGGGGTACACCACAATTCGACCGCCCACCGCGACCCGATCGCGGGTGCCACGCGCTCCAGCAGCCAGAACAGCCGACGCACCCGGGTGGTGACCGGCGGTTGGACACCGGAGCCCTCCACATCGAGAACGATGGGGCTTGGAGATCCGCCTACACCTGCGGCACTGGCTCGATCTCGGCGAAGACCCTGTTGCGGTGGCGGGGGGTTCGGTGGCTCCGGCACATATCGAGGTTAGCGAGATGATGTGGTCGGCAGCCATCCAGCCAGTACTGACTGGCCGGCACGAGAATGTGGCCGGTTGCATCGGCTACGGCAAGACAGCGTTTAACCAGTGGCCATCCCGATTGGCCGGTCGGTACCGGCGTCTCGTGACGTACTTCGGGAGGTGAAAAAATTCAAAGTAGACAGGCACGCTAGTCGACCCTGACCTGACGTGTAGGCGGCGGCGCTTACTTAGCCTCGCCGAGCATCCGAGAGAGCTCCTCCGATGACATCCGGTTAAGGTCCGACTGGGTAAGTACGATGCCGTGGCTGTCCTCGATATGGGTGAGGTCGACGAGCTGGCCGGATTCGAGGAAGCCCGTTCGGCGGCTGGTTCGCCTGGCCGGACGACCTGGCTTCCGCTCCCATTCCCGAGCGAACTTGCGAACTGCTGCGGCATCCCATACTGCGCCGCCGCGCAGCTCGGCCAGAGGAGCCGGAAACGCGGCAGTGGAACGCAGTTGATGCACTCGTTGACGCGCCACACCCAGCTCATCGGAAATCTCGGCGGCTGACATGAGTTCAGGCATGGTTGGGGCGGCGGCGCGCCGTTGCCACTCGTCCTCTCGGACGATCTCGACGCCGGCGGGCTCGGTGCCGACGACCTCGCTGATGCTGTCCACGTACTTGGCGATGACGTCGGTCAGATGCAGCTCG
Organism: Mycobacterium sp. NGS50; assembly: GCF_059812545.1. Classification (NCBI taxonomy): domain Bacteria; kingdom Bacillati; phylum Actinomycetota; class Actinomycetes; order Mycobacteriales; family Mycobacteriaceae; genus Mycobacterium; species Mycobacterium sp. NGS50. The sequence goes on from NZ_JCALCW010000019.1 coordinate 29,768, forward strand.
GCGGGCGCGTAGACCGTCACGTCGATGACACCACGGTCGGGAATACGGGACACCGTGGCGTCGAACTGCTCGGACCAGCGGTCCATCGTCTCCGCTGCGGGGTCAAGCGCGTAGCTGACGGTGGCGACCCAGTCGTTCATCGGCCCCTCTCCTTTCGGCGCTGTGCGCGCTGTTCTTTCTTGCTGGGCGGCGGTACCTGCAGGCCTGCTTTGCGTAAGGCGACGTGTAGGTCTGCCATGCGTCGTCGCGGATTGCTCGGCGTGGCGGGGTAGTGCGCGATGTAATTGCCGCGGACGTCGTAGAACCTGGTGTAGCCCTTGGTGTCGTCGTTGACGGTCCAACCTTGGGACTCCGCCCATTTAGCGAGGTCTGCGATGTCGCTGTTCACTATGATCCCCATACTATTGCGATGTGTCAATAGTAATTTCTACGCGATACAACGTCAAGAGTTTCTAGGGGCGAGTCCCGTGCACCCCCTGTTTCGCCAACTCAAGACGGACCAGTTGTGCGTTGACGGAGATGCGCCGGGCTGAAAGGCGCGTGGTGTATCCGCGAGCTGCCAACGTCTCTCGACGTAAGCAGCGGGTGGTCGCCAGGAGCCGGCCAGTACAATTTCCACCGGCATACTGACGCACCCGAGCCCTACGAAGTGTTGTGGAAGGTCCGTAACCACGGACCTGAGGCAGCCCGAGACCCAGTCCGCACTGGGGGCGTACCTGGAGTATTGGCTACTTGGCTTCGAGCGGTCTGCCCGTGCTCAGCCAGCGAACACGTCGAGGGAGCCGACAGTGCCACGGTTGTCCTTGATGCGTTCGACCAACCACCAGCGCCCGCCGCGGCGCTCCCACCTGTCGCGGTAGTCGCCCAGGGTGTGAAATGTCAGTTCTGGGTTGGTGTGCGAGAGGTGTAGGTCGTGCACATAGGCCCTGCTGGTTGCTCGGTCACCGTCGACGTCGATGAGCACGTTGCCGAGCAGATGCTGGGTGGTTCCGCAGTTGTCCAAGAATCCGCGGATCAGTTCGATGATCGCCGCGCTGCCTTCTAGTCGCCCGGTGCCAAGGTCGCCGATCGCGTCCTCGGCGAGGATCTGCGACAGTCCGTTCCAGTCCCGGTCATCCATTGCGCGGGCGAATCTGATCAATGCTCGTTGGATGTCACGTTCATCATCGGCCGGAACCGCTTCGCGTGGATTCATGCATCACCCCATTCGATGTGGATTCCGCTTCACCTAATCAGGTTCGGCCTCGTCCGAGGATTCTGCCGAATCTCTCTGCGTTGTCGCGTGGGATGTCCATTGGGCGGGACGATGTTGCTCTCGCACACTCCAGCAGCCGTTTTGACCAGCACTGCGCTGGCCGCCGCAAGCATTCCAGCGACCAATGTTCGGCGGCGCGGAGCTTCGGGCCGTCCGCGCGACGTCCGTACCAGTGTGCGTCGCCGAAGTTGACGCGGGCGGCCGTGACGAGTATCCCGCTCAGCGGACATGTCGTCGACGCGCGCCTGCTGCGACGAATACGTTATCGCCGTGCCGGACGTCGCGATTCGGCGGATCATCAACGACGGCAGCAAGGAGGGGTGGCCATGAAGTCCCTGCTGCTAAGTGTCGCTTTGCTCGTCGTTGCGCTGGCGTCGGGGCCGGCGGCATATGCGGAATCGCCACACGGCAATTTCGAACTGCACATTCAGGGCCGTCACGACTTCCACACGTGGCTATGGGTCGTGTCGAGCTGTTCTGGCGAATGCGTGCACGTTCAAGCGATTCCCCAACCCATAGCAAAAGCATTCCCGTACCAAGGGAATGCCCAGTTGGCCAACGGCCGCTACACGCTCACAGTCGACAATCCTGACGGGCTGCGTTGCGGCGACGTCTACTACGGCCCCGTCATCTCCACGCTCGACGTCTATTCCTGGGATGCCACGACGCGCTCGGGGATGCTGGCGTCGTCGTTCTCAGCGGGCTGCGACGGTGCGCCCGGCGCAACCGTGACCTACCCATTCGAACTGCTACGCATGTAGACCCGTCCACCGACCGCATGCCCGCGGCTGAGAACCGCCGGGCCCATTCAAGGGCTCCGGCGACTGTTTTCGACCGATTATCTTGCGTTGGTATCCTGGCTTGCCATGGCTTTGGCGTCCATCCCGCCCAGGGATCCTGTGCCGATCTCGGCATTGTGCGCGTGAGCGAAGTGATGCAGGCCAAACAATCACGCGGACTTCGTGGTCCTCGACCGCGCGTTGAAAAGCAGCGTCCAACGCGTATGTCATGACCGAGTTTTGGGCGTTGCGGTAGCGCGGCCGGTTCATGGTCACCACCGCGACATGCTCGCGGATCTCGTACGTCACGCTGTCGCCGTTTGGAGTCGTCATCTCAGCCCTTCGCCGCTCGCGGTGCATCGTTGTTCACAGTGCACCGCGCGCCCTTCCGTATCGACGCCCGTGTCCGCTGAGCGGGAGTTGAGCCCGTCACAGGACACCCCTGGTTATATCGGGTCGAACGAGGAGATCCGCCAGTCCCCACTGACCTTGGTCAAACCGACCCTGACACTGCTGGCCGTCTGCACCGGAGCGGGGTTGTCGCGGCTGGTGGTGGTCTGGTTCAAGAAGATCAGCACCTGCGCGGTGCCGGGGTACACGTCCACGGCTGCCGCTCGCACCACCGATGCCGTGGCGTGGATATTCTTCTGTTTGACGGCAGGAACGACGAATTGGTCCGTGAACTGGCTGTAATAGGTCAAGAAGTCCCCAGTCAGCTGTGACCGTGCGTTTGCAAGATCGCGGTCCAAACTATCTGGGGCGTACGTCAACAACGCCGAACTTCCTTGTTGTGCAGCGGTGAGCACTGATGCGGTTGCATCGGCAGCGGCGGAGTCACCGCGATAGGTTCCGAAGAACAGGGCACCTGCCACGCCCGCGCAGATCAACACGAAACAGGCGAGCGCCAGTTGGTGACATCGCGCCACAATGTGCCGCGTCCACCGACCGTCGCCGGCGGTCGCGTTCTGCGCGTGAGCCGCGCTCGCGGCGGCGAGTTCCTGTTCGTCCAAACCTGCGCTGGAAGCGGTTTCGTTGTCGGTGCTGATGCTCACGGTACGAACTCCACCTTTGACAGCTTGATCTGTTGCCCTTCTCGGACCATGTCGACGCTGAGACGCCAGTTCCTGGGCTGCTGGTCTGCGCCGGCGGAGTTGCTGACGGTCGTAGCGGCGGTGACCAGGACGATAGCCGAATGCGGCGTCATCGTTTCGATGGCGCAGGCCCGCGCGGTCGCCTTTGTCACCGACTTGGAGTCGTGGGCGGCTCGGACGAAGTCGTCTGCCGCGGACTGGAAGTCATCGAGGAATTGACCCGTCGCATTGGCGATGATCTGCGCCACGTTGTCTTCGGCCTTCGCGCTGTCGATCGACATCAATGTCACGACGGCTTGGGTTGCGGCAGCGACGAACTCGGCCCGATGGTGCTGGTCGCGCACAACCTGTTGATGGTGCCACCACATCTGTCCGCTGGCTGCCGCAAGCGCCACACCCGTGAGGACCGCGAGCAGCGTGATCGCCGTCGCCAATGAAGATCGCGGGCGTCGCCGCCGGCGGCTCGACGCCGGTGTGGATGCCGCCGTGAGTTCGTCATCGACGTCGGTGGTTTCGGTGTTTGCCTCGTCGCCGACGCTGTCCGGCATGCGGGCACGAAGTGCCCGGGCGCGTGTACGTGCGGCGGCGGCGCGAGCCTCGGCCACGGCGGCTTCGGCCTCAGCTTCGCGGACCAGCGACGGGTCGATTCCGGTCTTTGCGTGAGCCGTGCCGTCGCGCGGCGTGGGATCGGCTGCCGCGTCTCGGCGACTCCTCAACCGCATTGTGTACCTCCGGGTTCGTCGCTGCCCCAATGCGAGACGTCCGAGCAACGTGTGGGCGGCCGGCCGGCCACGTTATCTCGACCTGATGGTGTTGGACGGCGAGGTTCCCACCCAGCGGGCATTGACGTGCGCGGCGCCTCTGCCGACGTTCACCAGGGCCGCACTGAACACAGCGCACCGTTGGGACCTTCGCTGCGGTTGACCACGACCCCGTCCACCGCCAGTTGGCAGTGCACGGCCGGTGTCCCCGCTGGCATCGCCGGGGTCACACCGACGGCGACCATCGCCCACCGCTGCGGGTCCGCCAACGTCACCTCGCGAACCCAGGGCACCCCGGGCTGCAGTGCTACGTCGTCTTTGGGGCTGAACTGATACGGGTTGTGGCTGTAGTCCGCCCACGACGGGGGGTCGACCTCGCGGTAGTAGATGTCGGCAGAAGCGGCTTGCTGGGTGGTTACGGTGTAGGTCACCCGGTGTGGCGTCGGCTCGTCTGCACACGCGGGCGTGACTGTGGCGGTGCTGAGCTCGAGCCCAACGAGCACGATTGCGCACGCAGCGTGGCGCAGCGACCGGCACCATATGTCTCGCCGCAGATTCTTACGCATCGCCACGAACCCACCGACTCGAACCGTCCGTGGCCACGCAGCTCAAGAACAGCCCGTCCGGCGCTTGGGCAACGGAATTCTCCGACCCACTGCAGGCCGTGTTCGCCTCGCGGATCCCGGCAAGCGGCGGAGAGCGGAAGTACCGGGGTTCATACCTGCGCGGCGACCCGCAGAACACCAATCTGCCCCATGACGTGGTGCCAAAAACGTAGTGGGAGGTGTCCGGGCACGGGGCGCCGAGGACCACCCCGCCGGTGATCCCCGGCACGCATGACGGGTCGTCGCAGGTGCTGGGTGGTGCCGCGGCCGCTCCGCCAGGCATCAATGTCACGGCAAGGAGTAGTGCAACTACGGCGGCGGTAGGTGAATGCACGCCGACACTGTGGCACGCCGGGCAACCTCTGCCATCGCAATGTCCACTGGGCGGGAGGTTGCCCGCCAGAAGGCCGAACAGGCCGCACAGTTACCCGCAGAAAAGGTGCGCGAGGTGCCGCCGCATCGAGACACGCGACGATGCGCGTTTCGGCGCCCGGTGATTATGGTCCGGCCGCGCCATGCGGTGTAGTGAGGAGTCGGCGATGCGGATGGCAACGGCAGCCGTGGTGGTGGCAGCTGCGGCTGGGATTAGTGGTATCGCCACTCCGCTGGCCTACGCGACCCCGGAGTGGGGACTCAACGGCAGCTACAGCGCTACCTCGAACGGCGAATGGGCCAAGACCAACGACATTTATCACGACGAGGCCAGCATCCGCAGCACGTGGTCGATCACCACCAGCTGTAGCTACCCCACCGAATGCGCCGGAACCGTGGTCAGCGACTGGGGTTGGACCGCACCCATCTACATGAAAAGCGGTGTCTGGTATGTGAAGAAGGCGGTCGACAATTGGCAGCCGTGCCCCGATGGCACCGCGGGGCCGGGCTTGCAGGTATTCCGCTTCTATCCCGCAACCCCCGATGGCAGCGGCACCGACCCGACCTCATCGACGCTGCTCGGTGAGGACGCCACAACCGGCGTCAGCGGCTCGTGCGGCAGCAGCAAGGTCGTGTTCATCACCATGCCGTTCAAGCTCATCAAGACCGGCTAACCCGGCTCAGGTCGGGAAGAGGTCCTTCCAGGTCCGTTCACCGACGTGGGGCACCAGATCGGACTGACGGTAGACCGTTCCGTCGGGGCTCGCGTATTGACCGGTGCGGGGGTCATAGGTGGCTATCGCGATCGACGGTCCGCCGGGCCCAGCGGCAGTAAATCCACTCGGGGCGACTCCCGGCGCCTCAGGACCGGGAAGCGCTGGCGGTGCGTCGGTTGACGGCCCGGGCATTGGGCTGTCGGGCACCGGAGCCGCGGACGCCGGCGGCGGGAGCGGGGTTCCTTCGGGTGGGCCGTAGATGGTCGCGTCTCGATCCACCCGGGAATCCGGGGGTATGCCCTGAGCGATCAGGCTCGGATCGATCGGATACGGGCCAAGGGCGTGTTGGCGCATGGCCAGCGGCTGATACGGCTGGTCGCTGTTGCAGATTTCGACGGTGGGCGCGCGTTTCCCCGGGGTGCCCATACAGGGATAGTTGCGGGCTCCGCGGACGCCGATCGGAGAATCTTGCGGCAGTTTGCAATAGAGCCCGTCGGGGGTGTCGATGTCGCTGGTGTCCTCCGGGGAACGCCATTGTGGTGGGGGCAGGAATCCGACGGTGCATGCCGGCGGGTCGCCGATGTTCAGCGTGAAGTCACCCAGCGCCATGCCCGTGGGATTGTTCTTCGGCGCACCGTAGGACTGCGTGGAAGCAACCACGGGGGGCAGCAACACCATGAGCTGCTCTAGCGATGGGTGATAGGTCACCCCGACCTGGCCGAGGCTGGTGAGATTGGCCAGCAGCACCGGGAGGGTGGGTGAGACTTGCTTGAACAAGCGGGAGGCCTCGTCGGCTGCACCGGATCCGTCGGCAAGCACGGTACGCACCTGCGGATCGTTGGTGACCAACTGTTGGCTGATTCCGGCGATACTGCGTGCCCACGTTCGGATGACGGTGATGGAATCGGCCTGTCCATCGAGTAGCGGGCGAGTGTCGTCGATGAGTGCCCGGGATTGATCGGCCACCGCGTTGGCGTCGCCGATCAGTGTCGACGACGAGTCCAGCAACGACCCGACCTCGTATCCGGATCCGTTGAATCCCTTGAGTGTTTCGTTCAGCAGTGGGGCGATTTTGTCTTTGGGAATGCTTCCGATGAGCGCGCTGACTTGATCGAGCATGGGTCCGACGGCCTGGGGAATCGATGTGTTTTCCGGTGGTATGACGGATCCGTCATGCAGGTAGGGTCCTGATTCGTTGCGGGGTTGCAGGTCGACGTATTGCTCCCCCACCGCCGAGACGCTTGACACCGCGGCGTGCAGATCCGCCGGGACTTTAGGTGTGGTGTTCAACGACAGTGTGGCCACCGCGCCCTCGCGGGTGGGTCGCACATCGGTGACCTTGCCGATCTGCACGCCGCGATAGGTGACGTTGGAGAACCGGTAGAGACCGCCGGTGCCGGGCAGTTGCAGAGTGACCGTCATGCGCCCGATCCCCAACAGGGTGGGGGCTTGCAGGTACGCCACGACCATCACCGTCATGCCAACGATGGCGGCGACGACGAAGATGGCCAGCTGGATGCGGACGAAGCGGGTGAGCATCAGTTGCCGCCTCCGTTCGAGCCGTCCGGGGCAGGCCCAGGTGGTCTCAGACTGGGTGATCGGCCCGGGGCTGCGCCGGACGATTCCGTCTCAGTCGCCTGACCTTGCGCGGGGGGCCCCTCGATCAAGGGGGGCATGGTGGCGACAGCGGTGGGCACGGGTGTCAACGGCACTCCCAGCGGGTCTTTGGAGTAGTTGGCGTACCAGGGGTCACCGGGTGCGGGCACCAATGGGGCGCCTTCTTGGCCCCAGCGGGTGCCCAGGAACAGTCCTCGTTTGAGGCGGGGAACGGTGAAGTCGAAGGTGATGAACTCGTTGAGGTAATCGCCGCGGATCGCGCGATCGATGAAGTTCTGCGGGTACGGGTAGGTCGGCACGAACGCCAGCAGCGCACCCAGATTCGGTCCGACGTCGGCCAGCGCACGCACGGTCGGCTCGAGGTTGCGCAGATTGGTGAGCAGATCGTCGTGAGTCGCGTTGATCAGTTTCGTAGCGGTGTCACTGAAGACCCCGAGCTTCTGCAGCGCCGTCGTCATTCGCGGCCGCTCCTGGATCAGCACGTCCAGTGCCGGCGGGATGTGCTGCAGCGCCTCGGTGATGACGTCGCTTTGGCCGGCTAGCGTGCCGGCGAGCCGGTCTAACGCGGTGATGGCGGCGTTGATGTCGTCTCGTTGCGTGGCGAGCATGCCGACGAAGTCGTTGAGGCGAGTCAGCAGATCGCGGATCTGGCCCTGGCGCCCGTTCAGCGCGGTGTTGAATTCGTTGACCAGCTCCCCGATCTTTCCCAGACCCCCACCGTTGACGAGCACCGACAGTGACGACAGCGTCCGCTCGGTCGACGGGTACGTCGCGGTGTCGCTGAGCCCCAGGGTTGCACCGGGAGTCAAGCGCCCGGCCGGGGGCTGCCCCAGAGGGGGGTCCAAGGCGATGTGCATCGAGCCCAGCAGGCTGGTTTGTCCGACCGTGGCGGCGGCGTTGGCCGGCACGATCACGCCGGGCTTGACCGAGACCTCCACGTCAGCGCACCAGTCACGTACCGTCATCTTCGAGACGCTGCCCACGATGACATCGGCGATCATGACCGGCGAGTTCGGCTCCAACGTAGCGACATTGGCCAGCTGGATGTGATAGACCGCCGCGCCGGATCCGCGTCCCACAGTGCCGGGTAGCGCCAGCGAGTTCAGCCCGTGAAAGGCGCAGCCCGTCAATGTCAGCACAGCACCGCACGCCATCGCCGCTACCTGCGTGAAGCCTCGTGAGGTCATGGCGTTCCCCCCGTGAAGGCGGGTGTCGAGGGTGCGGCTACTTCGGGTGGAAGCAGCATGTCGGGCAGGGTCCGCGGTGGCTGCCCCTCCGCATCGGGCGCGGCGGCCACGCCAGGCGGGATCGGTGCGCCCGGGAACAACGCGGGTGCAGGTGCGGCCGGCAGTCCGTGGGGCGCATAGGTGCCGGGCGGACCGGGTGGTGCTCCCCAGCCGGCCGGTGGTGGCACGTCATCGGCTCCGGTGTAGGCCGACACCGCGGGGGGTTCGTCCACTGGTTGTGGTCGACCGCCGGTGCCACCCGGTGCGAGGTTGGGGTCGCTGTACACCAGGTTCTCCGGGCTGGGTGCCTTGCGCAAGTACGCGTTGAACGGCATGGGAAGGTAATTGAAGTTGATCAATGCCAGGGCCGGCCCGAGATACTGAGCGCACAGCTTCGAGGTCTCGGCGGCCGTCGCGTTTTTGACCGCGGCGATCGCCGCGCACACCACCATGACCGGGTTGGCGAAGTTCGACATGGCGAACGCCCCGACGGCTGTGCCGCTGTCGGGGCTATAAATGTTGTACCCGTTGGCGATTGCATTGGGCGCCACGTGTAGGACGTTCTCGAGCTTCAGCCGGTTGTCGACGAGGTTCTGGGTGACGTTGTTGAGTCGCTGAAGTTGCTCGACGGTCTGGTCGCGGCTGCCGGCGATGAAGCGCTGCACGTCGCCGACCGCGCTCGCCAGGTTGGTCAGCGCGGCATCCAGATCCGAGCGGCTACCGTCCACGACACTTGTGACGCTCGCCAATCGGTCTTGAAATTGGACGATCTGGGTGTTGCTGTCGCGCAGGGCGGTGACGAAGATCTGTAGATTTTTGATGATCTCAACCACGTTTCCACTGCCCTGGGCCAGAGCGCGTCCTACGCCGGAGAGCTGACTGATCGCCTGGCGCAGCTTGTCTCCGTTTCCGTCCATGGCGTTGCCGGCGCTGTCGATGAAGTGGCTGAGCGAGGTGGCTGAGGATCCATTGACCGGCCCGAGATCCGTGGCCAGCCGCATCAACTGGTCTTTGACCTGATCCCACTCGACGGGTACGGCGGTGCGCTCGACACCGATCTGCGCGCCGTCGGTCATTGTCGGCCCGTCGCCTTCGTAGGCGGGCGCCAGCTGTACATAGCGTGCGGCGACCAGATTCTGGGCCATGATGATCGCTGTGGCCTGCGCCGGGATGGGCACTTTGTGGTCGACGGACAGTGTGATCCTGGCCTGTTCTCCGACGGGTTCGATGCTGGTGATGGTGCCAACTTTGACTCCGGCGACGCGGACCTCGTCGCCGGGGTAGATCGCGGTGGCCGAGGTGAAGTAGGCGGTGATCGTGGTGGGGCGCAGCATGGTGTTCTGCACCAACACCACAGCGCCGGCGACCGCCAGGACCACCAACAACACAAGCATGGTTCGGGCGAGCCGGGTACGGTGCCGGGCTGTCATCGGCTTCCTCCGGGAATTCCGTTGTGCGGCCATGGAAATTCGGCGCGAGGGCCGGCGTTGTCAGCGGGTTGTCCGGCGTTAACGCCGCGGCGGAAGCCGAAGGCGTAGTCGAGGAAGGGCTGCAGGGTCTGCGAGGGCAGTAGATTGCCGACGAACGCGTTGTAGTACCAGCCGTTGTTCACCGATTCACCCTGCGTGACCTGGTATTTGGCAAGCCCGGCTAGGGCTTGGGCGATGTTGTCGCGGTTCTTCTCCAGTACTGCAGTCACGCCGTTGAGCTTCTGCAGGGTGGGGGCGAGTTCTTGTTCGTTGTCGCGCACCAATCCCGAAAGCTGCTGGGCCACTGCCGAGGTATTGGCCAGCAGATTGACGATCGCGTACCGGCGTTGGTCGAGCACTCCGACCAGCGCATTGGCGTCCAGCAGCAGAGTGTTGACCTGCTGGCTGCGTCGCGACAGAATCTTCGCCACCTCGGCGGCACTCTTGAGCAGACCGGCCAACGATTCGTTGCGGCCGTTCAGTGTTCGTGACAGGGCGGTCACGGCCTCGAAGGTGGGTCCGAGCTGCGGAGCCATCCGGTCGATGGTGTCGGACAATGTGTCCAGAGACCGGGTGAGCGCGGCGGTATCGGTTTCGGCGGTATTGGTGGTGAAGTCGCTGGTGGCTTCGGTCAGTGAGTACGGCGATGACGTCCGGGTAAGCGGGATGGTGTCCATGGCGTGCATTGCCACGGCGCCCGCAGGCTCCAGGGTTAGCGTCCGCGCGCCAAGCACCGTCCCGGTTCGGATATGAGCGGTGGTGTCGCTGCCCAGCCGCACCGTGCTGTCGACGGTGAAGGTCACCACTGCTTTGCCGCGGCTCAGGGCGACGTCGGTGACGGTGCCTTTCGTGACGCCTGACACCTTCACATCATTGCCGGGCGCCAGCCCCCCGGCCTCGACAAACAGTGCCCGATACGTGATCGATGTGGCCCACGCCCAAAGAGTTTGCGGGTGCAGCCCCACGGCGATGACGAGCACGATCAGGACGATCCCAATAAGTCCGTTGCGGACGAGTTGGGATCCGCGGTATTTCAGCATCAGGGCTCCCCGCAGCGGCCGTTGTATTGCATGATCCAGGGGAAGTACGCGGTACGCCCCTGCAGATCGGTGACCCGGATGTTCATGCCGCACAGGTATTGGTTGATGAAGCTGCCGTACGCGCCGAGTCGGACGAGCTTGCGGTAGTTGCCCGGCGCCTTCTGCAGCGCCAGATCGATACGGCCCTTCGCGTCGTCGTTGTCGAGCAGCGGCGCCAGGCGCGTCAGCTGGTCGACCGTGCCTGACAGCGGTGGTCGGGCCTGGATCATCAGATCGGCCAACGACGCTGTCCCCCGGTCCAGGGCGGTGATGGCCTCCCCGATGGGATCGCGTTGCTCACTCAGACCGGTGACGAGTTGTTGGAGCCGATCGACCGCGCCCGAAAATTGGTCACCGTTGTCCGCGACGGTCGCGACCGCGGTCTTCAGGTTGTCGATCAGTTGCTGTACGGTCTGGCCGTTATCGGCGATCGCCTGCGTGAACGCTGTCGTCTGGGACAGCAGCGATTCCACGGTCCCGCCTTGGCCCTGCAGGATCTGGATCAGGGAGTTGGTCAGGGCGTTGACATTCTGGGCGTTGAGGCCCTGGATGACGGGTTTGAGGCCACCCAGGAGTAGATCGAGATCCAATGCCGGCTCGGTGCGATCGGCGGGTATCTGTGATCCCGGTGGTTGGACTTCCGTCGATCCGGGGCTGTGCAGCAATTCTAGATACCGGTTGCCGACCAGGTCCAAATATCGCACCGCCGCCTTGGTTCCGGTGTTCAGGACCACATCGCGGTCGGCGTCGAAGCTCACCAGCACACTGTTGTCGGATCGCAGCGCAACATCGGTTACCGTTCCGACTCGGATGCCCGCAACCCGCACGGAGTCACCGGCTTTAAGGCTGGATGCATCGGAGAACACTGCCGAGTAGCCGTTGGTCGCACCGGTGCGGTATTGCCCCAAGATGACGAAAAGTGCTGCGGTGCAGAGCAGCATGGCCATCGCCCATATGCAGAACTTGATGGCGCTCACGCTACCCAGCGTCATCCCGGTTGTCCCATCTGTGCAGTGTTGCGTGGGGGGCCGTCCAGCGGGCCGAACAGCGCCTGTTTGAGGGCATCGGAGTTCAGCAGGATTCCCTGATTTCCGTACTGTGCGGGGTCGGCGTCGATGTCGGTGACCACGAACGGCGGCCGTTGCCCGAACCCGACATCGGGCAGGTCCATGCACTGGGGGCCGCCGGTTGCCGCGACTTTCGGCAGGTTGCCGGGATAGCGGTAGCGCTCGGTTCCCAGTAGGAATGAGTCCAGCAGCATGACGCCCGGCAGCGGCTGCGGCGGTCCCATCGCCAGGGGTTCGAGTCCTTTGAGCGCACAGGTCAGCGCGGGGTTGTACTGGTTGGTCAGGTTGGTGGTGGGCACCAGCAGGCGCATCACGTCGGTCAGCGGATCAGCGTTGGTGGTGATCACCTCGTTGCCGATGTCGGCCAATCCGATCGCGCTGATCAGCAGTGCGTCCAGGTCGTGTCGTCGATCGACGATGGTGTTGCTTAGTTGGGTCGCGTTCTGCGCGATGGTGATCAGGTGCGGCGCGGCATCGGCATAGGCATCGGTCACCCGCGGGGCGACGGCAAGCTCGTGGCTCAGATTCGACAAACTGGGATCGATCTTCGTCAGCAGCGCATCGAGGTCCGACATGGTTTGGCCGAGCTTGGTGCCGCGTCCGTTGAACGCTTGCGCCAGCGCGCCGAGTGTCTCGTTGAGCTTTTCCGGTTGGATCTCTGACAAAACCGCGACCAGCTGTTGGAAGACCGTGTTGATCTCGACGGTGACGTGTCCGGCGTCGAGGATCTGGCCCGGATACATTGGCTCGTGGGACGGATCCTTCGGCGGGACCAAGTCGATGAACTTGGACCCGAATACCGTGGTAGATACGATCTGTACGGCCGTGTTCACCGGGATCAATTGCAGGTCAGCCGGATTCATAGCCAATCGGATGGCGGCTTGCCCGTCGGGCAGCGAATCAATCGAGACGACCTTGCCTACCTGGGCGCCATGCAGTTTGACCTTGGCGTCGGGATTCATCACCAGTCCGGTTCGTGGTGACAGCACCGTCACCGAGGCAGTCGCGGTCGCTCCGCCTCGGAATAGGACCGCGGCACCAACGACGATCGCCATGATCGCCCCGATGGTGGCCAGACCCACCAGCAGACGTGCAGCCTCACGCGACATCGGATCTCTCTTAGCCTGACAGGTTGAAGTTGCCGTTGGAGCCGTACACGGCCAGCGAGACCAGCAGCGTGATCGACACGACCACGATCAGCGAGGTACGCACCGCATTGCCCACGGCCACACCGACACCGGCCGGTCCACCGCTCGCGAAGTAGCCGTAATAGGTGTGGATGAGCAGGATGGCCAACGCCATCAGCAGCGCCTGCAGAAAGGACCACAACAGGTCGATGGGGTTGAGGAAGGTATTGAAGTAGTGGTCGTACAGGCCACCAGACTGACCGAGCAACACCACCGTGGTGAACTGACTGGCAACAAAAGACAGGATCACCGCGATCGAATACAGGGGGGTGATCGCAAGCATTCCGGCCACGATGCGGGTGCTCACCAGATACTCGACCGCGCGGATCGCCATCGATTCCAGCGCGTCGATCTCTTCGTTGATCCGCATGGCACCCAGTTGTGCGGTAACACCGGCTCCGAAGGTGGCGGCTAGACCGATGCCAGCGACAATCGGAGCCGAGATGCGCACGTTGATGAAAGCGGCAAGGAATCCGGTCAGCGCCTCGATACCGATGTTGCCCAATGAACTGTATCCCTGGATCGCCAGCACCCCACCCGTCGCCAGAGTGAGAAACCCGACGATGACCACCGTTCCGCCGATCATCGCGAGCGTTCCTGCACCCATGCTGATTTCGGCGACCAGTCGGATGACCTCGCGGCGGTAATGTGCGGCGGCATAGGGCACCACGCTCAACGCCCGGCCGTAGAAAAACACGTGGTCGCCGATGCCGCCGACAGCCGCCGTCGGCCCGCGCACGGCCCGCGAAAAGCGCGGGTAGGACGGCCGGAGCGCCGTCGCAGATCCGGTCATCGTGTCGTCATCTGGATGCCGATGGCGGTGACCACCACGTTGACCACGAACAGTGCCATGAACGCATAGACGACGGTTTCGTTGACGGCGTTGCCCACCGCCTTGGCGCCGCCACCGGAGATGGTGAGCCCGCGGTAGCAGGCCACCAGGCCAGCGATCAGTCCGAACAACGCGGCCTTCACGCACGAGATGATCATTTCGGGGACTCCGGTCAGCAAGGTGATGCCCGCCGCGAACGCTCCGGGGTTCACGGCCTGGACGAACACCGAGAAGAAGTAGCCGCCGAGAATTCCGATGATCACGACGAGACTGTTAAGCAGTAGTGCGACCAGGCCGGAGGCCAGCATCCGTGGAGCAACGAGCCGCTGAACGGGGTTGATTCCGAGGACCTCCATGGCGTCGATCTCCTCGCGGATCGTGCGCGATCCCAGGTCGGCGCACATCGCCGTGGCCCCGGCACCGGCCACGATCAACACCGTCACCATCGGCCCCACCTGAGTTACCGCTCCGAACGCTGCGCCGGCCCCGGACAGATCGGCGGCGCCGAGTTCGCGCAACAGGATGTTCAAGGTGAACGACACCAGCACGGTGAAAGGAATCGCGACCAGCAGCGTCGGAGCAAGCGACACGCGTGCAACGAACCAAGATTGGTCGATGAACTCGCGCCATTCAAAAGGCTTTCGAACAGCGAACTTTGCGGCGTCGACCGACATGGCGAACAACCCACCGACCGCTTGCAGCGAAGCGGGAAGTTGTCGGTGCGGCGGCATGTGTCCGTTTCCTTCCTACGTAAGTCAGCGTTTTAGCGGTGTGACGCCAGACACGCGGTCCGAGAGGAAGGATGGCACTCCGCTCCACCCACGGATAGTTGTGTTCCCACCCATCGGGAGACTTGGCACCATGCCGCCACAGCGGGGGTTCGACAATGCCCATGCGCGGGAGTGTCGCGGTGCTCCTGGTTCGGAGTCCAAGGCCGAGATAGTGAACGATCGGTCGTGCGGATGGGTGATCAGCGCTTGTATCGGCGTCGCGCATATTCAAGGCGATTACTCGGCGCTGGTCGGCGTAAAGGGTGCTGTAGGGCAGTGCATCTCGTCCCTGGGACCGCTCCGGTGACGGTATCGACAATCACCGCCGCAGGAGAAGAATAGGGTTTTTCTGTACGTCTAGCTTCCATCCCGTTCGTCGGTGGGCGCTGCAATGCCGTGCAAACCTGCAGCAAGTAACGCATGCGCGTGTGGGTCGCCGTCGAGGATGCGGCTGGCTCGCTTGATGATCTGCCAGTCACCGTCGATGCGGTCGAGTACGAAGTGGTTGGCGGTCGCGCGCCACACCCGGTAATCCTCGGTCGACTGGACCTGACTGTTGCGGCGGAGCAGGACGAGCGATTCGCACACCGCCACGGCATGGTTCCCCTCAACGGTGACGACGGCGGGCCCCAGGAAGTGACAGCACCCGCTGGCCACCAATTCCTGGTGTGAGGGCGAGGCGACCATGTCGCGGACACCGCGCCTTCCCGCCATCTGCCAGCCCTCGACGTCGTAGGTTCCGTCGGCCGCCCACAGGCGTGCTGCGTCGTCTGCTTGCCCGGCATCGACGGCTGGTCCGTATGACGCGATGAGTTTGGCAATGTCGTGCTCGTCCAACATCCGCTGGAGCCGGGTCAAGGTGTCGACGTCGGTCATAGCTGCCTCTCGATGTCCCGCAGTCGGGCGAGCTGGTCGCAGTAGTGCTGGCCGCTGTCGGCCCGCACGGTGCAGGTGATCGCAGTGGCGCCGGCGTCACGCAACGTCGCCAAGTCGGTGCGGACGCGGGCCGGTTCGGCCTCAGGATCCACCGCCGCCGACAACACGACCTCGAATCCGCTCGGTACCTCTACGGCGGTGAGCATGG
The DNA here is from genome assembly GCF_059812545.1 of Mycobacterium sp. NGS50. Taxonomy (NCBI): domain Bacteria; kingdom Bacillati; phylum Actinomycetota; class Actinomycetes; order Mycobacteriales; family Mycobacteriaceae; genus Mycobacterium; species Mycobacterium sp. NGS50. Next base: position 45,678 of record NZ_JCALCW010000019.1, read on the forward strand.
CGCGGATCTGCTCGGCCGACAGACCGAAGGGCATCCAGCCGTCGGCCAGTTCCACGGCGCGTCGGAACGAAGCCGCGCTGCGGCCGCCGACCCAAATCGGCACCCTGGCCTGCTGTGCATGGGGCAGCACCGTCACAGCGTCGTAGCTGTGAAACTGACCGTCATACCGCGGTGTCGCGGTGGACAGCGACGCACGCAGTGCGCGGATCGCGTCGTCAGCGCGGGCCGACCGCTGAGTCCATTGAGCCCCGAGCAGGGTGAACTCCTCCACAAGCGTGCCGATGCCCACACCGAGTACCACGCGTCCGCCGCTGATCTGGTCGAGGGTTCCGTACCGCTTGGCGATCTGCAGAGGGTGGTGGTACCCCAGCACGAGTACCGAGGTCGCGAGACGGATGCGCCGCGTGTGCGCGGCGAGATAGGACAGCGTGGCCAGCGGATCCCAGTACACCGCACCCCGGCTCGCGGCGTCGACGATGGGAACGGCTACGTGTTCCGAACACGTCACGTACTCGAAGTCCAAATCGTCGGCTGCCGCGGCGATGCGCGCCAGTTCGGAAACCCCGGCGCCCGCCTCCCAGGGCGACGACGCCCCTGGGACTTGCACGACCACAGGCGTGGCCACACCTAGGCGCACAGTCAGTGCGCTCCGGCGATCAGCGCCTTGATCGCCTCGTGCGCCTCCAGCACCACCCGGGCCCGGTCCGGCGCGCTGTTGGCTTTCGCGCGGGGCGCATTGCCGCCCGCAACCCAGACCGGTCCGTCGCCCAGATGCGCCAGTCCCTCCGCGGCGACCTCCGCGGGCTCGTTGACCACGACCCCAGGGGCATCGAAGTTGAGGCCGACACGCTCCATTGCGGGTGTCCGAGTGACACCTAATACGAGCTCGACAACATCGACGTTGCAGTCGCGGAGCTCGAGCCACAGGCTCTCGGCGAACACCCGCGAGAACGCCTTGGCGCCGGCGTAGATGGTGTGTCGCCAGGCCCCCATGTAGCCCGCCAGTGAGCCGATGATCATGATGCCGCCGCGCCTGCGATCTGCCATCAGCCGTCCGTAGTGTTGAACCATCGCCAGCATCCGGGTGACGTTCAGGTCCGTGACAGCTTGGAACTCACGTAGTTCGGTGTCCAGGAACAGCTCGTTGCAAGTACTGGCACCCGCGTTGTAGATCAGCAAACCGACCTCAAGATCCGCGGTTTCATCGATGATCTTTGACACGGACTGGGGCTCAAGCAGATCCACCGACAACGGGCGTACTTGTGCACCCAACTCCCGGCATCGTTGCGCGGTCTGCTCCAACGGGCCAGGTTTGCGAGCGATCAGCACGAGGTTGACTCCCGCCTCGGCTAACTGCCGGGCGAATTCGGCGCCGACACCTTCTGATCCGCCGGCGATCACGGCCCATGGCCCGTACTTGGTGCGGTCGATCATGCTGATACCCCTCTTTCCGTTCGGTGTTGGGTGGCGCCCGCGTCGACGGGTAAAGTGGCGGCGCAGATCAAAGCCGCCTTAGCTGCGAGCCGGCCCGTCATGTCGTCTTCTGGGTCAGGCCGGCGTCGACAACCAGTTGGGCTCCTGTGATGTAGCGGGCTTCCTCGGATGCCAAGAACACGGCGGCGTTGGCCACGTCGACAGGTTCCACCCACGGGACCGGCAGGAGGTGACGCGCGGCGAGGACCTCGGCGGCATCGGCTTCGGTGGGGTCCTCCAGATCAGGACGAAGACGCTTGAACGTGGCCGCGTTACGGACCAACGCGGTGCCGACGGCGCCCGGGTGCACCGTGTTGACTCGAATGCGCCGTGGCCCCAACTCGTTCGCGAGCGTACGGGCCAATCCGAGCACCGCATGTTTGCTGGCGGCGTAATGAGCGGCACCGGCCGTGCCGCGTAATCCGCTGGTGGAGCTAATGATGACGACGCTGCCTCCGTCAGGCGACAAGTGCGGTACCCCAGCGGTGACGGTGTGCCAGACTCCGGTGAGGTTCACATCCAACACCTGCCGCCAGGCATCGTCGGTGATCTGCCACGCGGGGGCGTCGCCGCCATGGATACCGGCGTTGGCGACGATGACATCCAGGCGGCCGAGTTCGGTGACCGCCGCGATTATCGCGGCCACCAGCGCCGCACCGTCCCGGACGTCGGCCACTGCGGTGACACAGCGGCACCCGAATTGCTGCACCAGCGCGGCGGTGCCTCGAAGGTCGTCGGTTAGCGCGGCGATGTCCAAGGCGATGACATCGCAACCTTCTTCGGCAAAGCGCTGGCAGTGCACGCGTCCGGTACCGCGCGCGGCGCCGGTCACGACCACGACCTTGCCGGTCAGCCCCGACATCACGGCGCCTCGCGTAGCGGGAATCCCTTGTCGCCGAGCATCATCAGCACATCCACGCGGGTTATCGATCCACCGGTCACACCGCGCACCGTAGTGCGTCCCGGCGCGTCCGCGCGCCCACCTTCCCGGTCAGCGGACATCGGGACGCAGTCTCCCGGCTATCGGACCCACCGGGTTGTCGACGCCGACGCCACGAGCCAGAATGTCGGCCCATGACCAATGTCGAGACCGAGGAGGAAGTCTTCGCTAGGGGCCGCGGCGTGCTGTTAACCGTGTCCGATGTCATCGAGGAGAGCAACGATGCCCGCTCCCTGGTGTTCCACATCCCCGACGATCAGCGCCACCGCTTCTCCTACCGTCCCGGACAGTTCCTGACGTTGCGGGTGCCCAGCGATGCGACCGGATCGGTGGCACGCTGCTACTCGCTGGCCAGTTCACCGCACATCGATCCCGCACCGAAGGTGACCGTCAAACGGATAGGCGAGGGCTACGGCTCCAACTGGTTGTGCGACAACGTTTCTACCGGCGACACGATTGAGGTGCTGCCACCGTCCGGTGTGTTCACGCCCACGGACCTCGACGGGGACTTCGTGCTGTGGGCAGCAGGCAGCGGCATTACACCCGTCATCTCGATTCTCAAATCGGTGTTGGTGGCAGGCACCGGCCGCGTAGTCCTGTGCTACGCCAACCGAGACGAGCGGTCGGTGATCTTCGCCGCCGAATTACGTGAGCTTGCCGCCCGTTACGCCGACCGGTTGACAGTGCTGCATTGGCTGGAATCGGTACAGGGGCTGCCGACCCGGGCGCAGTTGACTGGGTTTGTGCACACTGTATTCACGGGGTCGGCGGGCTTTGAGTCGTTCGTCTGCGGTCCCGCACCATTCATGGAAGCCGTCAAATCAGCGCTGTCCGAGGCGGGAGTGCCGCGCGAGCGGGTCCACCTCGAAGCGTTCCAGTCGCTTTCGGGCGACCCGTTCTCCGATCAAGCCGTCCGCACGGCAACCGACACCGACGACAGCCACGTCGCAGTCGTTCAGGTCGACGTGGACGGCACGAGTCACCGTCTACGGTGGCCTCGGCACACGACACTGGTCGACGCCATGCTCGCCGCCGGCCTTGATGTGCCGTACTCCTGTAAAGAAGGTCAGTGCGGATCGTGCGCGGCCACCGTGTTGCGCGGGGACGTCGATATGGCCACCTGCGAGATCCTTGAGCCAGACGACCGCGCCGACGGCCTGATCCTCGGTTGTCAGGCCACCCCCGTCTCCGATGACCTACACATCGAATTCTGAGTCACCTGCGACAACGACACCAACCTTCCACTGACCGGGATCTGCTCCCCCGGCCAGCGGCACGGGGGTACACCATCAACAGCACAGCCACGGACGATAGGACCAGAGGATGACTGAACGGGTAATCGATCGGGTGCATGCCATCGCCGACCAACTGCGCGAGCAAGGCGCCCACGCCGAGAAGATCGGCAAACTGACCGACGAGACGGTCAAGCTGATGAAGTCGGCGGGCCATATCCGTCTCTTGCAGCCCAGGGTCCATGGCGGCCTTGAGGTACATCCACGCGAGTTCGCCGAGACCGTGATGGCCACCGCGGCGCTGGATCCGTCCGCGGGGTGGATCAACGGCGTGGTCGGCGTGCATCCCTATCAGCTCGCCTACGCCGATCCGCGGGTCGCCGCCGAGATCTGGGCCGATGACGTCGACACGTGGGTTGCCTCGCCGTACGCACCCCAAGGTGTGGCCAAGCCGGTCGACGGCGGATACATCTTCAATGGGCGCTGGCAATTCAGCTCCGGCACCGACCATTGCGACTGGATTTTCCTGGGCGCGATGATCGGCGACGCCGACGGCAAACCGTTGATGCCGCCGCAGATGCTGCACATGATCCTTCCCCGCGCGGATTACGAGATCGTGGAGGACTCGTGGAATGTCGTGGGCCTGCGCGGTACTGGCTCCAAAGACATCATCGTCAAGGACGCGTTCGTGCCGACGTACCGAACGATGGACGCGATGAAGGTGATGGACGGGAGCGCTCAGCGCGACGCTGGGATGACCGAAACGCTCTACCTCATGCCATGGTCGACAATGTTTCCGCTGGGCATCAGCTCGGCGACGATCGGGATCGCCGAAGGCGCGTTGGCGGCGGCGCTGGACTACCAGCGCGAACGCGTGAACTCCAGTGGTGTGGCGATCAAGGACGACCCGTACGTCATGTATGCAATCGGTGAGGCCGCCGCGGACATCAACGCCGCCCGCCAGGAGTTGTTGACCAACGCCGACCGGATCTACGACCTGGTGGACGCCGGTCACGAAGTGACGTTCGAGGACCGCGCCGCGGGCCGACGTACCCAGGTGCGCGCGGTGTGGCGCGCGGTGTCGGCGGTCGATGAGATCTTTGCGCGATGCGGAGGGAATGCGGCTCGGATGGACAAGCCGCTGCAACGGTACTGGCGCGATGTGCACGTCGGTCAGGCACACGCCATCCACGTCCCGGGCACGGTGTACCACGCCTCGGCGCTGAGTTCGCTGGGCGTGGATCCACAGGGTCCGCTGCGGGCGATGATCTGAGCGGGGAGGCATCGATGGGATTGATCAAGGGCCTGGGCTACGTCACCGTCGCGGCCTCCGACATCGAGCGGTGGCGTCACTTCGCTTTCAATGTGCTGGGATTCGCGCAGGGCACCGGGCCCGACGAGTCCGCGCTCTACCTGCGGATGGACGAACGCGCCGCGCGCATCATCGTGGTCGCCGGGGCGGTCGACAAGATCATGACAGTCGGTTGGGAGGTGCGTGATCACGCCGGCCTGGAGCAGGTGCAAGCTGCCTTGGATGCTGCGCAAGTGCCATTCAAACAGCTATCGCTCGACGAGGCCGACGCGCGTCGCGTCGAGGAGGTCATCGCCTTCGAAGACCCGGCCGGCACCTCCCTGGAGGTGTATCACGGTGCAGTCCTTGATCACTCACCGGTCGTCACCCCGTTCGGCGCCAGGTTCGTCACCGGTGAGCAGGGTCTGGGTCACGTGGTGCTTCCGGCGCTCGACGTCGACGGCCTGTTCACGTTTTACACCGAAGTCCTGGGGTTCAGATCCCGCGGAGCCTTCCGAGTTCCGGTTCCACCGGAATTCGGGCCGCTCCGGGTCCGGTTCATGGGTGTCAACCAGCGCCACCACAGCCTGGCGGTCTGCCCCGCACAGAACCTTTGCGATCCAGGCCTGATCCACCTCATGGTGGAAGTCGACACCCTCGATGCGGTGGGCCAGGCCCTGGACCGGGTCAACGCCGAAGGTTTCCAGCTGTCGTCGACGCTGGGCCGGCACACCAACGACAAGATGGTGTCGTTTTATGTTCGCGCGCCCGGCGACTGGGACATCGAGTTCGGCACCGACGGCATGCGGGTCGACGAAACCTTCTATACCGCCGAGGAAATCACCGCCGACAGCTACTGGGGTCACCAGTGGGTGTCTGACCTGCCGGCGGCAATGCGACCATGACATCTACCGGAGACGTCACCCCCGTATCGGCGGCGGAGATCGCTGGCTGGGATCACCAGGCCGACGTGGTGATCGCCGGCTACGGTGTTGCGGGCGCCGCAGCTGCGGTGCAGGCGGCGCGTGACGGCGCCGACGTCCTCGTCCTGGAGCGCACCGGATCCTGGGGTGGGGCCGCGGCGATGGCCGGCGGATTCATCTATTTGGGTGGCGGCACGGCACTCCAGACGGCGTGCGGGTTCAGCGACTCGGTCGAGAACATGGCGGCGTTTCTCACCGCGGCCATGGGGCCTGGTGCTGACGTGAACCGCATCGCCGACTACTGCTCAGGCAGTGTGGCCCACTTCGACTGGCTGGTCGGCTGCGAGGTGCCGTTCAAGGCCGAGTTCTTCGGTGAGCCCGGCTGGGAGCCGATGGGCGATCAGGGGCTGATGTACAGCGGCGGGGAGAACGCGTACCCGTTCAATACGATCGCCGAACCCGCTCCCCGCGGCCACATCCCGCAAATGCTCAACAAGAAGCAGGGTGAGGCCAGCGCCGGCTACATGTTGATGAAGGGCCTAGTCGATACCGCGACCGCCGCTGGAGCGCGCGCACTCTATGACGTGCGGGTGCAGTGCCTGATCGTGGAGTCCGACGGCCGCGTCGTCGGGATCCGGGCCCGGCGCTACGGCGAGGAGATCAATATTCGTGCGCGTCGGGGCGTGGTACTGGCCACCGGAAGCTTCGCCTACAACGAGGCGATGGTTGCCCGCTACGCGCCGCGCATCGCCGGGCGTCCCGCCGCTTCGATTGAGCAGCACGACGGTCAGGCCATCCGGATGGCGCAGGCGCTCGGCGCCGATCTTGCTCATATGGACGCCACTGAGGTCGCGTTGTTCATCGACCCACAGCAGCTGGTGCGCGGGGTGCTGGTCAACGAACGCGGACAGCGCTACGTCGCCGAGGACACCTATCCGGGCCGCGTCGGACAGCTGACGCTGTATCACCAGAACAACACCGCGTATCTGATCCTCGACGACGCGGCCCAGCAGGAGGCGTTGGCCTCGCTGTCGCCACACTTGATGACACGGCCACCGACCTGGGTGTGTGAGACGGTCGCCGAACTGGAGTCGGAAATGCGACTGGCGTCCGGCTCCCTGCAATCCACCATCTCCGCCTACAACGAGGCCGCAGCCCGGGGTGAGGACCCTCTGCTGCACAAGAAGAAGCAGTGGCTGCGGCCGGTCGGCGCCCCCGTCGGCGCGATCGATCTGCGGGAGTCGACCGGCGGGTTCACTCTCGGCGGCCTGCACACCACACTCGAGGCCGAGGTGCTCCATGTCAGCGGCGCACCCATTCCCGGGTTGTACGCCGCAGGCCGGTGCAGCGCCGGCTTGGCTGCCTGGGGCTACGCCAGCGGCGTGTCGCTGGGCGACGGCAGCTTCTACGGTCGTCGTGCCGGCCACAGCGCCGCGACGGGCTGACGACCGACAATCCCCGCCTAACGACCCCCGACGACGTCGATCACCGGCTCAACGCGACCCGACTGTCTCACCTACGGCCGGTGACGTAACTGCGCGCACTTGACGGCAACCAAGTGACAACTGCCACACCGATGTGCTACAAACAGTCATATACCTAATAGTCATATGACTGTTGCGGCGGGTACGAGGTGTGGAGGCCCCTGATGACGATGGCTGTTGACAAGGCTGGCGAACCGCCCAGCGCCCTCATCGACCGCGTGTCTCTGGTACTGGATTCCTTCGAGGGCCCGGGCCGGATGACGCTGGCCGAGATTGTGCGCCGTACCGGTCTACCGCGCTCATCGGCCCACCGGATGCTCGAGCAACTGGTCGAGCTGCGCTGGCTGCGCCGCGAGGGCCGCGATTACGCACTGGGCGTGCGGCTAGTGGAATTGGGATCGCTGGCACTGCACCAGGACCGCATTCACCGCGGCGCCATTCCGCTACTGCGCGAACTGCACCGAGCGACCGGCCTGGTTGTCCATTTGGCGGTACTCGACGGCTCGGACGTGGTGTACCTGGAGAAGATCGGCGATCAGTTGGGTACCGTCATCCCCACCCGCGTCGGCGGACGCCAGCCGGCGCACTGCACGGCGATCGGCAAGGCACTGTTGGCCTACAACGAATCCGTTGAGGTCGACTTGACGGCCCGCAAGACCCGATTCTCGATCGCCACCGCCTCGCAGCTATCGGCCGAACTGGCCAAGGTGCGCGAACACGGTGTTGCCACCGAGCGAGAGGAGTCGTTGGCCGGCTTCGGGTGTGTGGCCGCCCCGATCGGCCCGGCCGGTCGGGCCGTGGCCGCGGTGTCGCTCTGCGGCCCGACGAGCCGCATGACGTTCGACCAGCGACTGACCGCCCCAGTGCGGATGACGGCGATGGGCATCTGGCGCAACGCCGAAGATGGACCCGGCCAGGTGGCGCCGACACTGCAGCCCCTCCGTCCGCTGCGCGGGAGCAGCACACCACGGCCGGTGCAGGTGCGGCAGTCGCCGACTCTGCAGCCCGCATGAGTCTCGACCCCCAAATCGCCGACCTGATCGAGACATTGGATTCAGGTTTCCCGCCGGTACACACGATGACCGGTGCCCAAGCGCGGGCCGCGATCCGTGACCGATTCGTCCCCAACCCGCAACCCGAACCGGTGGCCGCAGTATCTGAGCACCAGGTCCCGGTGGACGGTGGCTGCATCGATGTCCGCGTCTACCGTCCCGAAGCGGCCGGACCGCTGCCCATCCTGGTCTACGCCCACGGCGGTGGTTTCGTGTTCTGCGATCTGGACAGTCACGACGGACTCTGCCGCAACCTGGCCAATCTGATTCCGGCCGTGGTGGTGTCGGTGGGCTACCGGTTGGCTCCCGAGCACCGCTGGCCGACCGCGGCCGAGGACCTCTACGCGGCCCTGAACTGGGCGGTCGAGCGTGCGGCCGACTGGGGCGCCGACCCGGCGCGTGTCGCGCTCGGAGGTGACAGCGCCGGCGGCAACCTTGCCGCCGTGGCCACACTGATGGCCCGCGACCGCGGTGCGCCCGCGCTGGCGGCGCAGCTTTTGCTGTATCCGGTGATCGCCGCCGATTTCGACACCAGTTCCTACCGTCTGTTCGGACGCGGCTTCTACAACCCGCGCCCGGCGCTGCAGTGGTACTGGGATCAGTACGTGCCGACTGTTGGGGATCGGGAACACCCGTACGCCTGCCCGCTGCGCGCGGAACTGGGCGGGTTACCGCCCGCCGTCGTGGTTCTGGCCGGCCATGATCCGCTGCGCGACGAGGGCACCGCCTATGTTCACGCCCTGCAGACTGCCGGAGTACCGACCACCCGGTGTTCGTTCGAAGGCGGCGTCCATGGCTTCATGACCATGCCGATGTTCGACATCGCTCACCGCGCGCGTCGCCAAGCCAGCCGTGCGTTAGGTGAGCTGCTGGCCCGGTAGCGATGCCGGTTTGTCGTCACCGAGCGTGGCGTCATGGCCGTAACGTTGGCCGGGATCGAGCACACAATGGGTGCGCCCGAACACTGTGACCATGCACTTGTTGTTGTGGGTGCAGCGACTACGCGAGGCGGGCGTTGCGCTCATGGTGTTGACCCGGTCGGGTTCGCGGAGCAACGCTCGGCCCATGGCGAAGAAATCGAACCCTTCGCGCAGCCCGGTCTCCAGGTGCTCACGTTCGCTGATGCCGCCCAGCAGAATGAGTTTGGTGCTCTTCATGACCGGCACGAACTGCCGTGCCGCCTCGAGCATGTAAAGGTCGTGGTAGGGGTAGACACCCATTGTCTGCTTTCCGAAGATGCGCACGATCGGTTTCAGCGGACGCGGCATCACCTGTGCAAACTCTTTGACCGGCACGTCGCCGCGGAACAAGTACATCGGTTTGTAGACCGAGGATCCTTGGGTCAGTTCGATGGCATCCAGCGTGGCGTCGGCGTCGAGCAGCTGGGCCGTGCGCAGTGCTTCGTCGAGCCAGATGCTTCCGGGCACACCGTCGTCCATGTCTAGTTTGGCGATGACCGCGATCTGATTGCCGGCAACGCTACGGACATGCTGGGCGATCTCGCGAACCAGCCGGGACCGGTTGTCGATGGATCCGCCATAGCCGTCTTTGCGGCGGTTGATCAACGGGCTCAGAAACGAGCTGGGCAGATAGAGGTGACCGAAGTGCAGCTCGACCGCATCGAATCCCGCATCGATCGCCACTTGCGCCGCACTACCGAATTGACGTATGACCGTCTGGATTTCGGAAATCGACATCGCGCGGCAGTAAGCCATGGACGTCGGGTTGATGAAGCGGCTGGGGGCCAGCGCCGTAACGCCGGTCAGCTTCTTGGGGGCGACGATACCGGCGTGGCCGAGCTGCGCGCAGATCGCGGCTCCTGCGGCGTGGACCGCATCGGTCAACTTGCGCAACCCGGGCAGGGCGGCGAGGCTCATCACGATCTGTCCGGGTGCGCTGGCGGCTTGGGGCGACACGCCACAGTAGGCGACGGTGGTCATGGCGACCCCGCCCTCGGCGAAAGTCCGGTGAAACTCGATCAACTCATCGGTCACCAGGCCCGCCGGTGATCGGCCTTCCGAGGTAGCGGCTTTGATGACACGGTTGCGCAGCGCCACCGGTCCCAGCTGGGCGGGGCTGAACGGATCATTCACCAGATCACCGTCGCGGTATCCGGCAGCCGCGTCAACGGGGGCTTCCCGGTGGGCGGGAAATCCGTGCTGCATCGCCCTGCGGCCGCACTAATCTCAGGGCATGACCGAGGTGTTCGTCGTCGACCGCGTGGTCACCGCTGCGGGGTGCGCGCGGCAGTTCGTCGACTCGTACTTGGCCGACTACGTGCCGGGCGCCCGCGCACGCGGAATGACGCTGTGCGGAGTGCTGGTCAGCCCACCGATCTGGTTCGCTGACCGGACGAATGTCGTCACCATCACCTGGTCGCTGCCTACGCCGCAGGCTTGGTGGGAGATGACGTGGAAGGGCCGGCCGGATCCGGCGGTGGCGCAATGGTGGAGCAGCATCACCGATCTGGTTGTCGAGCGCACCCGCAGCGTCGCGGCCGCGGCCGCTGATGTCGACGGCCTGTGCAATGTTTAGCGTCCTCCGCCTCCTCGATGTCGACAGCGATGCGCGCGGTGAGGTTCTTCTGGGATTGCGTGACGCGGCCGTCAAGGCCTCGCCCAGCGCAGCGGTCGTCGAACCGACGCTGCCTGGTTCACGCAACGGCGGCGATGTTCTGGTGCATCTGCGGTTTCCCGACGAAACCGGTTGGGGTGAGTCCGGGTTCGACGACGTTCTCAACGACCCGGCGATCACCCGGGTCAACGGTGCAACGTATGGCGGAACCGCGACGCGCCGCGGTCGCGGTGGCGTGTACCGGGCGCTGCTGCTGCGCGTGGCCCCTGAGGTGGATCCCCAGACGGTGTCAGCGTTCGAGCACGAGTTGGCGATGATGCCACAGTATGTGGACCCCATTGTCGCCTGGCAGCTCAGTCGGGTCGATTCCGCGATTGGAGCCAGTGCGTGGACGCACGTCTTCGAACAGGAATTCAGCGACGTGGCGGGACTGATGGGCCGGTACTTGATGCACCCGATTCATTGGGCGGTGGTGGACCGCTGGTTTGATCCCGAGACCACCGATGTGATCATCCGGGAACGGGTGTGTCACAGCTTCTGCACGCTCAGCGCACCGCTGCTGTGACAGCTCAGAACCCGGCCGGCCGCACGTTCGGGTTTGCCGTTGCCGGGGGCGGCAGCGGGGGCAGCACGTCGGCGCCGTCGAGGGTGTGCACCGGTAGCCGCTGCGACCAGGGGTAGTGCAGGCTGAACGCCACCAGACCGGTGCGTTGAGCCGCGGGCAGATGGCACATTGCCAGCACCGTTTCCGCCAGATACTCGACGGGTTCGGTCGGGAAGGTGGCGGGAATGAGCGACGCCGCACCGGGGGTGCGCACCGCTGTCGAGGGACCCACGCAGTTGACGGCGATATTGGCGTCGACGAGCTCGGCCGCGACGCCCTGGGTGAAGCGGTGCAGCGCAGCCTTGCAGGACGCGTAGATCACGTCTCCGGCGGCCTTGTTGTAGTCCCGGTAGGGGCGCACCGGCGCCACGCCGGTCACCGACCCGATGTTGACGATCCAACCGGCTCCCTGCTTGCGCATCTGTGGCACGGCAGCCTGCGTCAGAAGGAACGGTGTCCGCAGATAGTGTTCGACGGTGCGATCGAAGGTCTCCAGCGTCATGTCTTCGATCACTGCATAGTCAGCGAACCCGGCATTGTTGACCAGGATGTCGACGCGACCTGTGCGTTCGAGCACTGCGTCGATGAGTCCATTGCGGGCGTCGCTGTCCTCCAGGTCGGCAGCCAGCCCGAACGCCGAGCCGCCGGCTGCTTCGATCAACGCGCGTGTTTCCTCGATCGTGCCGGGAATGGCCGACGTGGTCCCGTGGCGCACCGACGGCGAGGGGGTGTAGGCGCGGGCGGTTACCGCGACGGTGGCGCCTTCGGCGGCCAGGCGTTGCGCGATCGCACGTCCGATGCCGCGGCTGCTGCCGGTCACCAGCGCGGTCTTTCCAGCCAGAAGTTGAGTCATCGCAGGACGAAGTCTTCCTCGATCGGTGCGCGGTGCTGCTGCCAAAGGTCGACCAGCCGGTACGGTGTTGCGACGACGACGCGGCCCGAGCCTGAGCGGTAATACGTATGCGCGTTGGGCGTGTGGCACCACACCGTGCGGCTCATCGCCTCGTCGATTCCGGCGACGTGGTCGTCGAAGGCACGCTGCGTCACTTCCATGGTGGTCGCATCGTGTAATGCCATCAATTGCAGGCATTCGAGGACGTAGTGGGCCAGGACTTCCATCGAAAAGTTGGCTCCCGCACCGTGTCCCGGACTGTAGTTGGGTGCTGAGGTGATGAAAAGGTTGGGGAATCCGGGAACGGTGCCGCCGCGGTAGGCGCGCGGGCTGTCGCCCCACTCTTGAGTCAGTGTTTTGTTTTCGCGGCCGCGAATGTCGATGGTGGACAGGAAGTCCAGGTGATATCCGGTGGCGTAGATGATGACGTCCAAATCGATCTGACGGCCGTCGGCGGTGACGATACCGGCAGCGTTGATCTCGGCTGGCTCACTGTCCTCGACATCGACGTGGTCGCGGGTAAGCGCGGCGTAGTAGCCTCCGGGATCGCGGATGATCCGCTTCCCATACGGGGCGAAGTCGGGTGTGACCTTGCGTGCCAGTTCCGTTCCGGCACCGAAGGTCCGGTCGATGTAGTCTAGGCACATCTGCAACAGCACATCGTTCGCCGGTGAAATGGACAGATGGGTCTTGGCCCACTCGGGGTCCTGCAGAATGATCGGGTAGTTGTTGTCGGCTGTGCCCCAGTACGACTTGATCCGGTGCCATTTCGCGTAGTGCGGCAGCACCCGACCGAGGTAGCGGCGATGTTCGGGAACCTCGTCGGTGAGCCGTTTACGCGGAGCCACCCAGTGCGGCTGGCGTTGGAAGACCGTCAAGTGTTCGACCTCGTCGACGCAGGCATCCACGATCTGCACCGCGGTGCAGCCCGCTCCGATGATCGCCACCTTTTTGCCCCGCAAGCTCAGGGCCGGGTCCCACTGTGCCGAGTGGATGCTGACGCCCGCGAACGTCTCGCGGCCCTTGCAGTCCGGGAAGCGGGGCCGGTTCAGGTACCCGGCCGCGGTGACGACCACCCGTGCATAGTCGATTGCCTGGGTTCCATCGGCGGTCCGGGAGCGGATCTGCCACTGGTCGCGGTCCTCGTCCCACCACAAAGCCTCGACGTCGGTGCCGAATCGGATATTGCGGCGCAGGTCGTATTTGTCGGCCATGGACACCAGATACGCCTGATACTCCGCTCCTTGCGGGTAGTAGTTCGACCAGTCCGGGTTCACCTCACGGGACAGGGAGTAGTAGGCCGACGGGGTGTCGACGCCGATACCCGGATAAGTGGTGGTCAGCCACGTACCGCCGACTTCGTCGTTGCGCTCGAAAATCTCGAACGACACGCCGTCTTCGGCGGCGGCCAGCGCGACCGCAATGCCGGCGATGCCCGCGCCGATGATCGCCATCGTAGTGGTGGACGGTATCGGCACGGTGCGCGGCAACGTGGGCTGCCGCGGACGGAAGCCACCCTGCTCGAGCAGCAGGTCCACCTGCTCGTCATCCACCTCCGTGCCCAGCGCGACCGGCAGCAGCCGAGCGAAAAAGTCACGATCCTCCGCCGGCACCGCATCCGTCGGTCGGGGTCGGCGCAGTGCGGCCATGAGTTCGTCGGCCAGCGCCCGCATCGTGGCGGGATCTGTTGTCCCTGCCTGCTCGGGTGGATCGGGACGGTAGCCGATCTTCGACGCGAAACGATCGATCACCGCTGGGTCGCCGGTGACCTGCGCGAGCACCGCGAGCAACACACCGGGGTCGGCCTGCAGGAGGTGGGCGCGCAGGATCGCGGGGTCCACGACGGCATCTGCGGGCGACGACGGTTCAGTTGCGGCGATCATGCCACCAGTATTGAGCGATTTCGCGGGAAAGCACCCCGCAGTGTCTACTCAGCGGGAGACGAACTCCCGCGACGGCGTTGCACTGCCTAGTCTGCGGCCGTGCACTCAGACGACCTGGCCGCTCTCATCGGGCGGGCCCGCAGCCACACCCTCGGCGACATCCCCCGCCGATCGGCGCGTCGGCACCCGGACAAGACAGCCATCATCGACGGCGAGGTCGTGTTGAGCTTCGCCGAGTTCGATCATGCGGTAGATCGGGCCGCGGCGGGATTGCACGACAACGGCATTACCCGAGGCGACGCCGTCGCGCTGCTGTCGCGTAACTGCTGGCAGTATGCGGTCCTGGCATTTGCCACTGCCCGCGCTGGCGTGGTGCTCGTCCCGATCAACTTCATGCTGACCGCCGAGGAGATCTCCTACATCCTCGGCCACAGCAAGGCCGTCGGCCTCATCGCCGAGGTCGATCTCGTTCCCACCGCCGAGCAGGCGATGAACCTCGCAGGTTGCGTCCGCACGAAGGCAGCCCTGGTCCGCCCGGGTCAACACTGCTCGAGCGGATGGCCCGATTTCGCGCAATGGCTGACGACGACGAGCCCGGTACCTGTCTGCGACGTCGACGAGGATCAGGTCCTGAGGGTGATGTACACCAGCGGAACCGAATCGCGGCCAAAAGGCGTCATGCACAGCAGCCGGAGTCTGATGTGGCAGTACATCAGCACCATCGTCGCCGGATCCATGACGGGCGACGACATCGAGACCCACTCACTGCCGCTGTACCACTGCGCGCAACTGGACAATTTCTTGGCCACCGACATCTATCTGGGGGCAACCAGCATCATCTTGCCCCGCCCCGACCCGGAATTGGTGCTGCGCACCATTGAGCGCCACCGGGTCACAAGCTATTTTGCCCCACCGACGGTCTGGATCAGCCTGCTGCGCAGCCCCGTCTTCGACCAGGTAGACCTGTCCAGCCTGCGCAAGGGCTACTACGGCGCCTCACCGATGCCGACCGAGATCCTGCTCGAAATGCGTCAGCGGCTACCCAACCTACGGCTGTGGAACTTCTATGGCCAAACCGAGATGGCCCCCCTGGCCTGCGCACTGCAGCCCGACGAGCAAGACGCCCACGCCGGGGCGGCCGGGCGGCCCGTGGTCAACGTCGAGACCATCATCATCGATGACTCCAACAACCCGGTTCCCGACGGGATGATCGGTGAAATCGTCCATCGCAGCCCACATTTGATGCTGGGCTACCTCGACGCCGAAGACACCACCGCCCAGGCGTTCGCTGGCGGCTGGTTCCATTCGGGTGACCTCGGTTACTTCGACGCCGACGGTCTCCTGTACGTGGTCGATCGCAAGAAGGACATGATCAAAACCGGCGGGGAGAACGTCGCCAGCCGCGAAGTCGAAGAAATTCTCTACCTACACAAGGGAATTGAGGAGGCTGCGGTGTTCGGCCTAGCACACCCGGTGTGGGTCGAAGCGGTAGTTGCCGCCGTGGTACCCCGCGCGGGGAACAGTTTGACCGAAGATGAGGTGCTGCGTCATTGCCGTGATCACCTCGCCGGATTCAAGACCCCCAAACACGTGTACTTCGTCGACTCTCTACCCAAGAACCCGAGCGGCAAACTACTCAAACGTCATCTGCGCGAGCAGTTCAGCTCCCAATTCACCAGCAACTGAAGGGACACCACGTGTACACCGGCCGTATCGCCCGTTTCGACGAGCCCGGCATGCCATTCCAGATCGAGACGGTGTCGCTGCCTGCCGTGGGACCTGGTCAGATCCTGATCCGCGTCACTCGTGTCAACATTTGCGGTTCCGATCTGCACGCCTGGCATGGGACGTTCGCGACCCGTGGTCTGGGCGGCCAGCTGCCGACGGTTCTCGGCCATGAGATGATAGGCGCTGTCGAAGTCCTTGGGGCGGGCGTGGAATCCGATTCGAACGGGCAGCCACTGAGCGCGGGCACCC
The DNA here is from genome assembly GCF_059812545.1 of Mycobacterium sp. NGS50. NCBI lineage: Bacteria > Bacillati > Actinomycetota > Actinomycetes > Mycobacteriales > Mycobacteriaceae > Mycobacterium > Mycobacterium sp. NGS50. The sequence goes on from NZ_JCALCW010000019.1 coordinate 62,003, forward strand.
GCGTGGTGTTCCCGTACTTCTACTCCTGTCATCAGTGTCGTAGTTGTCTGGCCGGGCGACGCAACGCCTGCCTGAATTTGACGATGGCGATGTTGGGCCGCGCAGACGAGCCGCCCTATTTTGTCGGCGGCTACGGCGACTACTACCTGCTGCCCGCGGGCGCGGTCGTCTACACGGTGCCCGACAGCGTCTCGGACGCCGTCGCGGCGGGCGCCAACTGCGGGCTGTCGCAGGTGATGTACGGGCTCGAGCGGGTCGATCAACAGCTGGGTGAGCACGTCGTGGTGCAAGGTGCCGGCGCACTCGGCCTGTATGCGATTGCGGTCGCCAAAGCCCGTGGCGCCGCCAATGTCATCGCCATCGATGGGGTGCCGGAACGCCTGGAACTGGCTACCGCATTTGGCGCGGACGCCATAATCAACCTGGGTGAAGTCTCCACCGGCAAGGATCGGGCCAAAGCCGTACGCAAGCTGACCGGCGGTCACGGCGCCGATGTCGTCGTCGAAGTCGTCGGGCATCCGTCGGCGATCGACGAAGGCCTGCAGATGCTCGGGCAGTTCGGCCGCTACGTAGAGATCGGCAACATCAACATCGGTCAAACCTTTGCCTTCGACCCATCCCGCTTCGTCTTCGCCAACAAAACCATGGTCGGCGTATCGCTTTACAGCCCGGACGTGCTCTCACGCGCGTTGGGCTTCCTCGACCGTCACCAGCATCAGCTGCCTCTCGAACGGCTGACAGCGGCGGCTTACTCCCTCGACGACATCAATGCGGCGTTCGCCGCAGCCGACGGCAAGCGCGACGTTCGCGCCAGCATCGTGCCCTGACCCCCAGCAAGGACGACCATGCACAGTTACGAGCGCACCACCTTATTCATCGACGGCCAGTGGGTTCCCCCGTCCGGCGGCGGCAGCATCGACGTCATCAACCCATCCACCGAAACGGTGATCGGTCATGTACCCAACGGCAACACCGCCGACGTAGACGCCGCGGTGGCCGCCGCACGCCGTGCCTTCGACCCGGGCATCAGCGTCACCGAACGCAAAGACCGAGTGAGGCGGGTCATCGCCGCCATGGAAACCCGGCTGTCGGATATCGCCGAAATCATCACGAACGAGATGGGCGCCCCGGTGCGCACCGCACAGTCGGTGCAGACTCAGGTGCCGCTGGCAGTGGCCAAAGGATTCGCGGACGTGTTGGCGCGGTTTGATTTCGAGCAGCGTCTCGGGCATTCGCTGGTGCTGCGTGAACCCTACGGCGTGGTCGCGGCGATCACCCCTTGGAACTACCCGCTGTATCAAGTTGTCGCCAAAGTCGTGCCGGCTATCGCAGCCGGCTGCACGGTCGTGCTGAAACCCAGCAACGAGGCGCCGCTATCTGTGTTCGAGTTTATCGAGGCCTGCGCCGATGCCGGATTGCCGCCCGGAGTGCTGAACCTAGTCTCCGGCAGCGGTGCGGTGATCGGCGAACACCTCGCAGTACACCCCGCTGTCGACTTCGTGTCGTTCACCGGTTCCACCGCGGTGGGCACCCGTGTCGGAGGACTGGCCGGCATGTCGATCAAGAAAGTCGCCCTGGAACTCGGCGGAAAGTCCGCCAACGTGATCCTCGACGGCGCCGACCTCGCCACCGCGGTCAAAGTAGGCGTCGGCAACGCGTTTCTCAACGGCGGCCAGACCTGCATGGCATGGACGCGCATGCTGGTGCCCGAAAACCGCTACGGCGAGGCGCTTGACCTGATCGAGGCCGCCGCCGCCCGCTACACCGTCGGAGATCCGCACAACCCCAGCACGCGGATCGGGCCGGTGGCGTCGCGCTCGCAATTCGAAGCGGTGCGCGGGTTCATCGAACGGGCCCAGCGTGATGGTGCCCGACTGGTGGTGGGCGGCGCCGAGCCGCTGCGAGACCGCGGCTACTACCTTGCGCCCACCGTGTTCGCTGACGTCGATCCGGATTCCGAACTCGGCCAAGAGGAGGTGTTCGGGCCGGTGTTGGCGGTCATCCCGTTCACCGACGACGCCGATGCGCTGCGCATCGCGAACGCAACCCCCTACGGACTGTCGGGGGCGGTGTGGGCAGGCGACGACGGCACCGCGATCGCCTTCGCCCGAGGCGTGCAGACCGGCCAACTCGACATCAACGGCGGCGCGTATAACCCGGTCGCTCCGTTCGGGGGCTACAAGAAGTCGGGTATCGGCCGCGAGCTCGGCGCCTTCGGGTTCGAAGAGTACCTGCAGACCAAATCCCTTCAGCTCAAGGAGCATCAGTGAGCACACCCTTGCAGACCGCGGGCGACGGACCGGTTCAGCGCTGGACTCTGACCTTGCCAGAGGTCGGTAACGCGATCAGCGGTGACGAGTGCATTGCGGCGTTCGAGTCCAATGTCGATGCCGTCAACCGCGACACCACAATCCGTGCTGTCATCCTCACCGGGGCCGGCAAGATCTTCTCCGCCGGGGGCAACGTCAAAGAGATGGCCGATCAGCAGGGCATGTTCGGTCTGCCGCCGATCGAGCAGCGCTACGCCTACACCGACGGCATCCAACGCATTCCCCGCGCCTTGGGCCGGCTTGAGGTTCCGCTGATCGCGGCCGTCAATGGTGCAGCGATCGGGGCCGGCTGCGACCTGGCGATGATGTGCGATATCCGCATCGCCTCCGAACGGGCATCGTTCGCCGAAAGCTTCGTCCAACTCGGGCTGATCCCCGGCGATGGCGGCAGCTGGTTCCTCCCCCGTGCGATCGGTCACGCCCGCGCCGCTGAACTGACCTTCACCGGGGACCGTATCGACGCGCCGACGGCGCTGGCGTGGGGCTTGGTCAACGACGTGGTGCCGCACGAGGACCTGCTCGATGCCGCAACCGCACTGGCCCAGCGGATCGCCGCGAACCCGTCGCAGGCGCTGCGGATGGCCAAGCGCCTACTACGGGAGTCCGCGACCGGGTCGCTGGAATCGACCCTGGCGATGGCGGCGGCCATGCAACCGCTGGCCCACCACGATGCCGAGCATCTGCGGCGGATCGCGAAATGGAAGACGTCATGACCGCTGCATTGTCGCGGCTGGTGCCCCCGGCGGGTGAGAACGTCGGCTTGGATTCGTTACGGGCCGAGGTGCGCGACTTCCTCGCCGAACAACTGGCCGCCGGCGCGTTCACACCGACCGTCGACGCCTGGTTGTGTGGCTGGGACGAGACCTTCACCAAGGCGCTGGCCCGTCGCGGCTGGCTGGGGATGACCGTGCCCGAACAATACGGTGGGCACGGCCGGTCGTTTCTGGAGCGATTCGTGGTCACCGAGGAACTGCTGGCCGCCGGTGCACCCGTGGCCGCGCATTGGATTGCCGACCGCCAGATCGTGCCCGCGCTGCTCAAGTACGGCAGCGAGCAGCAGAAGCGACAGTTCTTACCGCGCATTGTCGCCGGCGACTGCTTCTTCGCGATCGGCATGAGCGAACCGGACTCGGGGTCTGATCTGGCCAGCGTCCGCACCCGGGCCACCCGGGTGGATGGCGGCTGGGCGCTGACGGGCACCAAGGTATGGACCTCGGGAGCCCATCGTGCGCATGCGTTCATCGTGCTGGCGCGTACCGACGCGGTCGACCCGGCGCATCGGCACGCCGGGCTGGCGCAGTTCATCGTGGACTTGCGTGCCCCAGGCGTGGAAGTCCGACCCGTCATCTCGATGAACGGCGGGCACCACTTCAACGAAGTGCTCCTCGATGCGGTATTCGTGCCCGATGCGATGGTCTTTGGCGAGATCGGGCAGGGCTGGACCCAGGTGACCTCCGAACTCAGTTTCGAGCGAAGCGGCCCGGAACGTCTTCTGTCGACCTTCCCGCTTCTGGCTGGTGCGGTTGACCAGCTTGCCGCGCAACCTGGTTCGGCGGATGCCGAATTGGGACGGCTGGTGGCGCGCGTCGCTGGTCTGCATCACATGTCGAGCGCGGTGGCGGGCGCGTTGCAACGCGGTGAGAATCCCGCCGTGTCGGCCGCGGTCGTCAAGGTGCTCGGCACCACGCTTGAAGGCGATATCGCTGACTTGGCCGACATTCGCACCGGCGACGAGGCTCCGGTCACGCCGAAGTGGGCGGAGATGGTGGCCCACGCTGTCGACCAACGCCCCGGCTTCACGTTGCGCGGCGGAACCAACGAAGTGCTGCGTGGTGTCATCGCGCGGGGATTGGGCATGCGGTGACTGTCACGAAGTTGTCGACCAACCCGACCGTGGATCCGGATTTGGTGGCCATGATGGACGCCGTCTTCGCCGACTATCGGAGGAGCGCGGCACCCGTCTCTCAGGATGGCCGCGTCGCCTTGGACCGCACGCTGTGGCAGCGTCTCGATTCGCTCGGCCTGGTCCGCTTGACCGGAGCTCCCGATCGTGGCGGCAGCGGGGCGAGCTGGCACGAAGCCGCTGAGCTGGCGTCCGCTGCGGTACGTCACGGCGTGCGGGTTCCGCTGGCCGAGCATGACCTGTTGGCGTGCTGGCTGATGGAGGCCACGGGCCAACCCCTCGATAATGCGGTCCGCACCGTCTATCTGGCACCGACCGCCACACAGCCCCGCGCCTCGGTGCCTTGGGCCGCTGACGCGGATCGGATCGTGGTGGTGTGGCAGAAGGGCAATCAGTACCGGCTCGGTGAGGTCGACGCCTCAGCGGTGGCCATGCGATCCGGGGTCAACTTGATCGGTGAGCCGCGCGACACCGTCACTGTTGACACCGCGACCATGGTCGGCGAGGTGGTGTCAGTCGAGTTGGTCAACCAGCTGAAGCGCAGATCGGCGCTGGTACGCGCCATTCAGGTGTGCGCGGCGCTAGACCGCGCCGTGGAAATGTCCATCGAGCACACAGCTTCCCGTATTCAGTTCGGACGCCCGCTGGGCCAGTTCCAGGCAGTCCAGAATCTGATCGCCGATGCTGCAGCCCAGGCAGCACTCGCCCGCGCGGCCACCGAGGCTGCACTCACCATGGCGCTCGGGTCTGGCTGGGAATCAGCCGATCTCGACTTTCACATCGCGGTGGCGCGGTCCTGCGCGGGACACGCCGCGTCGGTGGTCACCCGCAATGCCCACCAAGTCCACGGAGCGATCGCCACGACCCATGAACACCGACTGCACGAATACACGCGCGCGGCCCTGGCCTGGCGTTCAGAGTTTGGTTCGGTGCAATTCTGGGATCGGCAAGTAGCCGCTTCTGCCGTTGCGGCGGGCATCCGACAGCTATGGCCGTTGATCGCGGACGGCAGCGGGTCGATCGGCGAGTAGGACGACTTCGCGCAGAACGGCCTACACATGCGTTAGCTCACCGACGCCTGATGTGCAGCGGCGCGGTCAGGCGTGTGCACCGCCATCGACGCGGATCTCGGTACCGGTGATGAATGCTCCGTCGTCAGAGGCCGCCATGGCGATCACCGCTGCGACTGCGCTCGGATCACCAAGGATCTCACTGTCTTTGCCATGCAGCAACGGTGTCTGTTTGGCCCACAAGCCGATGTCGTAACCTTCGGGCATCTTCTCCAGTGTGGAATTGGCCAGTGCCGTCGAGATCCCGCCCGGTTGGATATTGACTGCCCGCAGTCCCTGTTTGGAGTATTCGAGTGCCAACGAGTGCGTGAAGCTCAGAATGCCGCCCTTGCTGGCCGCATATGCAGCCATATACGGGTGGGCGAACGACGCTGCGGTCGAGGTGAAGTTCACCACCACACCACGACCGGATTCCAGAAGGGCCGGCAACGACTGGCGGGTCATCAGAAAGGTGCCAGTCAGGTTGACTGCCAGCGTCCTGTTCCAGTCTTCGAGGGTGGTTTCGTGTGTGTGCGAGCAGGTTTGCATTGCGGCCACATTGACGAGCACCTCCAGTCCACCAAGGTCTGCCAACGCGGCTTCGACAGCGGCGATGACATCGCTCTCGCGGGAGATGTCGAGTAGTGCCGTGCTCAGTCTTTTTGCGGTTCCTGCTTCTTCGGCTCGGACGGTGGTCGCGGCAAGGCCTTCGGAGGAAATATCGTAGGCCACCACAGTGGCACCTTCGTCGAGCAGACGTGCCACGGTGGCCGCGCCGATTCCGGATCCGGCACCGGTGACGATGGCGCGGCGGTCGGTGAAACGGTCCATGTTGAAGTCCTTTCGGTGGTCAGGCGAGTTGAAATCCACTCACGGGTGCCTCGTCGGGGTAGAGCGACGGACCGCCCAGGTCGTAGGCGGCGTTGAGTGCAGCGATGAAAACCGGGTCGTGCAGCGGCTCACTGGGGATGTCGAGTTTGATCCCCTTTCCAGCCAGGTCGTCGACCATGATGTCGATGGCACGGTCGATGGTCAGGTCGTCGGAGCCGTCCATGTTCTTTTTGAGTTCGTCGTAGTCGGTGAACACTTCGGCAGACCAGTGCACCAGGAAGCGCAACTCGTCGGTGTGGTGGCGGGCGATGACTTCGTCGCCGTTCTTGAGCAGCCAGTAGTTGCGGTCGGTGGCGTCACCGGTGAACACGCTGTCGAAGGCGAGACCGGACGGTACTTGTTGTTCCAGCGGTCCGTTGGCTTCCCCGCGGTGCATCATCATCTCGTTCTGAACCACCACGCCACGGTTGTTGATCGGCGGCACCACGCGGGCGGGGGGCTTCAACGGACCGTCGGGCCAGTAGGTGAAGCCACTGCCTTCATCGAGCGAGAACCAGGTGATCACCTGGGCCATCTTGATCAGGTACTCCGTAAACAGTCCCGACTTGCCCATCACGCTGCACAGCCAGGTCGGCGCATTCTCGTGTCGCACACCACGGAAGCTCGGCGAGTCCAGATGGCCGGGGTCACGGTTGGCACAGGGGCCGTTGATATTGAACAGCATCAGCTGTGGCTTGGCGTACTGCGCGTTCCAATAAGTCTTGGCCTTCTCGAGGAACTCGGCGTTGTAGAAGCAGTCGTGCAGCTCCGGGTAGAGGACGGCGCCATAGTTCGCCAGGTAGCCCCGGAAGGTTGGTGTCAAGAACAGATCCAGCGACGGTGTGAAGCCTTCCGGGAAGGCGCCGCTCATGGTGGCCATCAGTTCGTCCGCTGATGCGAAATGCTGGGCGATGATCAATTTCCACGGACCCTGAGTGTGCACGACGTCGAGCAACCGCTCGCGCTGGTCGGCGGTGTAGACGTCGGTGATCTCACGGGGTGGGGCAGCGGGGCGAAGGATGTCGGACAGCTCCTGGCGCCGTTCGTCGGTCAACATGGTCATCTCCTTGCGTGGTCTGGGTCGATTGTGGGCGCTACCGGGCCCGCATTGGGGGCTACGGTCCGCTGGCCGGGAGGCTCGTTAACGGTAAGCGGGTGCCTGAATTTCGCACGCAGCAACGCGCCTATCTCTGCCATCGCCAGCCGCCCCCGCGCAGTGGTGTCCGAGCGCATCAGGAATCCGTGGTACATGCCTGGATAACGCGTCAGGGTGGTCTGGATGCCCGCGTCGCATAGCCGGCCCGCGTAACGTTCGCCCCAGTCTCGAATGGGGTCACACTCTCCGGTGACCACGATCGCCGGTGGAAGGCCGCTGAGATCGGTCGCGTACGCCGGTACCCGGTAGGCGTCGTGCGGTGATCCCGCTTCGCGGTCGGTCAGTTCGTGCATGTAGACGATGTCGTCGTGGCTCAGCAGCGGTGCGTCGGGCATCGTGGTGATCGACGCTGCGCCCATATCCCGGTCCAGACCCGGATACAGCAGTACCTGAGCCAGGATTGGGGGCCCGCCGTGGTCGCGGGCGGCCAACGCCACGGCGGCAGCCAGCGATCCGCCTGCGCTGTCGCCGGCCACCACCAGCCGGTTGGCGTCGACGCCGAGTTCGCCGGCGTGGGCGGCGACCCATTCGGTGGCCGCATACGCATCGTCGAATTGCGCTGGTACCGGAGATTCCGGTGCCAAACGGTAGTCGACTGCGACCACGGCGGCACCGCTTGCGTGGGCTAGTTCGCGCGCAAGCGGCTCGAAGGAATGGTTGGACCCCATCACCAATCCGCCGCCGTGCAGATACACCAACACGGGCAGCGCCTGTCCAGCGTCGGGTCGATAGATCCGGATCGGGACGGAGCCGGCTGGGCCGGGGACGGTGCCGTCCTCCACCGATGCCATCGCCGGCATCTGGGGATGGGCGGCCGCTTCGAGGCCGGCCCGGACGGCTGCTAACCCTCGAATCCGCATTGGGGCGATTTCACCGAACGACGCGACGCGATCCGCGGCATCGGGATCTAGTTTGGGCGGGCGCATGTCAGTTCGTGACCGGGTCGAATCGCTGCTGCGTGCGCAGCCGCGGGGGGCCTGGCTGTTCAACATGGCAGCACGCTCGGTCATCGCCGAGCCGACGTAGTCGGGTTGGGTGAGCAGATAGAACTTGCCTGCCGCCGCGCGGTCGAACAGCACTTCGGCGGCGGCCACGGGGTCCATTGCTTCGGCTTTGATATCCAGCATGGCCGAGCGCTGCTGTTCGGCCGCGCCACTGTCGCCCGCGTCCACGCCGCCCGCCGACTCAAAGATGTTCGACACGACTGCACCGGGAAGCACGGCTTGGATGTGGATGTGGTTATGACCAGCCGACTGCACGTCCAAATGCAGGCATTCAGTCAGTGCAAGCACTGCGTGCTTACTCATGATGTAGGGCGCCTGGAGGGGAACGCTGGCGACGCCGCCGATGGACGATACGTTCCACACCCACGCCGGCGATTCGGTGGCGATCATTGTCGGCAAGAACGCGCGGATGCCGTAGAAGACACCGCTGACGTTGACGTCGACGACGCGTCGCCAGTTGGTCAGCGGGGTATCCCACAGATAGCCGAACTGTTCGATGCCGGCGTTGTTTACCAACAGGCGCACCGGGCCGATGTCCCGGTAGACGTTGCCGGCGAGTTCTTCGACGGCGTCAGCATCGCGGACGTCGCAGGCCATGTCGGTTGCCGATCCGCCGGCCGCCCGGATCTCGTCGCGTAGGAGAGCGATCGCCTGGGCGTCGACGTCGGCCAAGACCACCGTCATTCCCAGCCGGCTCGCGTATCGCGCGAGGCCGGCGCCGATCCCGGCGCCGGCGCCGGTGATGACGGCGACGCCACCACCGAACAGGCTGCGTGCGTTCACCCGGGCAGTGTGCCGGCTGCGGCCGCCTTGGCGGTGTACTCGGCAAACGGGATGGAATCCTCTGCGTCGAGCACCACCGTCATCGAGGTGAACACCAATCCGTGCGCTGTCCGCCGGATACCCACGTCTACGACGCCGCTGGACACGTCGAAGGGGACGTTGTTGGTGATCTGGTTGACGTAGAGGTAGAAGCGCGCGGTGGTGACGGCACCGTCGGTTCCGGTGCGGAAGATGTTGGTTGCGTGGTGACGCAGCGGGTAGGGGTTTTCGTTGCGGTGCTGGGTCATCCACGCCAGCGTCTCGGAGCGACCGTGCAGTTCGGCGGCCAGGAGGTGCTCGAACGGGCAGTTGCCGGAGTCGGAGCGGCTCAGGTATTCCATCTGTTCGTCCATCCGAGACCCCAGCTCATCGAAGTGGCCCTGGTCGTAGTGATACCAGAAGCCGGCGATGAATTCTTGGACCTCCGACAGCGTGATCTCGTTGCTCATGGTTGACAGTTAACCTGCTCGGGGCGCCGCGAGCACCGCCGATGACCGGTGAGTGGAACACCATGTGCAGGACGCATGCGACCTACCCGCCTGCACCGCCGGCGACCGGGCTCACGACAACGTTGATGGTGGTCGCGCCCGTATCTGAAGCGATGACCAATTGGGTGGCGTTGGGTGCCGAGATTACCTGGCCTCCGGTGACACTCACCTGATAGCCGTTAGGGAATTCGACTTGTGGCACCGAGATGGTGGTCTGTGAGCCGGCGGCAAAGTCGCCTGAGCCGTCCACGTGTTCGGTGGTGTAGCTGAACTGGAAGGTGCCGTTGTCGAACGACCAGGAACCCGGGGTGCCCGCAACCACCTGCGGATACGGCTCTGCGAGCGTTTCCAGGTTTCCGGTATTCACGTTGTCGCCGGTCGGCGGGAGTTCGGGGTTGTACACCAGGGAGTTCTCGCCTTGGCCGGAGAACGCCCACTCGGTCCAACCGATCGAGGCGTTATCGGCGGGAAGCATCGTTTGGGCTATGGTGCTGGTGTCTGCGCTGTTTCCGAACTCAGTCATCACGGCAGGGATACCGTGCTCTCCCGCGTACGCTGCGGCGTTGCCGACAATTCCCGCAACATCAGGTAGGCATATCGGCCCTAGCGAAAACTCACAGTAATCATGGAAGGAGTAGACGGTGTGGGGAAGGTCGACGGTGCCCAGGCTGGTGGGATAGCCAGCAGTCGACGGCAGCATGCTCGGTTCGAAGTACACCGGGGTGCTCGGGTCGATGGCCCGAATGGCTGATGCGACTTGGTCGTAGAACGGGGTCAGCTCCTGCGCCTCGAAGAACGCGCTGCCGAAGAGGCTGGGCAGGGTCTGCGAGCCCGAGTACGGTTCGTTCATAATCTCGAACCCGGCCACGTCTGCGTTGCCTTTGAAGTAGTTAGCGACGTGTTCCCACATCTGTGCGTAATCGCTTTCTAGGCCAACCCCGTTAGGGCCCTCGGAGTTAGACCAAAATGCGTCCCACGCATGTGTTTCCGCGGGATTGAAGAAGATCGCGAACGGGAAAGGCAACTGGGGATTAGCGAGCCCGCCGTCCTGGACGGCCCACGCGGGTGCACCGTCGTACCCGAAAACACTGCTGTAGGCATCTTGGTGCATATCGACGATCGTGTTGATGCCATGGTTGCCGAGCGTTTGTATAGTCTGCTCGACCGAGGCGAGATAGGCGTCATTGAAGACACCGGGCTCGGGCTCGATCGCTGCCCACGAGATGGCCAGGCGCACCACGTTGAAGCCATTGGCGGCCAGGAACGCCGCGTTAGCATCACTGATCACAGCTTCACCGTCACTGCCCGACCCGGAGTATTCCATCGTGTAGTTGAATCCGTGTTGTTCGACCACCCGTCCGTCGCTATCGGTGATCCAGGTACCCGTGGTGCTGAGGCCGACTGTGTCGCTTGGTGGGCCGCCGGCCAGCGTGCCGTAGCTGCCGACCGCGCCATGGTGGCCGAGCATGCCGGCGTTACCGCCGGCTCCACCCAGGGCAGGCAACCCCGCCCCGCCATCGCCGGCGTTGCCGCCATCCCCACCGATGCCGAACCATTGCCCACCGTTTCCGCCGTCGCCGCCCGCGGCACCGGCGCCGCCGGCACCGCCGTGTCCGCCGATGCCCAACAGTGAGCCGCCGGCCCCGCCGTCTCCACCTGCAGCACCCGCGCCGCCGGCCCCGCCATCACCACCGTTGCCGAACCAGCCCGCAGCGTCTCCGCCCGCGCCCCCGGCCACCCCGGCGCTACCACTGGCGTCGTAACCCTCGCCGCCATCACCGAACCACAAACCGCCGGCCCCGCCATCGGGATGATCGGCGGTGCCGGCCACACCATCACCGATCAGGAACTGGCCCGAGACCTGGTTGATGAATCCATCGACCTGTTCGCCGAACGAGCTGTTGATCCAGCCCTCGATGCTGCGGTGGATCGGGTCGTAGATGAACTGCTGGAAGAACCCTTCGACCGACGAAGCATCCAGATCCGGCACCGGAACAGCCGCAGCAAGCGGATGGGCTGTCGCAGCCGACACTGCATCCTCGAAACCCTGGCCGCCGAGTTCCAACGAAGCCTGGCTAAAGGCGGCACCAGCACCGGCGACATCACCGACACCAGCGGTCGCCCCACCGAGAAGATCACTGATCACCTCACCCAAACCGAAATCATCAGCATGCGCATAAGGCAACGCGCTCAACGGAAACATCCCAAACGCCACCATCACACCAGCACCAGCACCCAGACCGACTGCGCGGCGACGGGGCTGCTGCGCGTTCCGGGAGCGATGATTCTGCTTGCTGCTACGCCGACCAATCACTTTCTGCCTCCAGTAATCCGCGGTTCTGGGTACGGATTCAGGGGATTCTTCATCTGTGCTTGGCAAGCGATAACGGTTGTTCCCGCTCAGCGGGAGGTTGCTACAGAATTTGTTCCCGCTCAGTGGGAGAACGTGCATCGTGATCGAGCCGTATCGGGAGCTGAAGGTATTCAATTGCAGGCCAAGACGGCTCACGCTCGAACATCAGGACTCTCATCGATTATGGTCAGCGCCCCGGTGCGGGTGGCATCAACGATCGACTCGGCCAAGGCCGAGCAGGTCAGGAAATTGGTACGGCTTTGACAGGCGGCCACATGTACTGCTGCGCAGCGCTCCTCACATCGCTTTAGCGCGGTATCGGTCCACTGCACGCTGGTCTGGTTCCAGCTGCTTTTGCGGACCTGAACCTCAGCCCCGCAGCGCCGACAGTTCACCGGCACCATCGGGGCGTCGTTCAGGCGGTTGTCGGTGCGGATCGTCATTCCGTTGATCCGACGGCAGCCGCGCGGGTAGCCAGGTTTGCTTCTACTTCCTTCATCCACGACTCCAGGGGGCGAGTGGTGTCCAGTTCGAATTCGAACCGGTCCACCATGTCGCGGCAGACGTCGGTCGCGTCGACGTAGAACTGCTCGTACCAGCGGCGCAGTTGATACACCGGGCCGTCTTCTTCCACCAGCAGCGGGTTGTCGATCCGTGTCTTGTTGCGCCAGATTTCTACGTCTTGTTCGAAGCCCATCTTGACGAAGTCTCCCAATGCGATCGCAGCCTGCATCGCCATCTCTTCGGGCATGAACGCGTTCTTCTCCACGACGATGCCGTATTGCAGCACAAAGGAATCGGCGTCGATCGGGTAATGGCAGTTGATCAGCACGGTTCGCTGATCAAAGTCCGCGTAGTGGTAGGTCAATTCATCGATCATGAACGACGGTCCGTGGTAGGCCGCCAGTGACGTGGTTCCCAACAGCTTGCTGCCTTCCGGGTCGCCGACGTCGGGGCGAGCCCCGCTCTTCATGTACTGCGTGGCGACGTGACCTTCGAAGATGTTCTTGAAATGCGTCGGTAGTGAGCCGTGGATGTAGAAGAAGTGCGCCATGTCTACGACGTTGTCGATGATCTCTCGGCAGTTGGTGTGTACGACGGTGGTGTACCAGTGCCAATCGGTCCAGGCTTCGCTGCTGGCACCGTCGATGCGCGGAATGGTCACATCTGCCGGGGGCGCGTTGCCTTCAGGGTCGTTCCACACGAACAGCATGCCGTCCTGCTGCAGCGTCGGCCATGCCCGGGTGCGCGCCAGTTTCGGGGTGCGCTTGCTGTAGGGCACCATCTTGCAGCGACCGTCCCCGCCCCAACGCCAATCGTGAAACGGGCAAGCGATCTCGTTGCCTTTCACGGTGCCGCGTGACAAGTCGCCGCCCATGTGCCGGCAATACGCATCGAGCACGCTGATGGCTTCATCCTCGCCGCGGAACACCACCAGCTTCTGCCCGAACGCAGTGACCTGGTGCGGCTGCCCGTCCCCGAAGTCGCGAATCAGCCCGAGGCAATGCCAACCGCGTGCGAACCTGGTAGGCACCGATCCGGCTTCGATCATCCGAATGGCGTCAGCGTCGGTGTGCGTGGTCATCTGCGTTCCGTCCTTTGATCAACTGGGGTCGCTGTGGCTGAGGACCTGATTCAACTGCGAGATCGCCCGGTTGGGAGGCCCGTGTTCCACTCATCAGGAGGTTGGAATTCCCGGAGCGTGGTTTGGCCCTATCGTCACCGTCCGTGATCGCTACCCACTCCACCATCCCGGCCGGCGGGACCATCTGCGATACCGAGGTAGACCTGCTGGTCGTCGGGTCAGGTACCGGATTAGCCGCTGCCCTGGCCGCCCACGAACGGGGCCTGTCGGTGCTCGTCGTCGAGAAGTCAGGCCACATCGGCGGATCGACGGCCCGCTCCGGCGGCGCGCTGTGGCTGCCGGCCAGTCCCGTCATCGAGGAGTGTGGGGGTAGCGATCCTGCATCGCGGGCGCAGACGTATCTGGATGCGCTGGTTGGACAGTCCGCCCCTCAAGCTCGCTCTGCGGCTTATCTGCGCCACCTGCCGGCAACCGTGCAGATGCTTCGCCGCACCACGCCGATGAACCTGTTCTGGGCCAAGGACTACGCCGACTACCACCCGGAGAAGCCCGGCGGGTCAGCTAGCGGACGTACCTGCGAGTGTCGGCCACTGAACACGGCGATCCTTGGCCAGTACTTGCCCTATCTGCGCCCCGGGGTGATGAAGGCCAGCATCCCCATGCCGACCACCGGTGCGGATTACCGTTGGCTGAACTTGGTCAGCCGGGTGCCCCGCAAGGGCGTACCGACTCTGGTCAAACGGCTCGCGCAGGGTGTCGGCGGCCTTGCGCTGGGCAGGCGCTACGCCGCCGGGGGTCAAGCCTTGGCGGCGGGCTTATTCGCGGGCGTGCTCGGCGCCGGTATCCCGATCTGGATCGACACCACACTTTCCAGACTCGTGACCGGCGACGACGGCCGGGTTGTCGGTGCGATAGTCGAGCACGCCGGGAACCGGTTCACCGTGACGGCGCGGCGTGGCGTGATCCTTGCCGCCGGCGGTTTCGACCACGACATGGAGATGCGGCGCAAGTTCCAACCCGAGTCGCTGGGCCGCAATCAGAGCCTGGGCGCCGACACCAACACCGGCGACGCTATCCGGCTCGGTCAAGACATCGGCGCCGACATCGCCCTGATGGATCAGGCCTGGTGGTTTCCCGCGGTCGCGCCGCTTCCGGGCTGCGCCCCGGCGGTGATGCTGGCCGAACGCTCCCTGCCCGGCTCCTTCATCGTGGATCAGCACGCCCGCCGCTTCGCTAACGAGTCGGTCGACTACATGAGCTTCGGACAGTGCGTCCTCGATCGTGAAGCGGCGGGTACACCCGTGGAGACCATGTGGATCGTGTTCGACCAGCAGTATCGAAACAGCTACGTGTTTGCCGCGGAGCTGTTTCCGCGGATGGCGATCCCACAGAGTTGGTTTGACGCCGGGATCGCCGTTCGTGCAGACAATTTCAATGAACTCGCCACGAGGATGCGGGTACCCGCCGACCAGCTGTGTGCGACGGTGGCACGGTTCAACGAGAACGCGTTCGCCGGCCAAGATCCGGACTTCGAGCGGGGACGTAGTGCCTACGACCGCTACTACGGTGACCCTACCGTCACTCCGAACCCCAACCTACGGCCGTTGGTCAAAGGCCCGTTCTATGCGGTCAAAATGGTGCTGAGCGACCTCGGGACCTGCGGCGGATTACGTGCCGACGAGCGTGCTCGGGTGCTACGCGAGGACGGCACGGTGATCGATGGTTTGTACGCGATCGGCAACAGCGCTGCCAACGTCTTCGGGAATACCTATCCCGGTGCCGGTGCGACCATTGCGCAGGGACTCGTCTACGGCTATATCGCCGCGCACGATGCGGCCGGCAGCCTGTGACCGAAACTGGTCAATCGCCGTCTTCGGCCTCGGCCCGCTTTTCGACCTCGTACCAATACTCGTGGTCGGGCCACGGGATCTTGGCTCCTTGCCCCACCTTGGGGAAATGCGCCTCTGCCTCGTCGAGGTCCTTGATCAGTTTCAAGGTCAGTTCCCGCTCGGCCGCGTAGTAGCGCTCCGCCCAGTCCAACGCGATCTTCGCGTACGCCCATGATGGGTCGGCGCCAGCCCAATGCGCGTCTTTGGCTGCCGCGCGCTGCATCTCGTCCACATAGGCCAGATGCTGATCCAGCACATCCTTGAGACGGGCTGGGTCGGTCAGATGGCCGAACGTCACCCTCAGGAGCGGCGAGTGCTTCAGCGTCGGCGGATCTACTGGACCCTCGCGAGCCCACCGAGTCACCACTTCCAAGCCCTCGGGAGTGATCTTGTAGAGCCGGCGGCTGCGAGTGCCCTCGGTGTCGACCCGCGAGGTCAGCAGACCGAGCTTCTCGAGCTTCTTCAGCTCCGAGTAGATCTGACTGTAGGCCGGGCTGCCGTAGAAGAACCGCACGCTCCAGTCGATCCATTTGCGGATGTCGTACCCGGACAATTCGCTCTCGTAGGACAACAGACCCAACAGCGCCCAACTCGTCGCCGCTAGCTGCGGCGCTTCGGATGCTTTGGACTCGTCCACTCGTCCAGACTAGCAATCCGGCTGGCCCGGCCACGGCCGATGATCCGCTGACCGGGAGGCTAGGTTGCCTGCGTGTCAACGGTCCGCCAGTCTGTTTGCTAGGTCGCACGACAGAGCTCAACAGATAGGAATCCGCGCCATGCCGCGTACGCCTCCGCGTTCTCAACGCCACCATGCTCGCGTTATTGGCGCCCCGTTGGTCGTAGCCCCCGGCGACCGCTCTCCCAACGCGCGCTAACCGATGTCTTCCGCTAACCGCGACGATGCGGTTGAAAGCGTCTACGCCGGTCTAACCCAGTCGGTGCGGCGGCTCATCGACGTTACGATCCGCACGGAGGCTGCCCTTTCTGACATCGCATCCGCGCGCGACCGAATCGATGCGGCCGTCGACGAGCTCAGTTCTGCACTCATGCCCGGATCGTTCGGCATGCGACGGCAGCCGAACGGCCAACCTGCAGTGTGGGGCAACGTCGTGATGGGTCTGCGCAATGCGATTGCGCCACCGATGACGGTGCATCACGATACCGACGGTCGAGTGTGGGCAGATCTGGAACTGGGCGCCGCCTACGAGGGTCCGCCTGGTCATGTTCACGGCGGCATATGCGCGCTACTCCTCGACCACATCCTCGGCGCCACTGCCCACAAACCCGGCCAACCGGCCGTCACGGGCACCTTCACGCTGCGCTACGAACACGGCACCGCGCTTGGTCCGGTGCACGCCGAAGCACGCGTCGACCGCACTGAAGGGGTGAAGACCTTCGCCGTCGGGCACTTGTCGACTGCAGCGGGTATCACCGTCCGCGCGGAAGGTGTGTTCATCCACCCTCGTATCGACAAACGGTAGGCGGCGGGGTCCCCTCCTAACGTCAAAGCGTCGAAGGGGCCGCATATCCGTTGCTTTACACCGAGATACTCTCACGATCCGGGTTTATCCCGGCGCGGACATTTACTGATTCGGGTCCCTCACTAGTGCCCCACCGATCACCACCGGATAATCACCGCAGAGCAACAAGCTAGGGACGTCACGGCTGCCGAGGTATGCGATGCTGACCACCCGGTCCCAGTAGATGTCGTCAGTCGCGACATCGTGAAGGAACGGGCTCTCCAGCACAACCGATAGTCGATCTAGCCGCGTTCGACCGGGACAATGTGTCCACATGCGCGGGCCATCGAACCTCGTCTTTGTCGCTAATGCGAAGTCCTTGTCTGACCAGTTTAGTTCTGTCATACGTGCTCTCACGTGATCCCACACCTCGATGGGGATGGTGTCGGTGCCCGGTCGCCGCGATCGGCCTGCCAGCTGGGCTACAACCTCATTCGCCGCAACTCCGCGCGCGCCGTGCACGCCAACTTGGGTGAGAAATCTGACTTGATTGACCGCTCGATCAATTGAGAGGAACCAGCAATCACGATAACCGGCCTTGTGGGTGCACGTGACTCTGGCCTGCACGCCAACTCGGAGGAGCAGGTTCACCACACCGTCGATGAGTCGCCGGCTGGTCGAGGCGTAGTAGACCCTCGCTTGCGATGTCTTCTTATCCCAGCGCACCGAACCATCGGTTGCCCACAAGTGCCGCAGAAATAGGCCCACCCGGTCGGTGGGTAGTGCGAAAACGGGTTCAGGGATGTACTTCTCGTAACTTCGTCGCCCGAATTGGCCGAGGCCGTCTAGCCATTCAGCAATGGGATTGCGCTTGCCGTGTGTCAATCGGTACGGCGCCGGTAGACGTAGCGTTGTCACACGGGCGGCTGGGTAGTCGTCACGAATCGGTGTCACGCCGAAATGTGCCGCAGCAATGCTCACTGCCGCAAGGTTTGCCTCGTCGACGGACGCGTAACGGATCGGTTGGCGCCGCACACATGATCCGTCGCCGATCATGTGCGCCAACAGGATTATTTCGGACTGATGCATGGGCTGCGGCCTGGCGGGAGTACCCAATCGTCGCAGCACACCAAGCCTGCTCCCTTTCACCAACTCGGCCACCGGCGCCCAGCCATCAAGCTTGAGGAACTGCTGGTCCGAAGCGAGCTCTAGCTCACGACCCGAGGCCAGCTTTAGCCGGTACATTTCACGGCTCTTGATGTCGACGCGACCTGCACCTTTCCGACGGACCAGCCGCCTTCGGTTGTCCACCGACCACAGCAGCGGTATCTCGCCGGTTCGCGTTAATTCCGGCAACGAAATCTCGGATCCACTGTCAGCCCGGAGGATACGGGAATGCGCTGTTGCTGATGCGGCTGCACTTGTGCCCAAAGTCGCGGGCGAAGCGCTGTCTGGCTTCATGACAACAACTTATCGACGCCCACTGACATCAAAAACGATGGTCAGTAGCTGTGCGCGCCGGATGTGCGCACACGCAGAGGCGGCACCAACCACCGGAGTGCTGCGGTGGCGGCAGCAGTATTAGCACAACAGTGGCGCCGCCACCTATTACAGCTCAGTGCGCCATGTTGGTAAACCGCGACAAATGCAGCTGATGCGCCACCGTCACTGTCTTGGTCGGGCCGTTACGGTGTTTGGCCAGAATCAAATCCGCCTCGCCACCGCGTGGGTCGTCCCGCTCAAACGCGTCGGGCCGGTGCAGTAGAATCACCATGTCACTATCCTGTTCGATGGCGCCTGACTCCCTTAGATCAGCTAACATTGGCTTCTTGTCGGTGCGCTGCTCAGGACCACGGTTCAGCTGGCTGAGCGCGACGACCGGCAGCTCCAGTTCCTTCGCCAAAAGCTTTAGTTGCCTTGAGAATTCCGACACCTCCTGCTGACGCGACTCGACCTTTTTGCCGGAAGACATCAGCTGCAGATAGTCCAGCACCACCAACCGCAGGTCGGACTTCTGCTTCAGGCGACGGGCCTTGGCGCGGATCTCCATCATCGTCAGGTTCGGTGAATCGTCGATATACAGTGGCGCTTCACTGATTTCACTCATCCGCCGGGCCAGCCGGGTCCAGTCATCGTCGGTCATTCGGCCCGAGCGCATGTCGCCGAGTTTGATCTTCGCCTCGGCCGAGAGCAGCCGCATGACGATCTCGGACTTGCTCATTTCCAGCGAGAAGATGACGCTGGGCAGCCGGTGTTTGATCGAGCACGACCGCATGAAATCCAGCGCGAGCGTCGACTTCCCCATACCCGGCCGCGCCGCGATCACAATCATCTGCCCCGGATGCAACCCGTTGGTCACCTCGTCGAGATCGGTGAACCCGGTCGGTACGCCACGGGCGATACCGCCGTGCGAGGCGATCGCGTCGATCTCGTCCATGGTGGGCTGCAGCAGGTCTTCCAGCGGCACGAAGTCCTCGGAGAGCCGTCGGTCGGCGACGTCGTAGATCTCGGCCTGCGCGCGGTCGACGATCTCGGCGACATCGGCGCCCTCCGCGCCGGCGTAGCCGTACTGCACCACCCGGGTGCCGGCCTCCACCAGCCGGCGCAGCAGCGCCTTCTCCGCGACGATGCCGGCGTAGTAGCCGGCGTTGGCGGCGGTGGGCACCGTGGAGATCAGCGTGTGCAGATAGGGCGCCCCGCCGACCCGGCGCAGCAGCCCGCGCCGGTCGAGCTCGGCGGCCACTGTCACCGCGTCGGCCGGCTCGCCTCGCCCGTAGAGGTCCAGGATGGCGTCGTAGACGTTCTGGTGCGCCGGGCGGTAGAAGTCGCCGGGCCGCACCCGCTCCAGCACGTCGGCGATGGCGTCCTTGGACAGCAGCATGCCGCCCAGCACGGACTGCTCGGCGGCGAGGTCCTGCGGCGGCTGGCGACCGACGTCTTCCCGCGGCGGCTCCTCGATGCCCGAGTGCCCGAGGTCGTCGACCACCGCCATCTATCCCCACCTCCCTGGGACCAAACTTCCAAAGCCCCCGAACGCCCGTTGGTCGCCCGTGCCCGCACCGTAAATCAACGGTCGGACATCGCGTGCCGGGTAGACGGTAGATGTTGCTAGCGAAGACACCAAGCGGTGCTGTTCATGAAGTTGTGGATCGCGTGTGGATAGGCACCGCCACCCGTGTTGAGGCGGTGGGGAGAACTTGTGGATCACCCCGTGACGATGCGGTATCACTGCAGATAAGGGCACCACACGCAGGTGTATTACCTGTGGATGACAATCCGTTCGGCGTGTCGAGTCAGGTTGCCGTCTCGGGCGTGTTGCGTAACTGCCGGATTGGCAACGTGTGAACGCCGGGTTAGCTTCGCTACCCGGCCGCTGGCGGCGACAGTTCGCTGGCCCATACAGCAACGCCCCGGTGGCGGCCGATTACGGCGCCACCGGGGTGTTGGGAGATTGCTGGTCAGGCCTGCGCGACGATGTCGACGTCGAGCGCGACGTCGACGTCGGGGTGCAGATGCACCGACACCTTGTGGGTGCCCAGGGCCTTGATGTGGGCTTTGGGCAGTCGGACGATGCGCTTGTCCAGGCTGGGCCCGCCGGCCTTCTTGATCGCCAGGGCGATATCGCCGGCACTCACCGAGCCGAACAGCTTGCCGGAGTCCGGCGCCGTCTTGACCGGCAGCGAAATGGTGCCGAGTCCGGCGATGGCCGCCTTGAGCTCGTTGGCGTGCTCAAGATCGCGCACCGTCTTAGCTTCGCGGGCCCGCCGGATCTCGTTGGCCTGCCGCTCGGCGCCACGCGAGGCCACAATGGCCAGCCCGCGCGGGAGCAGGTAGTTGCGTCCGTAGCCGTCTTTGACTTCGACGGTGTCACCGGCGACACCCAGGTGATCGACCTCCGCGGTCAGAATCAATTTCATGTTCGTCTTTCCGTTCTGGCTTACCGCGACGCCGAGGTGAAGGGCAGCAGTGCCACCTCGCGGGCGTTCTTCACGGCAAGCGCGATGTCCCGTTGGTGCTGGACGCAGTTGCCGGTGACACGGCGAGCACGGATCTTGCCGCGTTCGCTGATGTAGGTCCGCAGCAGACCGGTGTCCTTGTAGTCGATCGGCTGGCTCTTCTTGCCGCAGAACGCGCACTTGCGTGTCTTGATCGGCTTTTCCGGCGCAGGACGCCGCTTGCTGGATTTGGCCTTGGCCATCTGTGTATCTCTTTTCGTTCTGTGATTCGTCGTGGGGCGTGCTTGTTCGCACGCCGCGGATTAGAAGGGTGGGTCCTCGTCGCTGCCGCCGAAGGAACCCGACGGCGGGGCGCTGCCCCACGGGTCCTCGGCAGGTGCGCCGCCGGATGCGGCCGGGGCCTGCCCGCCGCCACCGCCGCCGAAGCCGCCGCCACCACCGCCGCCGCCGCCGCGGCTGACCTTGTTGACCTTGGCCGTGGCATAGCGCAGCGAGGGCCCGATCTCGTCGACCTCGATCTCCATCACGGTGCGCTTCTCACCCTCGCGGGTTTCGAAGGACCGCTGCTTGAGCCGTCCCGTGACGATCACCCGCATTCCACGAGTGAGGCTTTCGGCCACGTTCTCAGCGGCCTCGCGCCAGATGTTGCACCGCAGGAACAGCGCTTCGCCGTCCTTCCACTCCCCGCTTTGCCGGTCATAGGTCCGCGGCGTCGAGGCGACGGTGAAGTTCGCGACGGCGGCGCCGGACGGAATGAACCGCAACTCGGGGTCGGCGGTCAGGTTTCCGATAACGGTGATGGTGGTGTCACCAGCAGCCACAAGGCCCTCCTGGGATCGATTGCACGCTTTTGGGGCGAGCCTACGCAACGTCTCGGACATTGCGAGGTCGTTCACGCCTCGGCTAGCTCTTGTCGGTCCGCATCACCTTGGTGCGCAGCACCGACTCGTTCAGCCCCAGCTGACGGTCGAGCTCGGACACCGTCTTCGGCTCGGCTTTCACGTTGACGACGGCGTAGATGCCTTCGGCGTGCTTGGCGATCTCGTAGGCCAGTCGGCGCCGACCCCAGATGTCGACTTTCTCCACAGTTCCGCCGTCATTGCGGATGACGTTCAGGAACGTCTCCAAGGACGGGGCAACGGTGCGCTCGTCAAGAGTGGGGTCAAGGATGACCATGATTTCGTATGGACGCATGGGAACCTCATCACCTCCTATGGTCGTCTGCGGCCACGGCGGATTCCGTGGCAGGAGGGTCGCCTGCGTCGGCAACCTGCACAGGCTACCGGATGCGGGTCCGACCTGCGAAATCGTGGCCGCGCCCGGGCCGTTGTTACCCTCGGCCGTGCGATGACTGTTCGGATTCTGCTGCTGCCTTGGTGGGCGCGTGCGCTCGTCTTCATGTTCCTGTGCGCGGCCGTCCTGGGTCTGGTCCGGGTGCAGAACGTGGCGGTGCTCGCCGCGGTCAGCATCGCGGCCGGCGCGATGGCCGCCGCCACGACCCAACGCAGCCACCACGCCTACCGGGAAGCGGTGGACGGGCTCAGCTCCGCCGATCGTTCGGACGCGATCGCCGCCCTGCACCGGGGGGCGCTGCCCAAGACGGCGGCGGTGCGGGCCGCCACCACCCGGTTGGGCAAGATCTACCTCGACGGCGCGGCGAGGTCCTGGTCGATGATCGTCGTCACCGCCCCGATCCTGGTCCTGATGTTCGCGATCGTGACGATCGCGGAGATTCGGACCGGTCTGCTGCTGGCCGCCGTGCCCTTCGGCGTGCTCGCCGCGCTGATCGCCATCGGCACCGGGTGGAGCTGGTACCAGCCGCGGGTAGTGCGCCGCCGGCTGGATTCGATGCTGTGACGCGCCCCTTGATTCTGCGGTGAGGGCGGACTCTGCCGCCGAAATCGCGCCCTAGACGCAGAGTGGACGGGAAAGATCCTGCGCGGCCGCCGGGCGCAGCCACGGCGGCAGCCATCGCGGCGGCTGGTCGGGTGCCTCGTCGAACACCCCACCGGCCGGGTCGTCGATGCGGCCGTGCCAGCGGACCAGATCCTGATCGGGCCGGTAGATTTGGCGCACCACCAGCACGCACAGCCCCAGCACCGCCAGATCACGCAACAGCACCGTTGCGGTGAACCACTGCTCGGTCAGTCCCCGATTGCTGGCGCCGTACAGGAAGTACATCCGCGGTATCCACACCAGCGCGTCAAGCGTCATCCACGCCAACAGGATCCGCCGGTGCGGAAGTGCCAGCACCGCCAGCGGCACCAGCCACAGCGAGAACTGCGGGCTCCACACCTTGTTGGTCAACAGGAACGCCGCCACCACCAGGAACGCCAGCTGGGTCAGTCGCGGCCGCTGCGGGGCGGTCAGCGCGATGTACCCGATTCCCGCGCAGCACAACAGGAACAGCACCATCACGACGGCGTTGAGCACCTGCGGCGGTTGCCAGAAACCCAGGCCGGGATCGAAGCCCCGCCACCCGGTGAACGACTTGATCACGTTGTACAGCGAGTCCATGTCGTCGCCGCGGCGGGTGTTGAGCCGGAAGAACTCCGACCAGCCGCGCGGGTACAGCAGCATGACCGGCAGGTTCACCAGCAGCCAGGTCAGCACGGCGGCCAGCGCGGTGCGGCCCACCTCCCGCAACCGCCCGGTCCGCAACCCCAACACCAGCAGCGGCCCCAGGAACAGCACCGGATACAGCTTGGCCGCGGTGCCTAATCCGATCAGCACCCCGGCCCGCACCGGCTTGCGCCGTGCCCACGCCAACAGCCCGGCCATCGCGAAAGCCGTTGCCAGCGCGTCGAAGTTGGTGAAGATCTGGAAGATCAGCAGCGGCGACGCGGCCACCAGCGCCGCGTCCCACACCCGCCGGCCGGACAGGCCCGCACTGGCCCACACCGTGACCAGCCACGCCAGCGCCAGCCCGAGCGCGACGATGTCGAAGAACATCACCACCTCGGCGACCACCGGAATGGCGATCAGCTTGCTGACCACGGTGTAGGTCTTGGCCAGCGCCATCGCGACGTACTGGTAGACCCCGGTCAGCACCGGGTACTCCATGTAGCGCACCGCGCGTTTCCCGTCGTACTGGATTTGCGGCTCACCGGCGCCGTCGGTCTCCACCCAGCTGGACTTGTACGGAAACTTGCCCTGGCTCAACAACTCTGCGCCGTAGAGCGGCACGGTGTCGGAGTAACACAACTCGTAGTACGCCCGGTCATTGCCCCAGTTGGCCACCCGCTGATCGCCCGCGCCGCTGCCGGTGCTTTGCAGGCATGGGGACTTGGTCACCCAGCCCAGCGCCAGGAACACCAGCGCGAAGGCGAACATCACCCGCAGCGGCGTCCAGAACCTGCCCCGCCCGATCACGGCGTGCCGGCCCACCGGTCCCCCGATGACGTTGGACAAGGCGTTGCCCAGCATGTCGGTGCGGCTGGGGCAGTCGCGGTCATCGGCCGTGCGCAGATCGGTGGCCAACGGCCCCGGTGACACGCCTCGGCCCGTCACGGCGGCGGCGGGGGCGCTTGCGGGGGCAGCTCGCCGACCGGCGGTCCCGCCGGTGCGGCCGGGACAACGGTCGGCGGTCCGACCGGGATGGTGATTCCGGGGGCGATCTCGATGGTGGGCTGGATGGTGATCTCGGTGGGCGGCCCGCCGGCTTCGGGGCCGGGCGGCGGGGGCGGCGGCGCGGCCGGAACGCCCGCGTACCCGCCGATTTCGGCCGGCTTGGGGAACGACTCGTTGTCGGTGCCCTTGAGCGCACCGTCCATCGTCGCCTTCCAGATGTCCGACGGCAGCCCGGAGCCGTACACCGGACCACCCCAACTGTTCTTCAGCGGCTGATCGCCGTCGGCGGTGCCGACCCACACCGCGGTGGACAGCGACGGGGTGTAGCCGACCATCCAGGCGTCCTTGTTGTCGCCGGTGTCGCCCAGCTGGGTGGTGCCGGTCTTGGCCGCCGAGGGGCGCCCGCCGGCCAGGTTGTGTCCGCGCGACCATCCGGCGATCGGCTGCATCGCGGAGGTGACGTTGTCGGCGACGGCCTTGTCGATGCGCTGCTCACCGTCGTCCCCGGAGGTGGCGGCGTCGAAGAGGACCTTGCCGTCGGAGTCCACCACCTTCGCCACGAAATGCGGGCGGTGGTAGACGCCTTCGTCGGCCAGGGTGGCGTACGCCGACGCCATGTCGATCACCCGGGTCTGGTACTGGCCCAACACGATCCCGTTGTTGGGTGGTCCGCCCTTGCCGTCCTCGGACAGGGTGTGCGGCACCCCCGGGAAGGAGCCGGCGACACCGGCCTGATGCGCGGCCTCCGCGACGTCCTCGGGCCCGTTCTTCAGCTTGAGCATCAGCCGGTAGTAGGAGGTGTTCAACGATCGTTTGAGCGCTTCGGCGATGCTGCAGGTTCCGCAACCCTCGCCCTCGACGTTGGTGATCTTGATGTTGTCGACGGTTACCGGTGAGCTGTCCACCTGGTAGCCCAGGCCGATGCCCTGCTGCAGCGCCGCGACCAACGCGAACACCTTGAACGACGACCCGGTCTGCAGACCGGCCTGGGCGAAGTCGAAACCGTTGGCCACCGAACCGCCGTAGTAGGCCTTCACCGCGCCGTCGTGCGGGTCGATGGAGACCACCGCGGCGCGCATGTCGGGGTTCTGGCCGTCGAGGTTCTTCGTCACGGCTTGTTCGGCGGCGCGCTGAGCCTGCTGGTCAATGGTGGTGGTGACCTGCAGCCCCTGGGTGTTCAGCGTCCGCTCGTCGATATTGAACAGTTCGAGCAGTTCCTTGGTGACCTGGCGCTGAATCAAACCGTTGGGCCCGGTGATCTCGTCGGCGTCGCGGGCCAGCTCGGGCGCGACGGTGGGCGGGAACACCTGGGCGGCACGGTCGGCCGGTGACAGCGCCCCGGTCTCCACCATGCCGTCGAGCACCCAGTTCCACCGCTCGGCGGCCCCCTGCGGGTCGATCGCGGGGTCCAGCGTGGACGGGCGCTGGATCAGCGCGGCCAGCAACGCCCCCTCGGCGATGTTGATCTGTTCGACGGGTTTGTCGAAGTAGGCCTTGGACGCCGCGGCGATCCCGTAGGCGCCCCGGCCGAAGTAGATGATGTTCAGATAGGACTGCAGCACTTCGTCTTTGGACCATTGGCTGGCCATCTTGGTGGCGATGACCAGCTCCTTGGCCTTGCGCACCAAGCCGCCCATGCCGGCGCGCTGCGATCCGACCAGCGCGTTCTTGACGTACTGCTGGGTGATGGTCGAGCCGCCCTGGGTGTCGCCGCCGAACAGGTTGTTCTTGATCGCCCGGGCAAACCCGCTGATCGAGAACCCGGGGTTGGTGTAGAAGTTGCGGTCCTCGGCGGCGATCACCGCGTTGCGGAGCTGGACGGGCACCTGGCTGATGTTGACGTCGACCCGGTTGCCCTCGGGCGGGATGATCTTGCCGAGCTCGCCGCCGTCGCTGTAATAGATCGTCGACACCTGGTTGGTGCGGATGTCGCCGGGCTGGGGGATGTCGACGATCGCGTAGGCCATCGCGAACGTGATGATCGGCAGCGCCACCATCACCACGACGGCCGCGTACAGCGTGCGTCGTACCCACTTCCAATTGACCGGCGGCAGCAGCCGCGGCGGTGGCTGGCGGGGGCGGCGACGCGTCGGTGCCGGCGGCTCGGCGGGTGGCGGGGGCTCGGGTGGGGCGGCGGGTTCGGGCCGCCGCGGCTGATTGTCACCGCTCAGCCGCTGGTCGCGCTCCCGGCGCCCGCTGTCGAGGGCCGCCTTGACGGCCTCGATCGGATCCCGCAGATGCGGCGCGGTGTCATCGGTCACAGCCGGGATGATCGCGGTCATCCGGTCGTCGTCAGGAACCGGCCGGCGGTGCGGCAACCGGTCAGCCGGTGAGCCCTTGGGCTCGTTGCTGGCTGACTGGTCGTCGCCTCCCTCGCTATTCACTGGCCGTACGCGCGCCGCCGTTGCGCGCCGTCCGTGTATTGCGTGACCCCTTGCGTGGGCGGGCCGGGCTCGCCGGGCGGGGTGTGCCGAGCACGTACGACTTCACCAGGTGATTCCAGCTGCAGGTGCGGCACACCTCCACCACGTGCACGGCGAACTCCGAGAAGCGGGTGGTCAGCATCACCAGCTCCTCGGCGGTGCGCGCCGAGCCGGACACCGCACCCAGATGTTCGCCGAACACCCAGGACACCAGGGTGAGCGGCTCTTTGCGGCAGATCGGGCACATCACCGCGCTGGGCTTGCCGTGGAACTTGGCCGCCCGCAGCAGGTAGGGGTTGGCGTCACAGACCTCGGTGACGCCGATCCGCCCGGAATACACGTCGGCCAGCAGCGAGCGGCGCCGAAGCGCGTAGTCCACCACCTGTCGCTGCAGTCGCACGTTGACCAGAGTACGTCGAGTCGGGCGGCGGCGACGGTCTGTCCCGAGTGTCGCCACTGCGCGGCGGCCGCGAGTACCGCCGATGCCGTCGCACGAGGATCGGCGCGACTCTACGATCGTCGCCGTGGCAATACGGCAGTCCGCGACCACGCGGGCCAAGGACAGCGACCGCGACGACACGTGCCGGATTCTCGACGGCGCGCTCGGCGAGGGCCAGCTGTCGATGACCGAGCACCGGGAACGGATCGGCTCGGCGACCAGCGCCGTCACGCTGGGCGATCTGCACGCGCTGGTGTCGGATCTGCAGACCGGCGGCGCACCGGTCCAGCTGCCGGCGTTGCGGCCGCGGCTGCCGGTCGGGAACTGGGGTGTCACGGCAGCCACCCTGATCGTCGCCGTGGTGCTGGGTGTCGGCATCGGCTGGATGGTCTACGGCAACACCAGCTCGCCGCTGAGCTTCACGTCCGATCCCGGCGCCAAGTCCGACGGCGTCACACCGGTGGTGCTGACCCCGCCCAAGCAGCTGCATTCGCTGGGCGGCCTGACCGGCCTGTTCGAGCAGATGCGCCAGAAGTTCGGCGACACCAAGGGCTATCGGCTGGTCATCTACCCCGACTACGCGTCGCTGGATCGCCCCGACCCCCACGAGGAGCGCCGGGTGCTGGACTACTACTACCGCGGCGGCTTTTCCGACCCGACCAGCTCGGCCAAAAGCGATCGGTCCACCCTGGTCGATCTGGGTGCATTCGACGTGAAGGCCACCGTCGGGATCCTGCGCGGAGCCCCGGAGACGCTCGGCATCAAGTCCGCCGACGTCAAGACCACGTATTTGATCATCGATCCGGCGAACGACCCGACCGCGCCCGGAACCCTGACGCTGTCGGTGTATGTGTCCAGCGATTACGGCGGCGGCTCCATCGAGTTCGCCGGCGACGGCACGGTGAAGCGGGTGAACTACCCGTCCTAGCGGCGATCGCAAGTGCGGCGAAGCCGGGCGCAGCGGGTCGCCGTTGCCAGGTAATACAGCCGCTGAACAGCAGGCGAACACCGTCGGCTTGGCGCAAATATATCGGAGCGATACTATGGCGCGAAGCGTCGCCACGCGGTAACGGGCGAGCAGCCTGCCGGTAACCGTGGAGCAAAAGGAGGTGATTCGATGCTGGAACTTGCCATCTTGGGCCTTCTGCTCGAATCGCCCATGCACGGCTATGAGCTGCGCAAGCGGCTGACCGGGCTGCTCGGAGCCTTCCGCGCCTTTTCCTACGGATCGCTGTATCCCGCGTTGCGCCGGATGCAGGCCGACGGCCTGATCGCCGAGGACGCGGCACCGGCCGGCACCCCGGTGCGCCGGGCGCGCCGGGTGTATCAGCTGACCGACGCCGGGCGGCGTCGTTTCACCGAACTCGTCGCCGACACCGGGCCGCAGAACTACACCGACGACGGCTTCGGCGTCCACCTGGCGTTCTTCAATCGCACCCCCGCCGAGGCGCGGATGCGGATCCTGGAAGGCCGCCGCCGGCAGGTCGAGGAACGCCGCGAAGGCCTGCGCAACGCGGTCGCCCGCGCCAGCAGCTCGTTCGACCGGTACACCAGCCAACTGCATCAGCTGGGGCTGGAGTCCAGCGAACGGGAAGTCCAATGGCTCAACGAGCTGATCGACGCCGAGCACTTGGCCCAGCGCCGAGCTGAACAAACCTGAAGCAAACCGGGTAACCCCACAGCAGTACACAGCATGACAGAAGGTAGGAGAAGGAGACCGTCCATGAGTGAGCAAACCGCGCAGTCGACGGATGTGCGAGTCGCCATTGTCGGCGTCGGGAACTGCGCGTCCTCGCTGGTACAAGGTGTCCAGTACTACCAGGACGCCGACGACGCCTCGAACGTTCCGGGCCTGATGCACGTGCGGTTCGGCCCCTACCACGTCCGCGACGTGAAGTTCGTCGCCGCGTTCGACGTCGACGCCAAGAAGGTGGGCTTCGACCTCTCTGAGGCGATCTTCGCCTCGGAGAACAACACCATCAAGATCGCCGACGTGCCCCCCACCAACGTAATCGTGCAGCGCGGCCCGACCCTCGACGGCATCGGCAAGTACTACGCCGACACCATCGAGATCTCCGACGCCGAGGCCGTCGACGTGGTCAAGGCCCTGCGCGACGCCGAGGTCGACGTGCTGGTCTCCTACCTGCCGGTGGGTTCGGAAGAGGCCGACAAGTTCTACGCCCAGTGCGCCATCGACGCCAACGTGGCGTTCGTCAACGCCCTACCGGTGTTCATCGCCTCCGACCCAGTGTGGGCCAAGAAATTCGCCGACGCCGGCGTGCCGATCGTCGGCGACGACATCAAGAGCCAGGTCGGCGCCACCATCACCCACCGGGTGATGGCCAAGCTGTTCGAGGACCGCGGTGTCACGCTGGACCGCACCTACCAGCTCAACGTCGGCGGCAACATGGACTTCAAGAACATGCTCGAGCGCGAGCGGTTGGAGTCCAAGAAGGTCTCCAAGACCCAGGCCGTGACCTCCAACCTGACCGGCTCACTGGCCGGCAAGGTCGAGGACAAAAACGTGCACATCGGCCCGTCCGACCACGTGGCCTGGCTCGATGACCGCAAGTGGGCCTACGTGCGCCTGGAAGGCCGCGCCTTCGGCGACGCTCCGCTGAACCTGGAGTACAAGCTCGAGGTCTGGGACTCGCCCAACTCGGCCGGCATCATCATCGACGCGGTGCGCGCCGCCAAGATCGCCAAGGACCGCGGTATCGGCGGCCCGATCATCCCGGCGTCGGCGTACCTGATGAAGAGCCCGCCGAAGCAGCTGGCCGACGACGTCGCGCGCACCCAGCTCGAAGAGTTCATCGTCGGCTAGGTCCGCGACCCTGCGCTGACCCGGCAAGCCGTTCGAATTTTGCCGGGTAATCGCGGTGCCAACCCGGAGTAACGTCGCCAGAGTGCTATCCGACGACGAACTGGCGGGCCTGTCCGAGTTCGCGATGCTGCCCGGCAACGCCGAACAGGCCGGCGTGGTCGGTCTGTTGCCCGAGGTGGAGCGCGTCGAGGTCGGTGCGATCAGCGCGTTGCGCTGGGGGACCGCGTCACCGCGGGTGGTATTCCTGCACGGTGGCGCACAGAACGCGCACACCTGGGACACCGTCATCCTCGGACTCGGTGAGCCCGCGCTGGCTGTGGACCTGCCCGGGCACGGCCGCTCCGGCTGGCGCGACGACGGCGACTACTCGCCCCAGCAGAATGCCGCGGCCCTGGCACCGGTGCTGCGTGAACTGGCCCCGGCTGCCGATCTGGTGGTCGGGATGTCGCTGGGCGGGCTGACCGCGATCCGGCTGGCGGCCACCGCACCAGAGCTGGTCCGCCGGCTGGCGATCGTCGACGTCACTCCCTCGGCGTTGCAACGGCATTCGCAGATGAGCGTCGCCGATCGCGGGACGGTCGCCTTGGCCCAGGGCGATAGGACGTTTCCCGATTTCGCCTCGATGCTCGAGGCCACCGCGCTGGCCGCCCCGCACCGGGATCGGGAATCGTTGCGGCGCGGCCTGTTCCACAACACGCGCCGACTGCCCGACGGCAGCTGGACGTGGCGCTACGACTCCATCCGCACCGTCGGGGACTTCACCGAGCTGTGGACCGATGTGTCGGCGATCACCGCGCCCACCACTTTGGTCCGCGGCGGGGACTCCGCGTTCGTCACCGCCGAGGACGTCGCCGAGTACGCCCAGCGCTCGCCGGGCCTGGTGAGCCACGTGGTGACCGGCGCCGGGCATGCCGTCCAGAGCGATCGGCCGCGTGTGCTGGTCGAACTGCTGCGCATGGCGCTGGCCTGATGCCCATTGATTCCGGCGATATGGTGGCGAGATGACCCGACCCATCCGCATCGGCGTGCAACTGCAACCCCAGCACGCCCCGCAGTATCGCGCGATCCGCGACGCCGTCCGGCGCTGTGAGGATCTCGGTGTCGACATCGCGTTCAACTGGGATCATTTCTTCCCGCTCTACGGCGACCGCGACGGACCGCACTTCGAATGCTGGACCATGCTGGGCGCGTGGGCCGAGCAGACCTCACGCATCGAGATCGGTGCACTGGTTTCCTGCAACTCCTACCGCAACCCTGAGCTGCTGGCCGACATGGCCCGCACCGTCGACCACATCGGCGACGGCCGGCTGATCCTGGGCATCGGCTCGGGCTGGAAACACCGGGACTACCGCGAATACGGCTACGAGTTCGGGACTGCGGGCAGCCGCCTCGACGAGCTGGCCTCCGCGATGCCGCGGATCAAAACCCGGCTGGCCCAACTGAATCCACCGGCGGTCCGATCGATCCCGATCCTGATCGGCGGCGGCGGCGAGCGCAAAACCCTGCGTCTGGTCGCCGAACACGCCGACATGTGGCACAGCTTCGCCACCGCCGAGGACTACCCGCACAAGGCCGCGGTGCTGGCCGAGCACTGCGCCGCGGTGGGCCGCGACCCGGCGACGATCGAACACTCGGCGGCACTCGGTGGCGATCAGACCCGGGGAACGGTCGACGAGCTGCTCGCCGAGGCCGACGCACTGGCAGACCTCGGGGTGGGGCTGCTGACCATCGGCAGCAGCGGCCCCGACTACGACCTGACCGGCGCCGAGGCGCTGTGTCGATGGCGCGATCAGCGGTAGGCGAATGCGGTTCTGCGCGAGCCGGGCAGCTCAGCTCGGCAGAAAGGGGTCGGCACTGGTCGCCACCCTGCTGATTGTCGGCAGCCTGGCGGCGGCACCGGTCGCGACGGCTGCACCCGATCAGTGTTCGCCGCCGGGTGTGGAGAGCGCGATCGCGCTGCCGCCCAAACTCGCCAACGCCAAACTGCCGCGCGAGGACAAGTACACGACCGCCGACGTCGACCCGCTCGACGAGGTGGACGTCAACGCCCTCGGGCTGTCCACCCCCGGCGTGCTGACCGTCGGAACCCTGTCGCAAAGCCCGCCCGCCACCTGCATCAACGCGGCGGGGCACTACACCGGCTTCGACAACGAACTGCTGCGGGCCATCGCCCGCAAGTTGGGGCTGAAGGTCAACTTCGTCGGCACCGACTTCTTCGGGATGCTGGCGCAGGTGGCATCCGGGCGATTCGACGTCGGCTCGGCGTCGATCACCGCGACCGACTCGCGGCGACGCACGGTTGACTTCACCAACGGCTACAACTTCGGCTACATGTCGCTGGTGGTCCCGACCGGCTCGGCGATCACCGGCTATGACGACCTGGCCCCCGGGCAGCGGATCGGTGTCGTGCAGGGCACCGTCGAGGACGCCTACGTCGTCGACACCCTGGAGATGCAGCCGGTGCGTTTTCCCGACTACATCACCCTCTACGCCACCCTGAAGAGCCGGCAGGTCGACGCCTGGGTGGCACCGGCGTTGGAGGCGCTCAACACCATTCGCCCGGGCGACCCGGCCGCCGTCGTCGGGAACACGTTCAGCCTGGGCAACTTCGAGGCGTACGCGGTGTCCAAACGGAACCGGGCGCTGCTCAATGCGCTGAACTCGGGTCTGGACGCCGTCATCGCCGATGGCACCTGGCCGCAGCTGTACACCGACTGGGTGCCCCGACCGCTGCCGCCGGGTTGGCGACCCGGCTCCAAGTCCGCCGCCACCGTGCACCTGCCCGACTTCGCCGCGATCGCCGAACACCATCACAAGCCGGTAGCCGAGGCCCCCCAACCGAAGTCGACGCTAGCCCAGCTGCGGGACTCCTTCTTCGACTGGGAGCTGTACCGCGAGTCGCTGCCGGTTCTGATCACCGTCGGGTTGCCGAACACGCTGCTGCTGACCATCAGCGCCGGGCTGATCGGCCTGGTCGCCGGGATGGCACTGGCGGTCGCCGGAATCTCCCGGGTCCGCTGGCTGCGCTGGCCGGCGCGGGTCTACACCGACATCTTCCGCGGCCTGCCCGAAGTGCTGATCATCTTGTTCATCGGGCTGGGGCTGGGCCCGCTGGTCGGCGGGTTGACCGGAAACAACCCGTATCCGCTGGGCATCGCCGCACTGGGGCTGACCGCGGCGGCCTACATCGGCGAGATCTTCCGCTCCGGCATTCAAAGCGTGGAGTCCGGCCAGCTGGAGGCCGCCCGGGCACTCGGGTTCAGCTACCCGTCGGCGATGCGTCTGGTGGTGATCCCGCAGGGCGTCCGGCGGGTGCTGCCCGCGTTGGTCAATCAGTTCGTCGCGTTGCTGAAAGGGTCTGCGCTGGTTTACTTCCTGGGCCTGATCGCCGGCCAGCGCGAACTGTTCCAGGTCGGCCGCGACTTCAACGCCCAGTCCGGAAGCCTGTCCCCGCTGGTTGCGGCGGGAGTGCTCTACCTGGCGTTGACGATTCCGCTGACCTACCTGGTGAATGTCGTCGATGACCGGCTGCGGCGGGGCCGGCCGGCGGACGCCGAGGACACCGGCCTGCTGACCGCTACCGCCGCCGGGGAGATGACGTGATGGCCGACGAGCAGACTCGGGAGCCGGTTTCGCTGACGGGCAAGGACATTCACCTGTCGTTCGGGAAGAACCAGGTGCTGCGCGGGGTGGACATCGATGTTCCCGCCGGCGCCACGACAGCGGTGATCGGACCGTCCGGTTCGGGCAAGTCCACCATGCTGCGGACCCTGAACCGGCTGCACGAGCCCGACAGCGGGGACGTGCTGCTGGGTGGTCGTTCGGTGTTGACCGACGACCCGGATCAGCTGCGCCAACGCATCGGCATGGTGTTCCAGCATTTCAACCTGTTTCCGCATCGCAGCGTGCTGGACAACGTCGCGCTGGCGCCGCGGCGGCTGCGCGGGCTGTCCGAGGACGACGCCCGCGCGGTGGCGCTGACGCTGTTGGATCGGGTCGGTCTCAAACACAAGGCCGAGGCCCGGCCCGGTGCGCTCTCGGGTGGCCAGCAGCAACGTGTGGCGATCGCCCGGGCGCTGGCGATGCAGCCCCAGGTGATGCTGTTCGACGAGGCGACCTCCGCGCTGGATCCCGAGTTGGTCAAGGGCATCCTGGCGTTGATCGCCGATCTGGGGGCCGAAGGTATGACCATGGTGGTGGTCACCCACGAAATGGGTTTTGCCCGTTCGACGTCGGACTCCGTGGTGTTCATGGATCACGGCAAAGTGGTGGAATTCGGGCCCCCGGAGCAGATCTTCGAATCCGCGGAGACCGAGCGGCTGCAAAAGTTCCTGTCCCAGGTGCTCTGACGAGCCAGGACGCTCCGACTGGCCGATCCTTCCTCGCCGGGACCGGCAAGCACGTTAGACTAGCAAACTATGGCGGAGAGCAAAGCCAGCGCCCCCGAGGTGACGGCATTGGCGGAGGGGCTGCACCGGGCCCTGTCCATGCTGTTCTCCATCCTTCGTCGTGGTGACCCCAACGGGGCCACCACCGGTGAGCTCACCTTGGCCCAGCTGTCGATCCTGGTCACCCTGATCGACCGTGGGCCGATCCGGATGACCGAGTTGGCCGCACACTCCCGGGTGCGGACCCCGACCACCACCGTCGCGATCCGTCGCCTGGAGAAGATCGGCCTGGTCAACCGCACCCGTGACCCGTCCGACCTGCGGGCGGTGCTGGTCGACATCACCCCGCAGGGGTTGGCCGTGCACCGTGAGTCGCTGGCCAGCCGGCGCGCGCACCTGGCGGCGATGCTCTCGGCGTTGTCCGAACCCGAACTGGACATCCTGATGCAGGCGTTGGCGCCGCTGGAGCGGTTGGCCGCCTTTGAGACGGTCTGCGACCAGGACACCTCGGCCGACGACCATCAGTCCTGACATCGATGCCCACCGCATTGATCACCGGCGCGGCCGGCGGTATCGGCGCGGCTATCGCCACTGCGTTGGCCCCGACGCACACCCTGCTGCTGGGCGGGCGACCCTCGGCCCGGCTCGACGAGCTTGCCATGCAGCTGGGAGCCAGCACCTGGGAACTCGATCTCACCGACCCCGAGATGATCGCCGCCACCACCGAGGTCGTCGACTCGCTGGATGTGCTGGTGCACAACGCCGGTGTCTGCGTGCCCGGCCGTGTCGCGGAATCCTACGTCGAGGAGTGGCGGGCCACCTTCGAAGTCAACCTGCTCGGCGCGGTGGACTTGACGCTGGCGTTGCTGCCGGCGCTACGCAGCGGCGAGGGCCGGGTGGTGTTCATCAACTCCGGTGCGGGACGCAAGGTTTCGCCGGGGATGGCCGCCTACTCGGCCAGCAAGTTCGCGCTGCGGGCGTTTGCTGATTCGCTGCGCGACGACGAGCCGTCGCTGCGGGTGACCACCGTGTATCCGGGTCGCACCGACACCGCGATGCAGCGTGATCTGGTCGCCTACGAAGGTGGCGAGTACCGGCCCGAGCGTTTTCTGCGGCCGGAGACGGTGGCGGCGGTGGTGGCCCAGGTGGCGACGGCACCGCCCGACGCCCATCTGCACGAGGTCGTGATCCGGCCTCGCTAGGTGTGGCGAGCAGACGCAAATGTGCCCTATTTCCGGTCAAAATGGGCACTTTTGCGTCTGCTCGCGGTAAAAGCTGGCGCCTAGACCACCAGGTTGACCAGCCGGCCGGGGACGACGATCACCTTCTTCGGGACCGCGCCGTCCAAGAACGCCTGCACCTTCTCATCCGCCAGTGCCGCCGCCTCCAGGGCGTCGGCGTCCGCGTCGGCGGCCACCGTGATGACGCCGCGCTTCTTCCCGTTGACCTGAACCGGGAATTCGACGGTGTCGCTCACCAGATACGCCTGATCGGCGACCGGGAACGGGCCGTGCGCCAGCGAGGTCTCATGGCCCAGCCGATGCCACAACTCCTCGGCCAGGTGCGGCGCCAGCGGTGCCAGCATCAACACCAGCGGCTCGACCGCGGACCGCGGCACCGTCTCCCGGTACTCCTTGGTGAGGTGGTTGGTGTATTCGATCAGCTTGGCGGCCGCGGTGTTGTTCCGCAGCGCCGCATAGTCTTCCGACACCCCCGCGATGGTACGGTGCAGCACCCGCAGCGTGTCGTCGTCGACCGCGGCATGCCCGGCGACCCGGGTCTGCCCGGTGTTCTCGTCCACAACCACCCGCCACACCCGCTGCAAGAACCGGTAGGCGCCGACGACGTCCTTGGTTGCCCACGGCCGCGACATCTCCAGCGGGCCCATCGACATCTCGTAGACCCGTAGGGTGTCCGCGCCGTAGCTGTCGCAGATCTCGTCGGGTGAGACCGAATTCTTCAGGCTCTTACCGATTTTGCCGAACTCCTGGGCAACCTCGACTTCGCCACTTGAGTCGGAGTAGTAGAACTTGCCGTCGCGTTCCTCCACCTCGGCGGCCGGCACGTAGGCACCGCGGGAGTCGGTGTAGGCGAACGCCTGGATGTAACCCTGGTTGACCAGCCGGCGGTACGGCTCGCGGGAGCTGACCTCACCCAGGTCGTAGAGCACCTTGTGCCAGAACCGGCAATACAGCAGGTGCAGCACCGCGTGCTCGGCACCGCCGACGTACATATCCACGCCGCCCGGATCGTCGGGGCCGTGCTCGTCGGGGCGCGGCCCCATCCAGTACGCCTCGTTCTCCTTGTCGCACAGTCGCTCTGAGTTGTGCGGATCGGTGTAGCGCAGCTCATACCAGGAGCTGCCCGCCCACTGCGGCATGGTGTTGGTGTCGCGGGTGTAGGACTGCAGGCCGTCGCCGAGGTCCAGCTCGACGTGCACCCAGTCGCTGGCTTTGGCCAGTGGCGGCGACGGCTCGCTGCCGGCGTCGTCGGGGTCGAAGGCGACCGGGGCGTAGTCCGATACGTCGGGCAGCGCAACCGGTAACGCCGACTCATCCAGGGCGTGGGCGCGCCCGTCGCTGTCGTAGACGATCGGGAACGGCTCACCCCAGTAGCGCTGACGAGCGAAAAGCCAGTCCCGCAGCTTGAATTCGGTGCGCTGCCAGCCGCGGCCATCGGCAGTCAACTTCTCGGTGACGGCCTTTTTGGCTGCCGTCACCTCCAGCCCGTCGAGATAGCCGGAGTTCACCAGCACGCCGTCGCCGGCATAGGCCGATTCCGTAATGTCACCGCCGGCAATGACTTCCACGATCGGTAGGCCCAGCGTCTGGGCGAACTCCCAGTCACGCTGGTCGTGGCCGGGGACCGCCATGATGGCCCCCGTGCCGTAACCACTCAACACGTAGTCGGCGATGAAGACCGGCACCGGTTGACCGTTGACCGGATTGGTGGCGTAGCTGCCGAGGAAGACTCCCGTCTTGGCCTTGTTCTCCTGGCGCTCCAGGTCGGACTTGGCGGCAATGGCGGCACGGTAGGCGGCCACCGCCTCGCGGGGGGTGGCCGCGGAGTTCGTCCATCGCGGGTCGACGTCGGCCGGCCACGTCTCGACCGCCAGTTCGTCGACCAGCTCATGTTCGGGCGCCAGCACCAGATAGGTCGCGCCGAACAAGGTGTCGGGTCGGGTGGTGAAGACTTCGACGTCGCCGCCGGCGGTGCCGAACAGCACTGCTGCGCCGGTGGATCGGCCGATCCAGTTGCGCTGCATCGCCTTGACCTTGTCCGGCCAGTCCAGCAGCTCGAGGTCGTTGAGCAGTCGATCGGAGTAGGCGGTGATGCGCATCATCCATTGCCGCAACCGCTTCCGGAACACCGGGAAGTTGCCCCGCTCGCTGCGGCCGTCGGCGGTGACTTCTTCGTTGGCCAGCACCGTGCCCAGTCCGGGGCACCAGTTCACCATCGAGTCGGCGCGGTAGACCAGCCGATGCGCGTCGATCACGTCGCTGCGCTCACCCGCGGACAGCTGTGCCCAGTCCCGGCCGTCATCGAGGGTGCGCGCACCGGAATCGAATTCGGCGATCAGCTCGGCGATCGGGCGCGCCTTGTTGGCGGCGGCGTCGAACCACGCGTTGTAGATCTTCAAGAAGATCCACTGCGTCCATTTGTAGAACTCGACGTCGGTGGTGGCGAAGCTGCGCCGGCTGTCATGGCCCAGGCCGAGTCGGCCCAGCTGACGCCGGAAGTTGACGATGTTGGCCTCGGTGCGGGTGCGCGGATGGGTGCCGGTCTGGACGGCGTACTGCTCGGCGGGCAGTCCGAACGCGTCGAAACCCAGCGCGTGCAGCACGTTGCGACCGGTCATCCGGAAGTAGCGGGCGTAGACATCGGTCGCGATATAGCCCAGCGGGTGCCCGACGTGCAGTCCGTCGCCCGACGGATAGGGGAACATGTCCTGGACGAACATCTTGGAGCCGGACGCCTTCAAGAGGTCGGTGCCGTCGGCCAGTGCCAGATCGCCGACCGGGTTGGCCACGTTGAACGTGCCCCGCTGCAACCAGTTGTCCTGCCAGGTCGCTTCGATGCGCCCGGCCATCTCCGCGGTGTAACGGTGCGCGGGGGCGTCCGCGGCGGTCGCGTCGCCGGCGCCGGTCGGGGATTCACTCACCGTCACAGGGTAACGAGGGCGGTTGCGCGGCCCGGCCGCCCCGGTTGGTCTCGGAAGCGTTGCGGAGCGGTCAGGGCTTCATTCCAGCTCGATTCCAGCTCCATTCCGGTGCTGGTGACCTGCACCCCGCCGTGCTTACAGTCGCCTCGAGTCGGGCAGCGCGGCCCGGACCGGGGGTAATTCGGAAGGACCAGCCATGGCGCTCACAGCTCGCAGCCGGCAGCGATTGATCGGTGGCCTCGCCGCGGGCGTGGTCGCGATTCTGGGCTGCGGTGCCGGCGGGATCGCCGCGGCGGATCCGCTGGTCCCGGCCCCGCCGCTGCCGGCCCCGGTCAATGTCACTCCTCAGGCAGTCGGCGCCGGGCCGTCGGCGGTAGCTCCGTCGGTCCCCTCCCCTGCGGTGCCCGCGGCGGCGCCGGCGCCGAACACCGCGCCCGGGCTGCCCGCCCCGGCGATCCTGCCGCCCGGACCGGTGCAGCCGACGCTGGTCCCGGCCACCTCGGGCACGTTGCGCGAATACTTCGCGGCCCACAACGTCCGGCTCGAACCGCAGCAGGCGGCGGGATTCACCGCGCTGGACATCACCCTTCCGGTACCGGCCGGCTGGACCCAGGTACCCGACCCCAACGTGGTCGACGCGTTCGCGGTGATCGCCAACCGGCGCTCGGGTGCCCTGTACACGCCCAACGCGCAGCTTGTGGTGTACCGCCTGGTCGGTGACTTCGATCCCAACGAGGCGATCACGCACGGGTTCGTCGACAACCAGCTGCAACAGGGGTGGCGGGCCACGAACGCCTCCCTGGCGACCTTCGACGGCTTCCCGTCGTCGATCATCGAGGGCACCTACCGGCAGAACGAAATGCTGCTCAACACCTCGCAGCGCTACGTCATCGCGACGTCAGGATCCGAGCGGTATCTGGTGTCGCTGGCGGTGACCACCGCCGCGGCCGGCTCCATCGGCAACGCACCCGCGACCGATGCCATCATCAACGGCTTCCGGGTGGCCGCACCCGGGCATGCGCAGGCGGCCGCGCCGGCCAGTGCGCCGGGGACCGCACCCGCTCCCGTTGCACCCGCCGCCCCCGCGCCCGCCGCGCCCGCACCCGGGCCGGTGTCGACGCCCGGGCCGGGCACCGCACCCGGGCGGGCACTGGCACCCGCGCCCGCCGCCGTACCGCAGCAGGCCACCGCACCCGGAGCGGCCCGTTAGCTTCCCGATTCGCGCTGCGGCGATGAGCCGGGCAACGACCACCGGCACACGCCTCGTATCCTGGATCCATGCTGATCACGGGTGTGGTGTGCCTCTGCGTGGCCCTCGCATCCCTGCTGTTCGGGCTGCGGACACTGGTCCGGCCCCGCTCGGGGGACCCCGGCATCGTGTTGCGTGCGCTGGCGCCGGCGCAGTTGGCGGCGGCATTCATGCTGGCTGCGGCCGGGACCGTGGCGCTGCTCGATCCGCCCAGCGGCGCCGTTGTGGTGGTGGTGTGCGTCCTCGGCGCGGTGGGCACCATCGCTGCCGCGTCCTGGCAGGGCGCGCGCTACATCGCGCGCCGCGAAACCGAGCCCGCCTGCGGCGGGAGCTGCGCGGGGTGCTCGCTGCCCTGCGGCTGAGCGCGCCGTGCTGAGGCGGCTGTCGGCCATCCCGGTCGACACGTTCCTGCTGGCCCTTGCCGCGGTGGTGGCGTTGGCCACCGCGTTCCCGGCCCGCGGTACCGGCGCCGAGATTCTGTCCGTGGTCACCAAGATCGCGATCGCCGTGCTGTTCTGGCTCTACGGCACCCGGCTGTCACCCCAGCAGGCCTGGCACGGTCTGCGGCAATGGCGGCTGCACCTGCTGGTGCTGGCGACGACGTTCGTGGTGTTCCCGATCCTGGGGATCGCGGCCCGAACCCTGGTGCCGTCGGTGCTGTCCATCGACCTCTACAACGGCCTGCTGTTCCTGTGTCTGGTGCCCTCGACGGTGCAGTCGTCGATCGCCTTCACCTCGATCGCGCGCGGGCACGTGTCGGCCGCCATCGTCAGCGCCTCGGTGTCCAACATCGTCGGCGTGGTGCTGACCCCGCTGCTGGTGTTGCTGCTGATGCACACCAGCGGGGCGCCGCGGGTGGACGCCACCGCGATCCGCGACATCGTGCTGCAGCTGCTGCTGCCGTTCGCGGTCGGGCAGCTGATGCGGCCGTGGCTGGGTGAGCTCATCGCCCGGCACACGCTGATGACCAAAGTCGTGGACCGCGGCTCGATCCTGCTGGTGGTCTACGCCGCCTTCTCCATCGGGATGACCGAGCACATCTGGAGCAGCGTCGACGCCTGGCGGGTGCTGGCCGTCGCCGCGGTCAGCGCCGCCCTGCTGGCCGTAGTGCTGGGTTTCACCACCGCGGTCGGACAGCTGGCCGGGTTCGATCGCGGCGACCGGATCGTGCTGCTGTTCTGCGGCTCCAAGAAGAGCCTGGCCTCCGGTCTGCCGATGGCGCTGGTGCTGTTCCCCCCGCC
This sequence comes from Mycobacterium sp. NGS50, assembly GCF_059812545.1. NCBI lineage: Bacteria > Bacillati > Actinomycetota > Actinomycetes > Mycobacteriales > Mycobacteriaceae > Mycobacterium > Mycobacterium sp. NGS50. The sequence continues at coordinate 103,164 of NZ_JCALCW010000019.1, forward strand.
GACCGTCGGGTTGATCATGTTGCCGCTGATGCTCTTTCACCAGATCCAGCTGGTGGTGTGCGCGGTGATCGCCAGCCGGCTGGCCAACGAGCCGACTTAGTTGCGGCTGACGTCGATCGGGTGCGTCGCCAGCATCGACAGCGGCAGCGGCTGCCGTCGCAGCACCCGGCCCCACAGATCGACGCCCGGCTCTGCCAGCACATCGGACGGCAACGCCGACAGGACAATCCAGTCGTCCCGCTCGATCTCACCGTCCAGCTGGCCGACCGTCCAGCCGGAATACCCGGCGAAGATCCGGACCCCCTCCACGAACGGGCTGATCTCCTCGGGGTCGGAATCCAGGTCGACCATCACCGTGCGTCCCGCCACCGCCCGTACACCGGGTACGTCGTACGGTTCGGCGCCGACCCGCAGCACCGCCAGGCACAGCGCCGCATCGCGTTTCACCGGCCCTCCGACGAACATCGTTTTCGGCTTACCCGCCAGGGTGGCCCACTGCGGCAACACGTTGTAGACCGCGGTGTCGCTGGGCCGGTTGAGCACGACACCGAGAGTGCCGCCGTCGTTGTGCTCGACGATGTAGATCACGCTGCGCCGGAAGGTCGGCTCCAGCAGATCGGTGTTGGCCAGCAGCAGCGTGCCCGCACGCACCCGGTGGGCCACGGGTGCCAGATAGTCCTCGGGGTCCTCGGATGCGGCCATCTCCCCATCATGGCATCCGCACCGTCTCTCGGTGGCGAACAGGAACAGCGCAGTCCGACATTTGTACTGTTGATTTCGGTGGGCGCCCCGCGTCCGCCTCACCCCGCATCCGGAAGTAGGTCCCGTGGCTCACCCGCGTGCTCACGTCAGCCTGTGGCGGGCGGCGCGCGGCCTGCCGTCGTATTGGCGGCTGCTGGAATTGCGGGTGGCGAGCCAGTTCGGCGACGGACTGTTTCAGGCCGGCCTGGCGGGCGCCCTGTTGTTCAACCCGGACCGGGCCGCGGATCCCTGGGAGATCGCCGGCGCGTTCGCGGTGCTGTTCCTGCCGTACTCGTTGCTGGGCCCGTTCGCCGGGGCGCTGCTGGACCGCTGGGACCGGCGGGTGGTGCTGATCGCGGCGAACCTGGCCCGGCTGACGGTCGTCATCGTGATCGGCACGCTGCTGGCCGTCGGGGCCGGCGATCTGGCCGTGCTCAGCGCCGCGCTGATCGCCAACGGCCTGACCCGGTTCGTCTCGTCGGGGGTGTCGGCGGCGCTGCCGCACGTGGTGCCGCCCGAGCAGGTGGTGACGATGAACTCGGTGGCCGTCGCCACCGGTGCGGCCGCGGCGTTCCTGGGCGCCAACTTCATGCTGCTGCCGCGCTGGCTGATCGGCGCCGACGACGACGCCGCGGCCACGATCATCTTCCTGGTCGCGATCCCGGTGGCGATCGCGTTGCTGCAGTCGCTGCGGTTTGCGCCCCGGGTGCTCGGTCCCGACGACACCAAACGCGCCATCCACGGATCGGTGGTCTACGCGGTGACCAGCGGCTGGCTGCACGGCATCCGCACCGTGCGCCACCGTCCGACGGTGGCAGCCACCCTGAGCGGGCTGGTCGCGCACCGCACGGTGTTCGGCATCAACACGCTGCTGGTGTTGGTGCTGGTCCGCCATGTCGGCGCGGAAGGGGTGGCGGGGCTGGGTGCGGCGGCGCTGTTCGTCGCGGCCGCGGGAACCGGATCGTTCCTGGCCAACGTGGTGACCCCGGCGGCGGTGCGGCGGTGGGGCCGCTACGCCACCGCCAACGGCGCCCTAGCCGCCGCGGCGGTCGTCCAGATCGCCGGGGTCACGCTGTACCTGCCGGTGTTGATGGTGTGCGGGTTCCTGCTCGGGCTCGCGGGACAGACCGTCAAGCTGTGCGCCGACACGGCCATGCAGATCGACGTCGACGACGCGCTGCGCGGGCACGTGTTCGCGGTGCAGGATTCGCTGTTCTGGATGTCGTTCATCGCGTCGGTCAGCGCGGCGGCCGCCGTGATGCCCACCGACGGGCACGCGCCGTTGCTGCTGCTGACCGGCGCGGTGGTCTACCTCGCCGGGCTGGCCGCGCACGCGCTGATCGGCCGCGCTTCGGTGCCGCGAGATCGACGCTAGCGCGGACAATCGCGAGTGCGCGCCGCGCCGACGTCGACCTCGGTGCGCCAACGGGGGCGTTAGTCTGCACCCATGGCCGCTGCTGACCCGATCGTCGCCGACTTGCGCGCCGAGAGCGACGAGCTCGACGCCCTGGTTGCACCCCTTGCCGAGGACCGCTGGGCCGCGCCGACGCCGGCGCCCGGCTGGAGCATCGCCCACCAGATCGCCCACCTGCTGTGGACCGACCGGGTCGCACTGATCTCGGTCACCGACGAGGCCGGCTTCGCCGAGCAGCTCACCGCGGCGGCCGCCGACCCGACCGGGTTCGTCGACGCCGGGGCCGCCGAGCTGGCCGCGGCCCCGGCTGCCGAATTGCTCGCCGACTGGCGCAGCACCCGCCACCGGCTGCACGACGCGCTGCTGGGGGTCGCCGAGGGCCGCAAGCTGCCCTGGTTCGGGCCGCCGATGAGTGCACCGTCGATGGCCACCGCACGGCTGATGGAGACCTGGGCGCACGGCGCCGATGTCGCCGACGCCCTGGGTGTGACGCGGCCGGCGACCGCACGACTGCGTTCCATCGCCCACCTGGGGGTGCGCACCCGCGACTACGCCTACGCGGTGAACCGCCTGACCCCGCCCACCGAGGAGTTCCGCGTCGAGTTGCGCGGCCCCGACGACGAGGTCTGGACGTGGGGCCCGGCGGACGCCGCGCAGCGGGTCACCGGCTCGGCGCTGGACTTCTGTTTCCTGGTCACCCAGCGGCGGGCATTGGCGGGCCTGGACCTGACCGCGACCGGTGACGACGCCCGGCAGTGGCTGGGTATCGCGCAGGCTTTCGCGGGACCACCGGGTGCGGGCCGTTAGCGCCACCGACTGTGCGAATTGGTACGCGAACGGCGGCATGTCGCGTATGAAACCGCACACTCGGCATCAGAGCGCCGTCGCGCTGTCGGCGGCTCCGTCGCCGTCGGTATCGGTGAGCTTGAGGTCCCAACTGCCATCACCGTCGGTGTCCAGATAGGCCGAGCGATACCCGCCGGCACCGTCGCCCAGCAGCACCCGATCGGCGACCCCGTCCCCGTTGCTGTCCAGCAGCCGATCGCTCGCCACGCCGTCCCCGTCGAAGTCCACCACGGCGCTGCCGTCGTGCTCGACACCGTCGAGGCCGAACCAGCGCATGCCCTCGGTCACCGCCCAGGTCCCCGACCCGTCATCGGTGAAGTAGGTCTCCGGAAGGCCGTCGTTGTTCAGATCCAGCACGGCGTGGTCGACGATCCCGTCACCGTCCAGGTCGGCCAGTGCGTCGTCGCGCAGGCCGTCCCCGTCGAAATCGAGACTGATCGCGTCCAGCCGGCCGTCCCCGTTGAGATCGAGGTCGGGGGCGGCGTCCCCTATCGTCGCGGCGCCGTCACCGACGCCCAAGCAGTACTCCATGCCGGGTCAGACGGCCCCCGGCCGCTACCGGTTCCCGCGCGACTCCCACCAGGACAGCAGCTCGGCCGTAGCCTCGTCGGGTGACAGCGGCCCGCGATCCAGACGCAGCTCCTTGAGGAACCGCCACGCCTCGCCGACCTGCGGGCCGGCCGGAATACCCAGCAACTCCATGATCGCGTTGCCGTCCAGATCCGGGCGCACCCGCTGCAGGTCTTCCTTCGCCGCCAACGCGGCGATCCGCTGCTCAAGCTGGTCATAGTTGGCCTGCAGCCGAGCCGCGCGGCGCTTGTTGCGGGTGGTGCAATCCGCGCGGACCAGCTTGTTGAGCCGGTCGAGCAGCGGGCCGGCGTCGGTGACATAGCGGCGCACCGCGGAGTCGGTCCACTTCCCGTCCCCGTAGCCGTGGAACCGCAGATGCAGATACACCAGCTGCGAGACGTCGTCGACCATCTGCTTGGAGTACTTCAGCGCCCGCATCCGTTTTCGGGTCATCTTCGCGCCGACCACCTCATGGTGGTGGAAGGACACCCCGCCGTTGGGTTCGTGGCGGCGGGTGTCGGGTTTGCCGATGTCGTGCAGCAACGCCGCCCACCGCAACACCAGGTCGGGGCCGGTGTCCTCAAGGGCGATCGCCTGGCGCAGCACGGTCAGCGAATGCTGGTAGACGTCCTTGTGCTGGTGGTGTTCGTCGATGGCCATCTGCATGCCGCCGATCTCGGGCAGCACCACCTCACCCATGCCGGTCTGCACCATCAGGTCGATGCCGGCCGCCGGGTCGGCGCCCAGCACCAGCTTGTCCATTTCGGCGGCCACCCGTTCGGCGGTGATGCGGGCCAGCTGCGGCGCCATCTCCTCGATGGCGGTGCGCACCCGCGGGGCGACGGTGAACCCCAACTGCGCGACGAAGCGGGCGGCCCGCAGCATCCGCAGCGGGTCGTCGCCGAACGACACCTCCGGCGCCGACGGGGTGTCCAGCACCCCGGCCCGCAGCGCCGTCAGACCATCCAGCGGATCCAGGAAGTCGCCCAGACCGGTGGGGGTGATCCGCACCGCCATCGCGTTCACGGTGAAGTCGCGGCGCACCAGGTCGTCGTCGAGGCGCTCACCGAACCGGACCTCCGGATTGCGCGACACCTGGTCGTAGCTGTCGGCCCGGAAGGTGGTGATCTCCAGCCGCTGGTCGTTTTTGCCGACGCCGATGGTGCCGAACTCGATGCCGGTGTCCCACAGCGCGTCGGCCCACTTGCGCAGCAGCTGCTGCACCTGCTCGGGGTGGGCGTCGGTGGTGAAATCCAGATCGGGGCTCAACCGGCCCAGCAGCGCGTCCCGCACCGACCCGCCGACCAGGTACAGCTGGTGACCGGCCGCGCTGAACAGCTCGCCGAGATCGCGCAGTACCGGTGCGTACCGGTGCAGGGCGACGGCGGCCGCGGTCAGCAGCTCGGGGTCGGGGGCGGTTTCGGACACGTCGCGGCAGTTTAGTCCGCTGGACCATCAGCACCGTCCGGTGGTTCGCGCCGAGATTGCGTCGAGGTACACGCCCTC
>NZ_JCALCW010000002.1:0-209557 GCF_059812545.1 Mycobacterium sp. NGS50
TACCCCTCATACTATCTATGCCCTACGTGTTGCGGCGGGCCGACGTAACCGCCCCCGCTCATAGTATGAGGGGTGCGCAGCTGTCGCCGCGCACCCTCTCCCACACCGAACACCAACCCGCCGACCGACCGGCGGCCCGAACCTCTCACCCACCCCGCCGCAGCTGCTGCCTGGCCCACACATCATGCGCAGTGACCGGCCTACGCCGGCCACGGAGCCGGCGCGCCCTCTGTCGATGATCAAGCAGAAACACCAACAACCGGCCCACCTTCACCGCAGCCTGCTCACGCAACTGTTCAGGACAATCGCCGGCCACATGCACGCCGCCGCTTTGCATATCCAACTCGACCTCGACACGAGGCACAACGATCCCGCCAAGGCCCTGCTTACGCACCCACAAATCCAAATAGGCGTGCGCGAACTCCGTAGCCCCGTCAGTGGTGCCGTATTCATGCAACCTGCCGGGGTACAGCAGCACGTACTCGTTACGCCATGACTGGTAGGCGGTGTCGGGTGACACGCGGACACTCGTCGGCAACAGGTTTCGGTCCCGGCCGGATCGGTACTTGGCCGCATAGCTCGCTGTCACCAAGCTCGGCTCCCGGCCGAACGGCCAGCCCTCACGACGATAGATCACACCATAATCATCGAGTGCATAACGCCATTCACCCGATGGGGTCGCCACAGCATACCCGTCAAACTCGCTACCAACGGGGTCGCTCTCGTGCACGCTCATGCTGCACCGTTAATCGTGTCGGTGTCGCAGTGGGCCAACAGCACCATCTCCGCGAGGAGGGTCTCCGCGTGCTCATCGGCGGCATCGCGTGCGGCCTGCGCCGCCTGCGCGGCTTCCAGCCATTCGATCTGGTCCTCGAGCTCCCCGATCAATTGCAGCACTCGTGAGTGGGACGCGCTGGGCACGGCCGCCAGGACGGCTTGCTCACGCTCGAGGACGGTGCGCGCCTCGTCAAGCGTCAACTGTTCAATGAACATCGCCTCATCGGCGTCGAGATGAATCATCATTTATCGTTGCCCCTTCCCGGGCTCGCGCCCCGGCTACCGACCAGGGCATTTTGTGGAGCTGCGCTGTCGCGCGCAGTCTGTCTGTTCGACACGACGGATATTACCGCCGCCCACCGACATTCACAGGGCGGCAGTGTTCAAGATGCTGCCAAGTACGGTGGCCGCGGCGGCGACCCCCTCATCGCCGCCGTGATGGTGCAGAACCTTCTCGGTCTGGTCGTCCACCAGCACGGTCAGGTGGGTTCGGTGGCGAGACAGCATCACGCACAATCTGCTGCCATCCACCGCGAACAGTTCGGGGATCCGTTTGCCGACCATCGGATGCACTGCGATGGCGGCGGACCGCTCGAGGCCCTGCAACGCGTTTGCGGTCCCGACAAGCACATCGGGGTATTGGCCTAGCGTGGCGCGGATTGCGGCGGCCTGGGCCACGTGGGGCACCACTACGGCGATATCTGACTCGACAAGCGGCCGAGTTCCCGCAGCCGTCGTGAGGGTGGCCCCGTCAAGCAGCTCGGCGATCCGGCTGGCGGCCGCATCGATGACCGATCCCGACGTGGGACCGTCTGTGGCCGTGATCCGCCGGTGGGCAAGCTCGGGCAGGACCACGCCGTACTGGCTCACATGCTCGTCGGGGCGCTTCGATGTAAACGGCAGGTCGGGGTAGAACGCCGATTGCACCAGCTCGGTTGTCGCTGGGCCGAGCCGCCAGGTGTAGCGCAGCGCAATGGTGGATACCGCCTTGCGATGCGCAGCGGCCAGCGCTTGCGGGCTGGGCAGGTGCGGGCCGGTCGGGGAATCCGCCCATCGCGAGGTATTGCCGGTGACCACCGGTGCGATCTGCCCAGGGTCCCCGACGCAGACCAGTTGCCGCGCCATCGCCCCCAACGCGCATAGGTCCGCGTAGGTCGCCTGGTAGGCCTCATCCACAATGAGCAGGTCTGCACCCAGCCGATCAGGTTCAGAGACAAGCCATTTCGCAGTGGTGGCGACTCTGACAGCACCGCCCTCGGAGGGCCAGATTTGGTACTTGTTGCCGATGATCGGGCAATCGCCCACGTCGGGGCGCACACCGCTGGTTTTCCACAACACGCCGATCAGTTTGCGGTCACAGATGGCGGCCAGGCGTCGGGCGATATCGACGGCCTGGGCGCGGGTCTGGGCGGCGATGCCGACCCGCAGACCCGCGCGGTCGGCCAGCAGCGACGACAGGTGCACGGTGAGGCGGGTCTTGCCGCTACCGGGCGGTGACGGGACGACCACGGCCGGGTCGCCTTCCCAGGCTGCCAATACGACCTCGGCGGTAACCGGGTCGGCCAGCAGATCCTGGCCGGGATATCGGCGCTGCACCGACGGCGGCCGGGCCGTCTGCGACTCGATGGCCGGCGCCGCAGCCTGTGGATTGGCGGGATCGTTGACAGTGGTGCGTGGCTTGATGATTCGCATCGAATCGTCGCCCCTTCCCGGGCTCGTGTCCCGGCTACCGACCGGGACCTATAACTGCGATCAGGGGCTTGGCGTACCCCTCATACTCCGAACGTAGCGCACCCCACCGACAAGCCCGCCGAGACGATCGCCAACCCCGCTGGCTACTCGGTGTCGGCGGTCGCGATCAGCACGTCGAACGGCACCTCGCGGCGGCTCACACCGGGCGTTTTGCCCGCCGCAATCCACGAATCGCTACCGGTCAGCAACCGCCGATAGGTGAACAACCCTGACCGGACCCGCTGACTGTTCGGGGCGGCAGGCATCAGCGAGACCCACTCACCGGGAGACGGTTGCGAGTCCACGCGCACACCGGCCACCGTCAGGTACAGCACCCCATCAACAGCCTCGGTGGCGGCAACCTCGCCACTGAACGGCCATGCCCGCTCAAAGCTATCCACACCATTGAGCCACCCCCGCACCTGCGTCCCTTCCCGCAGGCGCGTATCCATGCGCGCACACGCCAGCGTGAACTTCGTTCCCTTGCCAGCAGTGACAACCCCGCCGGCCACGTGCCCGGTATGCACTGCACGATGCCGCCACAGCCGATCCTCGAGCAGAACAGATTCCCACAGATCGGCGGCATTGCAGCGCCGCCGCAGCCCGATCGCCGCGACCGGGGCTGAATCCGGTGCAGTCCAGTCGTTTCCCTCTGCGAACCGCTTACCGGCTTGCAGATAAGTGTATCGGTCGTCTTCGGCAATAGCCTCCAGGCTTGCAATCGGCTCGCCCCGACTCAGCAGTCCAGCCCACGCGGCCAGCCCCTCAACGCCATCGGCTACCCCGAACGCCCGCCGCCAGTGCGCCACGGCGCGCTCGGCGGTCGGTTCTGCGCCTGTGACGAATCGCTGGCGCGAGTGGGCAAGCAGGTCGATCACCGCGCCGGTGCCGGGGTAGCCGGTCCGGTCCTGCCACCACCCGATCACTGCCGACGCTTCGGCAACCGCGCGATCCGCGTCGTTGCGAGTTACCCGCGCCGCACTCACCAGCGCTGCCATCACCGACGCCTCGGCGATGACAAGCTGGCACAGGTCACCGTTGTCGAATCGTGCGCCAGCGGCGTGCAACAGCGCCATCACCGCCGCGTCGCCTACCGCCGTCACAGGAACGCGATTGGCCCCTGCCACCGTGGCGCGCACTTGGTCACCTGTCCGATGGGCCTCAACAAACACCGCATCAGGGGCCGCCGTGAACAATGGCTGCGCTACGCGCAGCACCGGGTGCCCGGCATGGGCGGCGTAGAGCCGCTGGGCGAGGTCGTAGAACTCGACGGTCATCGGTTCACCTTCTCCGCGCGGCGCGCCATGTCCCACCCGTGTTGCAGTGCCTCGGCCGCAGATCCGACCGGGGTTGGCTCCTCGCCGGTCACATCGGCGGTGATGAGGCCCGTGCCGGCCAGGATTCGTTGCGCGTAGGCCATCAGCCGGTCATCCGGTGCTGGTGTCGATGCCATCGTGGTGGCGCCCCTTCCCGGGCTCGTGTCCCGGCTACCGACCGGGCTCTAGGTGTTTGCGCCCGCCGCCGGGGCACACCGTGACCCTATCGGCTACCACCGACAAGTTGGGGCCGCGCCAAGCTGGCCCCCGGCGCGTACGCCGGGAGCCCCCCCCCCCCCCCCCCCACGATTCAGGCCGGCCGGCTGCCGACTCCGGTCGGGATGGTGACGGTAGTCACGAACTCCGGCGCCCGGTCCGCGGCAGCGGGGTTGCCGATCACCACGAGGATCAGCCGCGACCGACCTGGAGCTGTCGGGAGCGGCGTGTCGCCGTCACTGAAAATGATCGTCACGTGCGGCGTCGGGCGTAGAGCCTCGGCGGCGGCGATCCCGACCCGCATATCAGTGCCACCCCCGCCGATCAACGCAATGTCCTCAACGCGGGACACCCGCTGCGGTTCGGCGGCAGCGGCATCCACGGTCAGGATCGTCACCCGTTCACGCGCCACCCCCGAAGTCCGAAGTACCGCCTGGACCTCCGAGAGCGCCGCCGCAAGATCGGCCTCACTCATCGACGCTGACGTGTCAATGACCGCAGCGACGTTCACCTTTGGCCCCCGCAACCCGGGAAACAGCACATCCCGCGACCGCCGCGACGGGCGCGCCAGATTGTAGTCGGTACGTCCCGCTGCCTCGGCCACCGCGAAGCGAATCGGCACGCGCAGCATTCGCTGCCACGGCACCACCGGAGGCGCGAGCACTGATGCGGCCCAGCGGCGTATCCCGGCCGGGACCGTACCGCGCCCGCTCCCGGTTGCTGCCTCAACAGCCTCGGCGACCCGCTGCCGCACCATGTCTGCGGTGGCAGGACCGACACCGGTACGACCACCGACCAGATCGGCAGCCCCCAATTCGCCGGGGATCGGTTCGCATCCCGACCCCGATCCGCACCCGACACCGTCGTCATCGAATACCTCGGCCGCAGAACCCGGCCCACCTTGTCCGTTGGCACCGCCGCCACTACTGCTGTCGGGGTCGGCGCTGTCCTGTTCGCCGACCAGCGCAGCATAGTAATCCTCGGCGATCCCTCCCGGTTCGCAGCCAAGCACCTGCGGCATCACCGGCTCGCCGGGGAATACCCCCCCGGCTGCCAGCAGATCGTCGTTAATCTCGGCATCCCCCGCGTAATTCCATGCCAGATGTGAGATCGGCTGCGGCAGCGCCTCGGATCGCTCCGCATGGACGCGCAACAGATGCCCCACCTCGTGCAACAAAACCGTGCCCGCGGCTTGCGGCCCCCACGCCTGGTCACCCACCAGCACCGCAGGGTCCATGTACACCCGCCAGAACCGGTCCACCGCAAACGTTTCCAGCCCTGGCGCGGCTACCGGGACGACAGAGAACAGTGCATCGGCGAAATATGGCATCTGGTCGAATGCCACCAGGTTGGCGAGGTGGTAGGCCTCAAGCTCGGCGGCGCTCAACTCACGCACTGTCGTGACCGCGCTCATGCCGCCTCTCCCTTCTCGTCGATCCACAGACCGGCCGCCGCCAGCATCGGAATGAATTCCCGCGCCGCAGCGGGCGGGCGCGCTCCCTCCCCCTGTGGGCGCGTCTTTGCCAGCGCGCGGGCCGCAGCGGCTGCCACATCGGGGCGACTGGCCTTGGCGCACGCCGCCAACGGCCCCCAGGCTCGCCGCCACATGTCTTTGGTTCCCGACTGCGCGGCGAGTGTCGCCACGCCGTTGAGGATCGCCCAGAGCCGGTCGGGCCGCTCGTCGGCCCACGCCACGATGCTGGGGGCGGCGATCACCGCGGACGGGTCGGGAAGGTCGCGTGCGTTCATCCACGCCAGGAACTCACGGCCCGCCGGAATACCTACCAGACCAAACACCGCCGCCTGAACCGCGGCGATATCGTCGGTGCGCAGCCGAGCTAAAACGCGGGTCAGCATGTCCCAGGAACGATCGGACGGCCACGCACCGCCCAACTCTGCTGCGGCATCAGGGCGCTTGCGCAGCAGGGCGGGCCGTGACGTGACGAATGCGGTGACCGCGGCGATCACGGCCGAGACATGGGTCTCGGTGGGCACGACGGCGCGAGAGACAGGGATCGCTTTCCAACCGGTGAGCATCCCGTCCACCCACTCTTCGACCGTAGGTGCGTAGTCAACGTGGCAGAAGCGATTGGCCATCGGCGGAGCCAGGTCGAATCCGCCCGCCGACAGTTCGGGCGGATTGGCCGCGGCGAACACCCACACGTCGGCGGGCAGCTGCAGGTCCTCACCCACCATCTTGTCCAGCGCAACGGCCAGCATCGCGCCCTGAGTGCTCTCCGGCACGGTCGTCAGTTCCTCGAGCAGCAGAATGCCAGCGCCAGCAGAGACCAGCCGCTTGGCCCATGCCTTCGGCTCTGTCCGCACGCCGGAGCCATCCGGCGCGATGTAGGGCATACCCACAAAGTCGGTGGGATCGCTGTGCGATCCGGTGACAATCTCGACCGGAATATCATGTGCTGCAGCAAGCGCCCGCACCAACGACGACTTGCCCATGCCTGGACCCGAGCGCAACAACAGCGGCACGCCAGCACGACCGCAAGCTTCCATCACGGTCACGCACGTCGCGGTATCAGTCATCAAAATGCCCCTTCCCGGGCTCGTGTCCCGGCTACCGACCGGGACGATTCTTTGTCGTTCATCGGGCGCTATTGGCCCGACACCACAGAACCTACAGCACCCCACCGACAAGTACTCAAAACAGTCATTGACCTGCACGGACACCCGGACTTGGGGCGTTTCCAGAACCACCGCCAGTAGGGGGTGCCGGTCACCTGCGCCAGGGGAGCTGGCAGAAGTGGCCGCGGCGTTCTGGCGTCCACAACGCGTCTCGTTCACCCATCGCGCTGATGCGCCGAGTGCCCACGCCTTGATTTGCGGATCTTTTCGGACAGATTTGCGGCACAGACAGACTGCGCCACAGGTGGTTTCGGCGCTGTTCGATTCTGCTAATGCGTTGGGACGCAACCGTTTTGATCAGCGTCGGGCCGTTCAACAACAGTGTGCGGCAACATGTTTCAGGCTCACTGCCGTTTATGGTCCGGGCGGCCGGGGCTGTTCCCACCTCTCCATCTCGACTTGTCGGACCCGGGAAGTACCCTCTTAGGGAGGGCAGGGAGGGTCTACCCACCCTGGTATCAGGCTGTTAGTTCGGCTGACGCGATCAGACACCGTTGAACATTTGACGCGCGTGCCGGCGGTCTAGACGAACATCTGAACCGTCCCGTATGTAGCGCTTCTCGCCCTCGCTGGTGGGCAGCTGGGCCGTCACATCCCCCAGTCGTAACCGGGCATTATGGTTCCTTGATAGACGATGTTGCCGGTGCGCCCGCGACGGTCCACTCCGATTGATCCGTCGGGGTTCAGGTACCAGATGTTTACATCAACGGTACCGTTTTGGTTCCATCGCGTGAAATCCTGGGCGGTTGGGGGGCTTGTCAGCCACACCTTAACCTCGGCTACCCTTCCGAGCGGGTCGACGTTTGTTTGCATCACCTCGCCCGGCCCCGCGTTGACCGTGATATCCGCTCCGGGCTCGACTTTCGAACCCTTGATGTCGACAAAGTGGCCGTTATCGACGTACCAGGTGTGTGTCGCCTGCAGCGGGCCGCACACCTTGGCCGGGTCGGCGTTCTTATCGGCCCCCAGGTAGCAGGCATATGGCACGATCTCTTGGTTATCCGGAAAATGCGGGGTGACGTGTCGCTCCGGTACTGGGAAGCCACCCTGGACTCCCTGTCGAACCTCGGCATGGCGGCTCTGGTAGGTGGCGTCGATCTGACGAATCCGCTCTCGGGTTTCAGAGACTAGGTTGTCTTTAGCCTTCCGTAGCTGGTCCTGCGACCAGGATTCGTCAACCGCCTGCCGCGACACCCGACTGTAACCGTCGTGATAGTCCACGACCGCCTGATTAATGGCGCTTTTTGTGCGGACTAGGTTGTTCTGCCCTTCCAGCATCCAGTCCTTCACATTGGTGTGTCTCATCGTGTCAATGCGATGCTTCTCTCCATGGCCGGTGAGCTGTTCAGCTAATTCCGTTCCAGCTGCACCGCGGAACTCCGAGGTGGTGTGCAGGGCCGCGGTGTGCGTCGTCGCTCTAGCCCCATCCGCCTGCTCGCTGCTAGTGCGGTGCTTATCTGCTTCACGGGCGTAGGCCGTTTCATCGCCGCTCGGCCAATAATCACCGATCAACATCTGCGCTTCCGGTAAATCCACCGGTTCAATAGCCCTCACTGATACCCTCCCTTCGAACCTGCAGTGTCAAATTTACGGCACTATCGGCCCTAGTCAGTTGCAACACCGCCTCAGTGCTGCCTCATTCATTCATGGGGGCGGGTACGACCGTGGGCGAGGCGAACCCCCTTTCGGCAGTCCATATTGCTGAGGCTATTCACCCATGGCACCCGCCAGGCCCGTTCACGCTATCTTCTGCGAGCAAGGTGTCGAGAATGGTCAGACAGTCCGCACAGCCGATGTCCTCGCGGAGGTCAGTGACGCCGCCGGCCGGGGCCCCGCACAGCGACGCCGAGCAACCCGCGGACCCATCAGAAGCGTGTAGGAGCTGGCTCGCCATCCGATCCCCCTTGCCTTACATGGAATTTCACCCGTTGGAGTGCCTACAGCGGACACCGGCCGTAGCGGGTTCTGGACAGCGCCCACTCGCCGCAGTCAAAGCACCATGCGCGGTTGGCGCCTATCCGGCGCGGGTGATCCAGCAGCTCACCCAGCTGTTCCGCCTCGGTCGTGGTGTGCATTACTTCCCCCCGTCTGCGATTCTGCCGCTGCACAACCACGACACCGATGAACCTCTGCCGTGTTCGTCAACTTTCTCGCCAGCACCGTCTGCGTCTGTTCTGTGGCGGGCAGTGCTGCTGCAGGAATTAGCAGGTCAGAGCACAGTCGCGTGCAAGCACCCGAATCGAGCCGCACCACTCACCGACGGTCTAGACCGGTCACGTCCTGGCGTTACTCTGGCCCGTGCGCCGACGCGCCACATTCGATGCATGCGTCTGGGGATGATGGCGATACCACTTCCAAGATCTCAGCGACCTGATCGATCTCCTCGTAGTGCGCTTCGGACGTTCCTTGCCAGACGAAGGCCTTAGTGGCCGCGTCCCAACGCGCATAGCGATGGGTCCGCGGGTGTCTCAGAATGATGGAGTACCAGTGTCCATCCCGGCATTGCCCAACCGCGACGCTCATTCATCCCCCTCTGCCTTGTTAAGCAGCGCTGATCACTCCAGCTCTCATGATGATGCCGGGCAGCGGCGACATACCCTTCGGACGACACGGCTATCACTGCTCTTATCCCGCTGAAGGGATGCTCCAGCTACCGGCCCCCAGCAACGGCTAGGCCCTCAATTACGCCCATCACCACCGGCTCTGACTGCCGCCCGCAAACACCGATTTTGGCGGCGGCAAAAACAACGTCCCTATTCGTGTCGATGCAAGATCGGCCAACACGGGCACATCACACTGAAGCCCTGAGGGCCGGCAGCAACCGACCCCCAGGGGAGGGAAATTTACCGATGAGTTCACCGCCAGGCACGCCCCACGACGCGTCTACCGCGAGACATCGCCGCCGGCATCGCCCTACGACGGTCATGTTCCCCAAGGGAGCTGCGCCAGGTGCATTGTCACTCCTGCTCGGCAGCGCTGTCGTGCTCTACGGACACCATCTACGACACAGCGGCGCCGCAGATCAGCGAATAGGGCCCATCATCATGCAGTACGGTGCCGTGTTCACCGCGATCGGCGCTGCACTGCTGTTCACAATCGCGCTCGGCGGCCGCCGCAAACCGCCCGGCCCCTATTTCTACGTTCACGCCGCCAGTGAGTACGGTGTGGCCGCCCTGGTCACCGGCCCATACGCATCCCGACAAGATGCCACCAGCGACGTCCAACGGGTCCGAGACCACACAACAGCAATAGGAGCAATCCCCGCCGCGACAACGTTGGCCTGGGGCGTCTCAGAGATCCCGCGGCGCTGCACGGGGATGGCCAACAACATCATCGGCTTCATCCCCCCCGTCTAGGCACAGTCGTCGCCACATCCAACTCATCTACCAGGTAAGGACCCATGGTCTCACTGCTAGACCTCGCAGCCGGGCACGCCGACTACATGGCCGCCACGGGCGCCTCCGGTGCCGCCGGCCACCTGATCATCTCAACGACCAGGCTGCTGCGCCGGCGAATCCTACGTCCGCTGCATGCCTTGCGGCGCTTGCTGCGGTGCGCCTTGTTGTACTCAGCCCTAATTGGCAGCGTATGGATTGCGTTGTCGGCCTTGCATTCTCCGGCCTAACAGTTCCTAATTCCATGGTTGTTCATGGTGTTAGGTCACGCGGCCTTTGTGGGGCTGCGTCCACGGGCACCTGTGATGCCGTGGACCGCGCCTTGTGTCGGCAGGTTCCACCGTGTGTGGTGGTCGCTGTCGAGCAGTCGGCGGGTGTTCTCCCGCGAGCGTGGCCCAGTGCCGTGCGGTAGGGGTCGAGAACGTCTCGACGCCACGGTCCTGGACGCGTTCACGTCCTCGTGAAGCTTCTTGCCGCAGAACCCACACACGAACCGTGCCTGGGTTTTACGGTTGGTCTTGTGCACGTAGCCACAGCCGGAGCATTGCTGGCTGGAGTACGGTGCGGGCACGGTGGTGATCGCGATGCCGTGGCGCTCGGTCAGCCGCGCCAGCCGGGCTTTGAGAACAGCCCGGCCGGTGCGGGTGCACAGGCGATTCATGCGTTTCGAGAGCCCGCCGCCGCGGAAGTCCAGCCGCTCGCCCACCAGCTCCCGCACATTGCCGGCGGGCGAGGCGGTTGAGCAGCCGGCCGATCTCGTTGGCGACGTAATCGCGGATCCGGGCGTGGAGTTTGCGGTAGGCCGGATCGGACTTCAGGGTGACACCGCGGCGCTGCAGATCAGCGGTCAGCGCTGCCAGCACGACGTCGAGTTCGCGCAGCCGTGCCAGCATCGCACGCCCGAGTAGCTGGCCGTCGCTGGTGGCGAACAACGCCGAGGAAAACCCGAAATCGATCCCGACCACCGACCCGGTTCGGCGTGGCGCGGCGTCGGGCTGTTGGGTGATCAGCGATATCGCGACGCCGTGTTCGGTTTGGTGCAACTGGATCGCCGCGCACCGCTTGCCCCCGCGATCGAGCGCCATCTCGATTTCCCGGTCGAACCTCGGGTTGCTGATCAGCGGTACCTGTACGGGTTTCCCGCGGGTCAGTGTCGCGACCTTCACCCAGTAACCCACACGCCCGCCCTGGGTGGCGGTGCGCGGCGTCGCGGTGGTGGCCACGATCCCGTCCAGCGTCAGTGTGTTCCCCCGCGACAGGTTCGGGAACCCGATCTGCCTACTTGCCTGTTTGGCCAGCCGCCGCCCTAGCTTCAACGTTTCCGGGGCCACCGCAATCCACGCCACACCTTCGGTTGTGGCGACCCGGCCGTGTTCGACAGGCACCAGGCGGTCCCCGTCGATGATCCACGGCAATTCCAGGGCCGGCACCCACCAGGCTTTGCGGGCGTTGATCCGGTAGAGCACCGTCTTCTCGTGCTCACTCAACTGCGATCCGGTGACCAGCTCCCGAACCCGATCGGCCAGACGCACCAGCCAACCGGACAGGTTCGCATGGACCATGTTCTGCGCGGACTTGAGCTGCCGCGCCGACAACGCGGTCGCGAACCCGACCTGATCGTTGGGCATCTGCCGCCAATGCACCAATTGCTCGCCGGCGAGTAGCTCACGTCGCGACAACGACGCCAAATGCCCCATCGCGGACCGGAACTGCGGAAACAATGCCCGCAACACGGCCACCTTGCCGGGGTTAGCGGCCACCGTGTGGCGATGCGCGGCGATCATCGCCTCACACCAGCCCCGCCACGAGTTTCGGGTCGATATCCAGCGCCGCGATCACGGCATCAGTCCGACGGCGGGCCGAGCGCAGCCCGTACAGGCGGGCAGCGAAGCTGTAAATGATCGACACGAAGTCGTCGAGCAGATCGGCCTTGTGTTCGGTTGCGGCGTCGGCAACCACGATCCGGCGGCCCTGCAGACCGAGTAGCACCTCGAACCAGCCGAACCCGACGCGCGACAGCCGATCCTTGTGCTCGACAACCAACGTGCCCCACGAGTCCTCCTTCAACAAGGCCGTCAGCTTCGGGCGGGTGTCGTCCACCCCTGACGCAACTTCTTTGATAACAGCCACCACCGACAACCCCGCCGCGTTCGCGAACTGGGTCATCCGCTGCGCCTGACGATCCAGATCACCGCGCTGCTTATGGGTGGACACACGGGCGTACACAGCAGCCTTCCCGACCAGAGCATGCTGCGGGTCGGGCACCACCACATGCCCCGAGCCGTCGAGATACGCACCCTCGATCTTGCCCGCCTTATACCGGTTCCAGGCCGCACGATACTTGATCCCGTTCCGCGCCGCATACTCCGACAACTTCACACGACCATAGTAGCAACTACCATGCTAATAACAATGACTATCATATCCTCGATAACCTGGCCTCGCACCCGGCGGGCAGTCGCATTCCGTCTCGGCGCTCTCGCCGCCTCTCAACGCCCCGAGCCGACCATCCGCCCGAAATCGGCGGAGTCGAGGTTCGGCCCGCGGGCTACGGTCCGGCGCGTGGCCATGGGCGGCGCCAGGTGTGGCTAGCGGAACGCGATTTGCCCGTTTGTCAGCGATACACGGTCCCAACCGATGCTGGCTACCGCGTAGGCAACCTCCCCGATCGCCACCACGTCACCGACGCTGAGACTCCGGTTGCGGTTGCGCCGATACTCGACCGCCCAAGACTCGGTTGGTTCGTCATTCAACTCCCGAAACACGGCCTCTAGCGCCTGCACCGGTACGCCGTTGATTGTTCGCGCGACCAGATCGGTGTCTTGCTCGAACGTCGACACCCTCGTCAGTTGGTGTCCGGCCTGGTAGCCAAAGAAGTGATCGCGGCTTTCGTTCAGATAGACCGCCGTCGTAACAGTTCTCATCATCCCCCAGTTCAACTAGATCCGCTCACGTGCTGCGCCTTTCACGGGACCGACAGAGCCTTCAGCAGCTCCCCGGCCGTATCATGGACCCTTCGTAATATGCTTCACACCATGCGCTTACGTGAGCTGGCGGCGCTGCATCTGCAATGCCTTCTGACCCACAATCGACAGTTCGTAGAATCGGCCCGTGTATTCGGGACGGTCGTTCTGTTCATAAGCACGCGTCGGCCATCTTGGGTGCCACTCCGGTTGATCTGCATTCACGCTACGTGGTTCTTGCCATGGTTCTCACCACCACAGGAGCAGTCGCACGACGGCCCGACAGCCGCCATGCACACGCCATTACATTCGCGCTCGACGATGGTTCGTGCTTCTAATTGCGTGAACTTCAACGGACTGTCGTGCACGGAGCACCAAATACCCAAGTCCCGCAAGGCCTTGCCATTATGGCCCGCATAGAAGATCAGCGTCTCACCAACGTAGGGATCGCCATCGATCACCTGCCGGTGCTTGCATCCCCGAACCGGACACTTGCCAAAATAGCGGTCCACCTTATGCTTTGGGATCATATGCCGCGGCCAGTTATTCATGCCGTTTTCGATCTAGTAGTCATTGGCTGGGCTTGACCTGGTGAACTTCACGCCCCGCGACGCTAGGGCATGTCGGTGCATCCCATTCCTCGGAGGTGTCGCCGATCACAGCTTTGTGTTCGGCTTCCTCCGGCGAGTTGGCGTCGATGACGTAGGTGCGCAGCACGTGTTGTATCTCAGTCACCTCGGCTATGTACTTCATTGCATTCCCCCCTCTTTGGACTATGCCCAACCCATCAGTTCCATGTGGTCTCCGCTCACGGGTCGATCGAACGGTCTCGCGACAGTCGACGCCCCGCCACGGCTGATTGTGCTGGAGGGCCGGTGTCGCCATAGGCGACCAACCACATTGCTTTTGGATGCATGACCCCTACGCGGTGTCCCAGTTCTCGATGACACCGCGAGCGGCCTCGGTGAGGGTGTACAAGGCGTCGTGTTCGGCGTCGTTGCTGTCACCGTCGAGGGCCCGCTCGGCGTTCTCGATCTCGTCGGCGAGATTCTGTACTGCATCTGCCAGTCTGCTCATGCTGGTCTACCTTCCGTGATTCGCAGGCTAGATTGCGAGGTTGTGGATCTTGTCGCGGCAGCGGCCGCAAATGGGCACATCGCCCAGGACTGGATGAGCTTCTGTGGTGGTGGCTGCGTTATCGCATAGCGCGAACCATTGGCATGGCACCGCGGTGCGTTGGCCGTCCGCCTCGTAGAAGACGCCCTCAGCGGTCTGGATCACTTCGATCTGCATGCTCTCCCCCTAGATCTTCTTCCCCCCGTTGGTGGCGGGGCTGCCGGGATCGTATGTCGAGGTACCGACAAGCTCCGGAGGCGGCGATTTGCGTGCCCGCGTGTGTGCTACCGGTGTGCCCGCACGGCGCGCTTCCGGTCAGCGTTTGAAGTCTGGCCGGCGCCCTTGTTTGGCGGCGTCGATCACGCGTTGGCGGGATTGCTCAGGGATCTCCGTATCACGGTGGTCAGCGATCGCGCCCGGATCTAGCCCGAGGGCGGCCAACAGCCCGACAAGCTGCGCCTGAGTCAGGCCGCCTTGGTCGAGCTCGTCGATTCCGATCACGAGCGTCTCGATGACACCGCGCACAGCGAGGGGATAGTTGGCGAACTCGTTGCCGGCCCACGACATGGGCTCGTTGATCTCGCGGTGAACTCGGTTTACCGCACCTTCGACATCACGGACGAAGAACTCAATTGTTCGACGTTCGTGTGCGTCCAGATCATCTCTATCCAGCGCAGCGCCGGCGTCGTCGAGCCAGTTCTGCAGGATCGCAAGCAATCGTGACCGCATCCGACGGTCAAGGAATGCGATCGAGCGCCATAGCGCCCGGAACTGCGCGGTGTAGCGGCCGTCCTTCTTTTTCGCCGGCACGAGGTGGGCACGCAGCACCGTTGTCAGTGCGTCCGGTGAGCGCGTCAGTAGTTCCGCTACCCAGTCGGGTGTCACGCGGTCGGGCAGGCGACTCTCGACTGCCGATACGGGGTCCCAGGGGTGCATCGAAGACACACTACGGTGCTGGGCGGCCATGGCGTGAGTCATGGCTCCATTGTGCGTGCGTCGTAGCGTCGGGTGCCGGGGCGACACTTCTCGCAGCCGCGTTCTTTCAGACGCCTCAGCCATCCGTCTCCCTGCGCCCAGCTGTGCCAGCAAGTGTTCAAGGGTCGTGCATTCGCGCCTTGGCGCGGCTGGGCGGGTAGATGCAGGCGCCGCCGGCAGGCCCCTGCCATTCAGTCGTTCGGCGCGGCGCGCTGCGCGGATCGCGCGCGCGGCGCCTCAGGACGCGGACCGGCGCAAACTATTGGCCGCGGCCACGGGCACGGGAGGGTCGCACCTGTTCCGCGCCGCGCGCCGCTTGGCAAAATTCACAGACCGCGCATCGCTCATCCGTTCGAGTCGTTTCCGTCTGACAGCCACGCGGACAGCGCCGTGCCGAGGCGGCCGAAGGGATCTACCGCGTTGGATCGTGGGGCCCGGACCCGCCGGAGGGTTCGGGGGCTTGTACCCACAGCGCCATGGTGTGGACGGTCGTTGTGCGCCGGCCCATGCAGGTCATGCATGGGCCAAACACTCCCCGGCGCGTGGAGTACAGCCGCCCCTTGCAATCGCGGCAGGTGATCCTGAGGCGGACTTCGCCGGGGCGACCTGGCAACGCCCGTGTCCAACTGTTCCATGCGTCCTGCCAGGTTGGGAACCTCTGGCCAGAGCCTGCCGCCCATGTCGAGAAGGCGCGGCGCACCTCCTGGTGCGCGTCAAAGGGCCGCAGGTGCGGCAGTGCGGCGGCTAAGACGTGGTGGGGGATCAGATGGATCTCGCGTTCCACGGCATCAGCCATCAGCATCCCTTCGACCAGAACCGAACGTTCGTGCTGTTGAACAGGCCTTTGAGTTGGTCGGCGCTGGGCATTGCATCCGTGGCAAAGGTGAAGGTGCGGTCCTGGTTGTACAGAACGATCGAGTCTCTGACGTCCAGGTGTGCACGGTTCACGATGTCGTGGTTGATGAATGCGATCATCAACTCCTTGTTTTGCTTGCGTTGCAGCGGGTTCAGCTCGTTGATGTCGAGCTCGATAACCGTGTCCGTCATTGCTCTTACCCCCCGGTTGTGAATCACTACTGTTGCTCGGTTGCGCACTGCGTTGCGCACAGCCGCTGTTCTTATGTTTGGCGGCGACCGCCTTCGTCAAAGGTGCGCACTGACTTACCTTGACGGCGTTCGCGTTCTATGAATTGGGTGATGTTGGTGTAGAACACTTGGGCCCGCACGCCGTGTTCATTCAGGTGGGGCCCGACGTTGTCCGCGATCCAGAACGCGAAGAATCTGCGGCGGCCGAAGTCATCGGGCCCGTCGTCTAAGTACGACACTAGGATTTCTTGATCGCTGCCGAAGTCCGCGACAGTCGGGCTCGGGTAGGTTCCCGTGCGATTGCGCGTTCGCCTTGCCATGGCGCCCCCCGTGATGGCTGCGGTTCGTCGCCCGCACCGGATGTCTATTCGGCTTGAATTCTGGTGGTGCGCAGTCGAGCAGTTGCTGAGGCAGTGCGTGTCGCACCTGAATTTCTCGGCGGGGGGCGGTGAGCAGTACGACATCCACCACCGCAGCAGCCGGCTAGGCAACCCAGTGGAGACGTGGTAGGGCCGTACATGGTTCAGACGTGCATGCCCCTACCTCACGGCGATGCAGTCATCGCACTCCCAGCCCGCGGGGGTCTGGGAGCATGTGCGGCGCTTCTCGCAGAGCCAGCACTTCTGGTTGCGTCGACGTTCCGGTTCCGGCTGCGCCGGCCGCGGGGCCAGGGTGTGTTGGCTGGCGTAGGTGGCAAGGACTTCGCGGTCGCGTTCAGCGATCTGTTCCTCAGTGAGGCCACTGCCTTCACCAGCGCGCAGAAAGTCACCGAAATCTGCGATGCACTTCTCGCATGCCGCCCCAGCGATGTCCACGGACTCTTGGCAGCCTGGCAGGACGCACGACCTGCCTCCCATCAGCGCCATACCATGCAGTACGAGAGCGTGATTCGGCCGCCGACCAGTCGACCATGGGGGCCAATCTCGTGAAACCTGTCGCCGGGCCTGTGATTCACGTGACCGACAGCGACGCCGGCCTCACCCATCCTCAGCATCCGCAATGTCGCCCATCCATCGCAGCGGATAGCGCTGCACCAGGGTGGCGACAGCGCTTTTGACCTTGCGCTCGGTTGCGTTATCGAAGCTGTGCACCATGCGGGCCAGGTGTGTCGCTCCGAACATCGCCTCGCGGATCTGCGGGTACCCCTCGTAGTCGGCCAGGACTTGGGCACGGTAGTTCTCGTCAAGAACGCCCACCCGTAACCACACCGGCAACCCTTGGCCTTCCCTGTACCCGTGATAGTCAGTGCCGTGTGGAATCTGGAACTCTCGCGACTCCGTTGCTGCAGTGCGGTATTCGGCGTGGGCGATTAAGCCGTGTGACACCCCGAGAGTTTCGAGGATTTCCTCCGCGAGGCGTCGTGCTGTCCTGCCCGGTGCCGAGATGAACAGGCTGCTGTTGGCGGTCACGTGTGTTGTCTCCCTGGTGTGCGGTCGTGCTGTCGCCCTGGTGTCGTCGGGTATCGGTCAATCGGGTTGGCGCCGGCATCGCGTGCGAGATGGCCACGAGGACCGTTCGACCGCCCAGTCGAAATACGCATCCGGGACGATGGCGGTGATGTACTCCGCGATGGAGCTGCCTCGTGCCACCGGTTGCGCACCAGTAACCGGGTAATTCCTCTCCAACTTTTCGATGATTCCACCGATGTC
The DNA here is from genome assembly GCF_059812545.1 of Mycobacterium sp. NGS50. Taxonomy (NCBI): domain Bacteria; kingdom Bacillati; phylum Actinomycetota; class Actinomycetes; order Mycobacteriales; family Mycobacteriaceae; genus Mycobacterium; species Mycobacterium sp. NGS50. The sequence goes on from NZ_JCALCW010000002.1 coordinate 17,862, forward strand.
GAAATCGTCTGGGCTGTGGGGTAATCCACTAATACAGCTGAGGGTTGTGGCAATTCTGCTTCGCACATACTTGCCCAGTTCTTCTGCAGATATGTAGGTCAGTTGTTCCATCACTGCTTCGCCAGTTCAGTTGCTGTGCCGCTGGTTGCCGCGACGTGGACGTCCAGATCCATCAGCGCCGGCGGGTGCTGGTTGTGGCGCGCCGAAGTCATCCGATTTCCCATTCGGGGCGCCCGGTGTAGGTAATCCGGGTGCAGCCCATGCCCGGTGCTCCATAGTCGCGCAGCGGGCCAAAGAGCACGTTCTCGTCGGGATCAGCGCTTCCGTCCCAGAACACCGTGCCTGTCACGTACAGTTCGCCGTCATCGTCGTACATTCGGAACTGGTGACTATGGGGGTACCCGGTGGGCCGTCCCTCGCTGTCTAGCCGTGCATCGCGCGGGCCCGACACCCCGACACAGCTGTCTAGGTCCGCCGTTGCGCTGATGTGGTCCTGATCAATGCACCACGCATACATGCTTGTGATTCCCCCTTGTGCACAAGGCTAAGCCGGGTACTGGCTACTCCATCCGATGCGACACGGCTTGGCTTCGTCTAATTGCCTTCGGCCGGCTTACCGAAGCTGTTTCACCGCTTGGATGCGTGCCCGAAGCTGTTCGCTGGTGGCCGCGGCCACTGGTGGCCCTCCGCAGATCCGGCGTAGCTCGTTGTGAATCCAGCCGTGTGGCTTACCGGTTCGGTGATGGGTGGCTGACACCAGCGCGTTCAGTTCACGGCGAAGCACCTGGAGTTGGCCGTGGCGGGTCACAGGTAAATGTGCAGCGGCGGTGCTGGGGGCCGCGACGCTGCGGCTGGCAAGCTGGTCTTCTTGGCGGCGCCGCAGCAGGTCGCGCATCTGGTTGGCATCCAGCAGTCCCGGTATGCCCAGATAGTCAGCCTCTTCATTGGTGCCGGCCGAGGTGGCGGTGCCGAACGATGCGCCGTCGAAGATCACCTGATCGAGCTCGGCGTCGGCGCCGAGCGCAGTGAACGTGGCTTTCGATTCACTCGGATCGGATGTGCTCCGTTCCGGCGCGGCGCCATCGATCTGGTCACGGTGCGGCTTGCCCAGCACGTGGTTGCGCTGCGCCTCGAGCTCACTGGCCAACTGCAGCAGTGACGGCACTGACGGCAGGAAAATACTGGCGGTCTCCCCAGGCCGCCGGGAGCGGACGAACCGGCCAATGGCCTGGGCGAAGAACAACGGGGTTGACGCGCTGGTCGCATATACCCCGACCGCCAGTCTCGGTACGTCGACACCCTCGGAGACCATCCGCACTGCGACTAACCACCGGCTGGTACCCCGTGAGAACTCGGTTATGCGGTCCGACGAGCCGGGATCGTCGGACAACACCACCGTGGGGGCCTCGCCGGTGATGGTGGTTAGCAGTTTGGCGTAGGCGCGCGCTGCATCCTGATCGGAAGCGATGATCATGCCTCCCGCGTCGGGCATTGCGTTGCGCAGTTGACTCAGCCGTGTGTCGGCGGCAGCAATGACCGTCGGCATCCACTCGCCGGCGGGGTCCAGCACGGTGCGCCAGGCCCGGGCGGTGCGTTCTGCTGATAGTGGCTCACCGATCCGGGCGGTGTATTCCGCGCCTGCGCTGTCGCTCCAGCGGGCTTCCCCGGAGTAGGCGAGGAACACCACCGGGCGGACCACGCCATCGGCCAGTGCATCGGTGTAGCCGTAGCTGTGATCGGCCTTCGAGCGCATCAGACCGTTGTCGTCGGGTTCGTAGGTGACGAATGGGATAGGGCTGTCGTCGCTGCGAAAGGGCGTTCCGGTAAGTGCGAGGCGCCGCTTCGCGTCGCCGAATGCCTCGCGGATGGCCGCGCCCCAGCTTCTGGCGTCCCCGCCGTGATGGATTTCGTCGAAGATGACAAGGGTGCGTCGGCTCTCGGTGCGCACCCGGTGCCGGGTGGGGTGGCTGGCAACCTGCGCATAGGTGACGACGACACCGTCGTACTCCGAGCTGGTGTGCCCGATGGCATTCCTGAATTTCGGATCCAGGGCGATTCCGGCCGCTGCGCCTGCCATAGCCCACTGGGTCTTGAGGTGATCGGTGGGCACCACCACCGTCAGCTGTTCTACGGTGCGGTCAGCGAGCAGTTCTGCGGCGATGCGCAGCGCAAACGTTGTCTTCCCTGCACCCGGGGTTGCGACCAGCAGATAGTCCCGCGGTTGGGCGGCCAGGTACCGGACCAGCGCACGGCGTTGCCAACCCCGCAAACCCATGCGGGGGCCGAACGGGGTCGTGTGCTCGGCAAGGACGCTCACAATCGGTCGCGGATGATTGTGAGTTGCGGATCAGCCGAATCATATTCTACAGAGACGTCATTCGTCCTTACCATCACTTCTCCCCCACAGGTTGTTCGCCGCTCACACCGAGGGTGCCCACCACCCACGGGGCGCCCAGGATGAATCAGGGGCGCGGGCCGGCGCTGCCTGCTAGTAGCGCGGCCTCAGCAACGACATCTACGTACATGTCGGTGTGACCGCAGGGGTTGTCCCACACCTGCACCCAGTAATACGCGCCGTCGTCGCACTGATTGAGTCCACGCGGTTCACCGCGACGCTGGCCACAGCGCGGACACAACGCCGAGATGACTACCTTGCGCGTCACTGGATTGCACCGCCCCACGCCCCAGGGGCGTTCTGCGGATCGATCTCTGACTGTCACGGTTATCGTCTCGTTGCTCATCGGCCAGGATCCGTCTCGACGCGCACCGGTCGGCCCGTGGGGAATTCGCGGTAGCCCACTGGGCGCCCGATTATCTCAGCCACGCTCGCTCGGGTTTCGCGATCCTGTCGGTAGAGCGTGACGACCGTTGTCGTGCGCCCCTTCTCATCGGTATTGGCAACAACGCTGTATGTTTGTCCGCTCATCGTGCCGCACCAAGCTCGCCAGTCGTTGCCCGACGCCGCTCGAGGACATTCTGCCCGATCAGCACCAGCGGTTCACATCCGTTCAACACATCCCCCTGGTTTCTCTGTGCGTGGTGTCGTGTTCTCGCACGATGCCGACGCACCGCACCCCCTTGCTGACCGCAGCCTAGGCGCCACCAGACCAGACAACCCAGGCCGACACGTTTAGCACCCCTGCAGTTCGCCGCCACGGCGCATCCCCCAAGCGAGCACGACCATCGCCCCGGCCCGGGCGCATCCGGGGTCGCCGCGGCCGGCCCGCAGGATGCGGCCATAGACCACAGACGTCGGCCGGCAGTTGGATGATCGGCGGCCGGGCAGGCCGCAAAAGTCGCCCTCTAAACGTGTTCCTTCGCGCCGCGGCCGCCGTTCGGGGTCACACTCGGGGCAACGGCCACCACCAGGAAAGCGGCCGAACAACAGTTCCACAATGAAAAAACAATGAGCACCTGGGCGGATCGGAGGGTGAGTGAGTAGTAGATCCAAACACCAGCGACCTACCCCACCCACGTGCGGTGAAGGCTGCATCTGCTGTCGCAATCTCGGGGTCCTACCGCCGGCGCGGATCAATGGCGAGGTCGTCGCCATGGCGACTGCGGTTGACAGCGAGACCATACGGAAGTGCTGCAATGAGTGCATAGCGGCCCTGTTTCTGGGTGCACGGCACCCCCACAAACTGGCTATTCCAGGGCTCACCTCGTGACTGGGGCACAGAGTTCTGCACACCGCTGCGGGGATGACGAAGCGCGACCATCCCACTGTGTCGTCGAGCACCCAACCAGGTCGTCCGCGAGGGCATATCCCGGCACCGGTAGACGTCAGGTGGTGCCGCGATTTCATACACAAGAGGGGAAATGATCACGCAATCACACCAGCATGATTCGCGGGCACCGCAAGGTTTACGCCGCGCATCCATGACGGGCAAAACAACGGCGTTGATCGCCGCGGTGGTCTCCGCCCTGACTGTCGGTGTCGTGACTGGCACGCGCAGTACGAATCTGTTTGCTTCGACGCCGGCAACACTGGCTGTGGCTTCGCAAGAGGCGGTTCCTGATTCAGTTCGAGCGACTCTCGAATCCTTGCCGATAAAGGGTCGTGCCCCCAAGACCGGTTACACCCGTCACCTGTTCGGTCCTGCGTGGAGTGACGACGTGTCGGTCAGGGGCGGCCACAATGGCTGCGACACCCGCAACGACATTTTGCGGCGTGACCTTCACAACCTCGAATTCAAGCCAGGAATACGCGATTGTGTGGTGCTGGCCGGCACGCTTACCGACCCTTATACGGGTACCAACATTGACTTTCGTCGAGGACGGCAAACATCTCAACGGGTCCAGATCGATCACATCGTGCCTCTGTCTGACGCCTGGCAGAAAGGCGCCCAACAGTGGGATGAGGTCACTCGACGCAACTTCGCCAACGACCCGGCGAATCTGCAAGCCACCGACGGTCCGTCAAACGAGCAGAAACGGGACGGGGATGCCGCGACCTGGTTGCCACCCAATAAGTCCTACAGGTGCACCTACGTGACCCGGATCGTCACCGTGAAAGCCGGATACGGGCTGTGGGTCACCCAGGCCGAGCATGACGCGATTGCACGAATTCTTTCCAGCGACTGCGGAAGCCGGTGAACGACTCATGTCCAGACAGCATGTCGAGTTGAGCACGGATCGCAGGACCCTGCGTGTTTCGACCACCGACGACCGCACCGTGACATTCGAATCCCAGGATCCGACAGGATTCACTCCGGCTCAAGTCAGTGCGGCCCACTCCATGCCATTTGGTCCGGGCCGAGGCATTCCCGGCCAGGTCAATCGCGCGCGGCGCTGGCAGATCGGCAGTCACACCCTCTGGGTGCATGTCAATACCGGACCCCCTATCTGGTGGCTCCCAAGAGTTCATGCCGCCCGATCGGGCGGCACGGTGCAGGTGTCGGCGGGCTGGTTACGCGGGCTCTGCGCCATCGCAGTGACAGCCGAGAGCCAGGACGAGGCGGGCGGATCAACTTCCATTGGAGGCGGAACAGCAGCGCCTACATCTAGGTGACTGGCCAGCCACGGATAGGCACGGCAATCAGCGTGCGCACCGTGTCGGCTCGGCGTACCCCGACGTACAGGGTTGCCCGTCAATGGAAGCCGATTCGCGACCGCCTCCCCACGTGACACCCTTAGTGGCGACCGCGAATCCCAAACGGAATGGAGAGGGTCCTCTGCTATGACCAGTGAGCCAGCAACCACCGGATTGCGGGGGCCAGCGCCCAGGCCGTGCGGGTCGTGTCCATACCGTCGCGACGTCCCTTCTGGCGTGTGGTGCTCCGCCGAATACGCAAAGCTGCCTGCTTACGACGCAGACACAGCTTTTCAGCCGCCGAACGTGTTTTTGTGCCATCAGACCGGCGCCGATGACGACCAAGCGCGCCTGTGCGCGGGCTGGGTCGGCTGCCATGGCGGCGAGCTCCTCGCTCTACGCCTGGCCGCCGCGCGCGGCGATCTTTCGGGTGCCGACCTCGACGCAGCCATGGTTTTTACCAGTCCGGTGCCGTTGTTTTCCTCCGGTGCTGCGGCCGCAGCACATGGGATCCGCGACCTGAATTGGCCGGGCGATGCGGCACAGCACGCGATGTCCAAGATCGCTCGCCGACGACCCGATTTGACCTCTGGTGATTGACACTACCGACACCGCTCAAATGGCGTGATGTCATGGCCGATGATAAGGATCAGGGCGAACTAGAACTCTGGCCACGCGAGTTCGACTTACCTCCACGCTGGGATGGGCTCCCGGTGCAGTGGGGCGACTGGGCCGACACCTCGCCGTTGTTTATCTGCCCTCCGCGCCGGCATGAAGGATGTGACCGCTGTGGGAGCACGCGCCCGGCACGGATGAGTGTCGGACGCATCGTCACCGATCCGGCGACAGCTCCTCCGGCGATAGGCCGGGCACGCTTGGACCGGGGCCGTTATTTCGTCGACGTCGTCTCCGCTCTCCGTTGCCCTGAGTGCGGGCATGACAGGGTTCTCGATTCCCGCGGGACCATGTGGGACCTTGACCCGACGGACTACACCGAAGGTGGATCCTGGGCCAGCAGCCCAAATGGCACCCCGTGACCCGGCTGTGCCGTCCCATCGCGCTCATCCCAGATATTCGGCGAATGCGACTAGCCCCGAATGCGACAAAAACTCCCCTCTGAATCGTGTTGTTCCACATGGCCGCGAATCCTGCGGGTGAAACTCAGAAGCACCACCCAACGGGTTCGCGGCCGGCCCGCCGGCGCCAGGGGGAAGACGAACGAGGAGGGCTATCTGGTGGCAACCAACATCACCGAGATCACCATCGTGCGCGCCGACGGTGCAGACGCCGTGATCCGTATGACCATGCCGAGTGGCCAAACCGGGCAGACGGCTCTGGACGAAGAATCTGCTGAATACAACCAGTTCTGCGAAGCCGTCGACGCGTTGTGGAACCTGATCTTCCTTGATTCCTAGATCAGGCATACCGCAGTCAGTGCCCGGCTCCCAATGCCCGAATTCAACGGACCGTTGATAAGCACACCCAATATCTGCTTTACCACCCAAGGAGCTCAGCACCCAATGACCACGAGCATTGACCTCACCACCATCCCCGCCCACCATAAGGGAGAACAGCGCAGCGGCTGGTATCAGCAGCCAAGCGGCGTCTACGTGAGTCCTCTCGCGGCTGCGAAACACCGGATGAGCGGACAGCCTCCCCAGGTATTCACCTATGAGCCGTGGCGACACGGCGGCTGGTATGTCCGCGAAACCCTTTGGCCCAACGGTGGCATCGGCTGCGTGTCTCGTAACTACCCTGACCGAAAGTGGCGGATCGTTTGCGATCCCCGGCCATTCGAGGAACAGCAAACGTTCCGCAGCCGTGACGAGGCCGCCCGCGGCGAATGGCTATTCGTACAACAGCTCGTCGCGAACACGCCGTGGTGACACATTGCGGCGCCGGCCCGAACACGCTGCGCCGCGAACGCGTCACCTCACGCCCACCCGGGTCTGGCCGTTGATTCTCTTAGCGCGCAACACCATGCACCGCCGCCCTGCGCGGCGCAGTCAGAGAAACACGCCCTGGATTCGTGTCGCTCATACAGCAGCAGCCGGAGCCAGCCTTATCCTCGCCGGCGAAGGGACTTCCCGGAGACTCGGGACGGGTATCGCCCGGCAACGCGGAAACTTGGGGGGACGCATGGCCGTCTGGACATGGTTGGGGCCGGGCCATTGGGCAATGTGGGGAACCACCGCCGCCGCTCCGGACGCATTCGTATTCGAGCACTTCGATGTCCATCACCAGCAGAGGCGTTTCAACGTGGAGATCTGCACGATCCGGGGAGCATACGGTCTACAGTTCAACACGCTCGCCCAAGCGCAGCTGGCCGCAGAGGCGGTGTGAGGTGGCCACCTTTATCGCCGATGGCCGCACCGTTTATGGGTTTTCCAGCGAGGGAGGCAGAGTGACGATCGCTTCCGCGGAGTCACACACGTGGGCCGAAACCATCGCCGACGCCTTGAACAACGACCCCGACGCACATGTGGTCTGACACCCGCCAACGGGCGCTGCCTGCTAGCTGCCCCGCCTCCCCACAACAGCACTTAACGGCACGCCCGGGCCGCAGAAACGCAGCCGCCGGCGTCACTGCCTCTGCCGTGCAAAGCCGGCAGCAGTAGGAGGAAGCATGGGCGCAACTGCTACAGCAGAACATCGGCCGGCGGTCCGGCCTCGCCGGTTCCGGCACGACAGCCTCGTGGCAGTTGACTTGTTCTCGGGCTTCGGTGGCCTGAGCCGCGGCATCGAGATGGCCGGCTTCGACGTCATCATGGCGGCCAACCATAACCGGTACAAGACCGAGGTCCATGAGGCGAACCATCCCGACACCGAACACTGGATAGCGGACCTGGTCGACCAGGAGTCATCCGACTACCACTCGGCGCGCGACCTTCCCCCTGGTGATCTTCTGGGCGCCGGGATCTCTTGCAAGAACCACTCGCTGGCCAACACGCTGAAGGCGTACGCAGAGGGGCTATCGCTGTTCGACCTCGACGACCCCGAATTCGATGCCGCGGTGACGCGTTCGGAGCGCGATCGTGCGACCGCGAACTGTGTATTGCACTACGCTGCGCAGCATCATCCGCGGCTCATCATCATCGAGTGCACCACCGAGCTGACGTCGTGGGGTCCGCAGGTGCCGGGCAAGAAGTACGGCGACGGGTCGACGTATCGGTGGTGGCTGCAGCAGTTCGGGCTGCTCGGCTACCGGCATCGGGTGCTGTACCTCAACTCGATGTTTTTCGGGGTGCCGCAGTCCCGCGACCGCATCTACATCGCGTTCTGGGATGCGAAGCTGCCCACCCCGGACTTGGACCATCGGCCGCCGTCGTGGTGTGGCCGCTGCGACCGGATCGTGGAGGCGATGTGGGCGTGGCGCACCGGGGTTCCTCCGACCGGTTCGGTGCGTTACGGCAAGCAGTACGAGTACCGTTGCCCGTCTTGCCGGTCGGTGGTGATCCCGCCGATGACACCGTCGCTGGCCGCCCTGGACCTGTCCGACCTCGGTACCCGCATCGGGGACCGTAAGAAGCCGCTCGCCGCGGCGACGATGGCCCGCGCCGAACGGTGCCGGCAACGGTTCGCCGAGTTCCCCGCGGTGCTGATGCCGGCCAAGGCGCAGCGCGGCATCGAGAAGCACCTGTGGCAGCCGATGGCCACCCAGACCAGCCAGCAGGAAACCGCCATCTTGTCCACCGGTGCGATCATGGCCGCGGCGGGCAACACCTACGAGCGGCCAGGGTCGACGTGCCGAACGCGGACGTTCGACGAACCGTTGCCATCGCAGACCTCGACCAACGGCCAGGGCGTACTCACTACACCCGGCGTGGCGCTGGCAGTCGACAACTTCCAGGGCGTGGCCCGCGGCGTCGCCGAGCCGCTGCCCACGCAGGGTGGATCGGAGACCCTCGGGCTGCTGTCGTCGGGGGTGGTGCCGTTTCGTCGCAACACGGTGCCGACGAGCCACGCCGAGGCGATGCCGACCGTCACCAGCGACCAAATCCCGGGGCTACTGACCGCGGCCGGCCGCGTACAGTGCAACGGCTCGATCGCCGAAGCGCAATACCGGGCTTATCCGTTGGATAAGCCGCTGGGGACGGTCGTCGGGTCTGCCGTCACGCAGGGCGTTCTGTTCTCGGGCTGGTACAAGCAGAATGGCAGCAACGGCAGCGAAACGGCTCCGCATCCGGTAAGCGACCCGCTGGGCACCCTTACCGCGCGCGACACCACAGCGGTCCTGACCGCCGAGTGGCATTCCATGCTCGCCGATCTGAGGCTTGAGGACTGTTACTTTCGCATGATGTCGGCCCACGAAATTGGGCGGGGCTGCGGATTCGATGTGGACTTCGGCTCCTACAGCGGCAGTTTCGTCGTATGGGGAAGCGCCAGGAAACAAACTGACGGATTTGGCAATGCCGTCTCACCTCCAGTCGGTGAGTGGATCTGCACGCGCCTGCGCGCCATTCTGCATAGCGAGACCGCCGCACGCTAAAGCCTGACCAGGCAGTCACCCTGCGGCGCTGACACGACAGGAATCCCATCAATGCGCGCATACCTCTACCTCGGAACTCATCAGCCGGGGTGGCTTGCGACCGCAGGCGTGCCGCTGTTTGTTTCCCGCCGACGCCTAGCATTACGCCGAACCCTCCCTCGGGCCGCGGCGGTCTGGGCTCTGGATTCCGGCGGGTTCTCCGAGTTGAGTATGTACGGCGGTTGGCGATCCACCCCTGAGGAGTATGTTGCCGAGGTCGTGCGTTACGACGAGCAGATTGGCAACCTGGAATGGGCTGCCCCGATGGACTGGATGTGCGAGCCAGACATGGTCGCACGTACCGGCCTGAGCGTTACCGAACACCAGCGGCGCACTGTCCACAACTACGTGCGGCTGCGACAGCTGTGGGGCGACGCCAGTGATGCGGATTGCCCATTCATGCCAGTACTGCAGGGGCACACAGTCGATGAGTACCTACGCTGCATCGTCATGTACGCCGACACTGGCGTTGACTTGCGCGATGTCGAACTAGTCGGCGTCGGTAGCGTCTGTCGCCGCCAGCACACCGCCGAAATCCGTGATGTATTCGAGGCGATCCTGTCTACCGACCCAGAACTACCCGTACACGGGTTTGGGGTGAAGTCACTGGGCCTTCGTGACTACGGGCACCTACTGACCACAGCCGATAGCATGGCGTGGTCCTACAACGCCCGTCGCCACGACCCGCTGCCCGGTTGCACCCACTCATCGTGCAGCAATTGCATGCGGTGGGCGTTGCGGTGGCGTCATCGGATTGTCGGCTGTCACCGCAACCGCAGGGATTGGCGTGACTGCTGTTGCCCTGGTTGTGCATCGCTGCGCGACGCGGTGTAAGCACCTCGATGCCGGTCGCTGGAGCTTTGCGGTGTGTCGATGACGTGGCGTACAGGTGCCCTGCACGGCCAGGATTCCTATGTGCCGGCGTTGATTTCAGGCCTGACCTGAGCTAGTCATAGCTGGGCGACGATTTGCCCATGTCGAGTTTCCATTTGGGTGGGAACCATGCCGGTACCGGATCCTGTACAGCGTGGAATTTCTGCTTGATGCGGGTGCGACCGCTGCAGCCGGCGATGTTGGGATGCATGACACGGGCATACTTGTCGACTTCGCAGAACAGGTTCTGGCAGTCGATGAGTTGCAATGGTCGGCCGAATAGTCCATTGAATGTTAGACCGAGTCGCTGGAAGTGCTCATGCTGGCTGGAAGCCATGTACTCGATGATCTGGCGTTCGTGACCGGCGCTATCTGGTCCGAAGCATTTCCGAATACCGTCTCGGGCGCCCGGGCCGGCGACCACGAAGGCCATCTCGTCGAAATCCAGTACTGTCGAGTAGTTGAGGTCGATCAAGAACTGAAACGCTAGGAAATCGCCGAAACCGCGGTAGCTCTTGAGTGTCTCGAAGGCGGCCCGCATCGATTCGGCGCCTCTCAGCTTCTCGACCAGGTCGTCGTTGAGCATGTGGTCCAGCAGTGCGAGGTGGTTTCGGTGCTTTCGGGGTTCGCCGAAGTCCGGTGAGGGCATGACATAGGCGGCCGAGTAGAGCGTTCGTCCCTGCTCGAATGCGTCGTCGAGGACTGCGGCGTAGCGATGCGGATCGAAGTTGGCCAGCCGCGGGGTACCGAGCGCCGCGGTCAACAGATGCCAGGTGGCGATCCTGTTGAACAGTTTGAACAGCAGGATTCGGAACACCACTTCATCGGCGTGCTGGTCTCCTGAATACGCGATGTCTCGAATCACAAACTGGCTCACTCGATCCGCGGCACGGTAGCAGTTGGTAAATCGGTGCGTTCGAAGTACCGGATCGGTCGTCCAGGGGCCAGGATGGCCTGTGAGACGGGCTTCGTAGATTGCCTGGCGCCGAGCGGCGAACCGCCAATAGGTGTCGAAAACCGGACTTGTAATGAACTCTCGGCCCGCCACCTTGGCTGTGTATCCCGACGGCGGCGTGCTCAAGGCACCGGCATCCCCAGCATCGAGCATGAGCTGCTCGGGCGTGGCTGGGCGTCTCATTGTCGACGACGTGCTTAGCACACGGACCTCCGTGACTGGTTGCATTAATGCGCAGTGCCTGCTTGATCGTTCATGCGGGCCGCCGCCGCAGCAGCAGCAAAGCCCGATTCCCAGATTGCCGTAATGTCGGCCGTTCGTTGGTCCCCTGCCGGCATGTCGACGAGGTATTTGCGGACGATGGGATCTGTTCCGGGTTCACGGGGTCGGTCTGCGCAGAAAGCACTCCATCCAGCGGCGTAGAGACGGTTGTGCATGGTGGGGTCGCTCATAGTTGTTTTCCGATTCCCTTGTGATCTCGTGATCTATATCCAGGAGTGGGTAACTATCTCGGACTGTGGTCGCCGGTGAGGTGCCGTTGCCACTTCGCTTCGAATTCCGCTAGCGCTTCTTCTTTGAGCTCAGTGAGGTACCTGGCGTATTCCGCGGGATGCGCAGCTTTAAGCCGCGCCAGCGCACGGCCTGCACAGGGCGAAAGCGCGTTGTATCGGAGATTGGTCCGACGCAGCCCGCAGCCGCAGTCAGCCGAGGAGTTGCCTGAAGCTGGTTGAGTTGTGTCCTGATCCAGGTCGATAACATCGTATCGGCTACGTGCCCCTCGCATTCGGTCTTCCTCTCTCTCGGTCGCTTCCGAATCCTCGCACCACCCGCGCACCCGTCCGCTACCGCTATCTTTCGAAGACAGCGACCCACTCGTCATTGACCAATTCGGCCAGTCCCTGGTTGTGCGCAATGCACATGCTCAGCGAACCATCGCCGTAGTCCCACCAACGTTTGCCCTGGGTCCATGTCCGCTTTCGATAGACCCACTGCCCATCGGGGCGCTTCATGTAGTAACCGGCGTTCGCGCCACCGTCGATGTCGTAGGGTGCTAGGTGAGCCATTGCTTGTTGGAATGCCTTCCGCAGCCAGCGAGATCGGTAATCAGCCAGATACGCGCCGACTTCGGCGATCTCGTCCTCGGTGGGCATGATGCCGTGGTCGCAGAAGTCCTCGCAGACGACGATGCCTGCGATGTAGTTCCACTTCGGGTTTCCTGTCGCGAGCAGCGGCACCCGCAGGGCGGTCGCAAACGAGGTTTGGCGTGGGCTGATGTCGGCGTGGCCGTCCCAGGTTCGTCGGTAATAGTCGTCAAACATCGGTTGTCCTTTCAGCGATCCTGTCCAACAGCAGGTCTTTTTGCTCAACCCGTGTTGGCCGAAGACAAGTAGGCGACGATCCCGCGGATGACTGCGTCGGCGTAGCGCTGCCGGCCCTCGGCGGTTTCCATTTGCGAAGCCTCAGCCGGGTTCCTCATGTTGCCCAGCTCGACGAGGACGGCAGGGTACTCGGCCAGGTTGAGGCCGGCCAGGTCGGCGCGGCCGTATAACCCCTGGTCGCCCACATAGTCGGCGACCTGCATGCCCGCCGACATCATCTCGTCGCGCATCATCTTGGCAAGCGATCGCGCCCGGCCACCTTGGGCAGAATTCAGTGGCGGATCGGAATAGTTGACGTGGAACCCCCGCCCGGCTGGTGGACCTCCATCGGCGTGGATACTGACGATTGCATCCGGGTGCAGGGCGTTGGCCATGGCGGCGCGCTGATCGACGCACGGGCCCACACTGCTGTCGTCGCCGCGCGACATCGCGCTGCGTACACCCAGTGCAGTGAGCCCGGCGCGGATCCTCAGGGTGGTGTCCCAGGTAAACGTGTGTTCAGCGAATCCGTTCGCTGTCGACGTTCCGGAGGTTTGGCAGTCTTTCGTGCCACCGCGGCCGGTGGGGACTTGTCTGGCGATCGATGCGTCGTTGACACCGTTGTGCCCGGGGTCCAGGAACACGATCTTTCCGGCGATGTCACCGGGCGCTGCGCCGGCTGGTGCGGCAATGACGAGCGCCCACGCCATTGATAACACGCCGAAGATGCCGCCAGCCACTCTCCGTGCCGTCATCTCGGGCCCCTTTCGCCCTGCCAGTATGCCGCCCTGTGCTGGATTACCGCCGCGGTTTCCTGCGCGCCAGTCGCTTCGCCGCGTTGCCGAGGAACTAGGAGCGTTAAGTCCGCGGTCACGGGCTTAAACCTGCGCTTTGCTTGGGCCATGTCATGGGTTTGGACAGTAGGTGTACCAATATGAGGCCCGTTTCAGCCAGTGCCCGGTGGAGGTCAGCGCACCCCGGCTGTCGAGAGTTTTCTCCGCCTCTGCTATCGCTGTAGCGGCGTCGGATGCTTGAAATCCCCGTATGTGCTGGCCGGTGCTGTCGGCGAGCAGCCACATGGCGCCGGCTGGATTCGTCAAGGTGTACGAGGTACCCACGCGCGCGCCCTTCTCCTTCGTCTTCGGCTACTGCGGATAGACCGCGAGAGCGAAGTGGTTGACGGGCTCGAGGTAGACGCCGTGGGCACGCCCGATCTGATGGCTGAGTTCAAGATCGTAAGTCCACTGGAATGGGCCTTCTTCCCAGGACACGACGAATGGGGCGAAGCTGCCTTCGTGAGCACCGGGAAACACCTCGGGCTGTGCGCCGTAGCCGCTGCTCCCGAAGTGCTCGCCATAGGCCTTGGCAACGTCCGCGGCTTTGCGCTCCATCACCGTGTTGTCGGCTGGCTCGACCCGGCCGGTTCGCATACTCATCACTTCGTCCATTCGTTACCCGTGGCGGATGTTGATCGGGCCCAGCGTGATGCCGTCGGGGCCGTCGTGCTTGCGCCAGTACGTGCCGTCCCAATCCTGATGCTGTTTCTTGAACACTTCGGTTGTCGCGGGCCTGAGCTGGCTCACGATTCCCGCGTAGTCGTGATACTTCAGCGTGTCGTATTCATCGCGCGTCATCGTTGGTGTCGCAGCCACAATTCCCCCTGGTGTGTGGTGTATCCCGGCATTAGCGTCGCACTCCAGCGGACCAGCGCTTCGGATGCCTGGACGTGTCGTCGCACTTTGTTCAGCGTCCGCGCCAGGCGCCTCTGGACCTGATAGGCCTCGATATCGTTTGATCGCCTGTGCGGTGGTTCCGGCGTACCAAGTCGAAGGTCGCTCCGATGATGCTGGCGCGATAATCACCTCGTGACGAGTGCGTTCCAGCCTCGCACGCCTAGCTTTGGTCGCTGCCGTTGCACACCTTCAGGTCGCCGTAGCCCAATCGTGGCGCGTCTTCAGAATCGCCCTCACCGCCGCCGGTGATCACGATCAGGCCCGGCTGGTTCGGAGGAGAGGGCGGGCCGGCGGGTGTGGGCTTCCATGAGGGGTCGGCCCACTCGTAGAGGGCTGCGAAGCTGGCCCCGAAGTATCGGGCTAACGCCCCTCCGGTGTTGGCGGGGGGGCTGGGGCATCCATTGTCCATCCACGCCTGGTGTCGGATCTGGCGCCAGGTGTCTAGGGATGGGTGGGTGTGGTTGCGGCAGTATGCGATCCACTGCTGCTCGCCTGTTTCGGGGTCGTGGTCGAGGAGGCTGAACCTTGACCCAGCGCCAGGTTTACCGCAAGGCTTCCCCGCCTGGGGTCCTCGGGATTTGAGCGCCGGGCAGCGGATCTGATCACCGGGGATGCGCGGGATTTCGTAGCGGGGTGCGTCGGCTGTGATGATCCGCCAACAGATCGATGTGGGATCTTGCAGTTTTCGCTTGAGTGAGTCGGGCGGATACATCATCGTGCCGACGGCGTTCATCCAGTGTTTGCGTTCGATTCCCCCGCGGTGGCCTGAGTGGCGTAGCTGGGCGATGTGGGTCAGAAGGCAGAACGCGAATAGTTTGGTGTCGGCGGCGAGGTCGGGGTCGGCGGCGATGGCGAACATATCTCGTCGGGCGTTGAGCGCCCCGGGGATATCCCTGTCCCAGTCGGCCATCAGACCGCTTTTACAGTTGTGCAGTGGCCGTTGGTCTCGAGAGCGCACACCCTATGTTCGGCTTTCATCGATGGCCGCCGCGGCCGGTACGGTCGGCACTAGTGGCCGCTGCTCTGATCAAGGCGTCAACGCCAGCTACCGCTTCTGCGGCGCTTCGTCCGCTACTTGTGTGATGCAGGGCGCCGTCGAGGTCTTCGAGGCGAGCTCGCCAGCCGGTCACTGAGGCATCGCCACTCAGTAGTGCGTCTTGAGCAAGGATGATGCCCGCGGTGGTCGCGACGCCGAGTGCAAACCAGTGTTGGTGGCGGCAGATTCCCGCATCTCCGTATGTGCGGGCTAAGGCGTCGAGGTCATTGCGGTAGCGTTCAGAAAGGCCGTCTGCGGCTGGGACTGCGCTCATTCATTAGTCCTCTCGATCTCGTGGCCAAACTCATGCCCATCTCATTGCTCCTTGGCCCGCAGAACCGCGATAGGCACCCGGTCATGGTTTCCGTTGTCCCAGCGAACGAGAACGTAGGCGTCGGCCGCAAGAACGTTCATGGCTGTGGCTACGCGGCCGACCCTAGTCCCGTCAGTGACTGGCTGGTTTGGGTGGAATACCACAGCGAGCGGAGGCAGCTTCTTGCCGTTCGGGCCGCGGACATGGCTCTTGTATCTCATCTCTATTTCCCGTGCTAGCAGCGCGATCGCTCGTAGGCGGATTTCATTTCGTCATAGATGTCGGCTAATACTGGCTTGAGAAATTCCGGGGCGCCCTCGATGGCTTCCCGTTTCATCTCCTCGAATTCGTCCATGTCATAGCCGGCTCCTGGATCGAAGCTCCACTCCTCGTGGCCGACGAGCTTGCCATCCAGATACACCTCGATGTGGCATTCGCTATCCGGGTCGCGGCGGTGGATGATGTCAACCCTCATCTCTCACTTCCTATTCCGTGACGGAGGAACTGTTATTCTCCGCAATGGCCGAGGTATTGCCGCGCCCGGTCGTGACCCTGTCGACGGCCTGGATCTCGTGCATGACCGCACGTCAGCAGCTTTTTCCATTAGGCATTTACCGGCCGTCTCATGGCCACCGCTTGGTGCCTGAGGGGGCCTGGTGTAAATCCGCTCAGGCGCAGTGCCTTGTGCGTGTCCATGCCGTAGCGGACGTCGCCGATGGCGTCGAGAAGGTCGTTGTTGCGTGCCGCTTCACCGCTTGCGCGGTTTGTCCATGCTGCCGCGAACTCATCTGATAGTTCACTCAGTAGTTGGACTGCCGTCGTCTGGGTCATCGGTTGGACCGTGGTTGTCGGGGTTGTCGGGCGAGTCAGTGTGCTGGTGTCCATCGGTAGGTGTCCTTCCTTCGTTGAGGTCGAGTTCGCGTAGTGCACCGTCGCGGGTCGCGCCGTTGTCGTTGCCGTTGTAGTCGTCGTGGTGCTTGTCGTACTGGTACATATGGGGATCGGGGGTGCCGTCGACGAGGTCGAGGTTGACCATCTCCAGGTCATATAGTTCGGCCATCGGTAGCTTGAGGTCGTCTGGCTCTGTGACCTTGAACCACTGTCTGCTGTAAAGGCGGGGAATGACATCTGAAACAGATGTTTTGAACGAGCGCCAGAATCCTCGAATGCCGTCGGGGGCCTCTGGATTATCGATGTTGAGGCCCGGTGAGTAGCCCCAATATGATTGGAACTCTTTGACGCTCGCCGTCTCTGGGACCGCTACCATGCCGCGCCCGTGGGACTTGGGGCTAATCAGCTCGCCGATCCGTTTTGCCTTGGGCGCCATCTCTGCGGTGAAGGCTTGATCGAGCGTCATCTTGCTCGGCGGCCCGAGGGTGATGACGAGCTTACAGTTGGACAATACGTAGCGCGGGATCGTTTTGGCGTAGAGGTCCTGGGTCGATAACACCATGTGGATCCGGAATTCACGAGCGACTCTGAACAGCAAGTTCAGGTCGTCGACAAAGGTGTTATCGCCGCCGAGATCATCGCTGAAGGCGCCGCTGACTTCTGCGCGCATGGTGGCGAATTCGTCGAGAATCACGAGCCATGGGGTGAAGGCCATTGGGTTCGGGTCGCCGGCCGCTTTGCGTCGCCGGCCCTCTTTGCGGCGCCGGTCGAGTTCTTCGACGGCGGCATGGACCAGACGTACATGCTCGACCGGGCTGTTGGAGATCATCGGCACGTTGGCTGCGCCAACGAGGTCGGTGTAGTCGGTGCCCTTGCCGTCGCCGATCAGCACGGGCCAGCCCGCGGCGCGGAATGTCTCGATGATTCCGCGGATGAAGACGCTTTTGCCTGAGCCGGTGCCTCCGATCACTAGCCAGTGGTGGTAGTCCTTGAGGCGATATTCGAGTCGTTGCCCGAGTTCATCGACGCCGATGCCAACGGCGAATTGAGGGTAGCGGATCGTGGCTTCGGCCGGGCTGTTCACGATCACCGCTGGCAGTGGTGGGGCGATCCACGGCGGGAAGGGTTTTTTGCGGGTTCCGCTGACCTTGTCGCGTGACGCGTCGACGTCGATGACCCAGTCTCCGGGGACGGCGCCTTGTAGCTTGGTGGTGATCATGGTGGCGTTGCGCCGATCCGCAAGATAGCCTGCCTGCGTGGTATGTAGCGCATAGTGTTGGAGTCGCCCAATATCGTCGTAATGGGTGTCAGTTTCGATCAATTCGAAGGGAAGTTTCCCTTGAAGTAGTTGCCGGATTCGGTCGAGGTCGTTGCCGCCCAGGACCACCGTCTGGCTGGTTGGCATGGGAGTCGGCTCCAACCCGCGCCCGGGTGTTTCCCTGGGTGGCTCGCCTGGGCCCGGCGGCCGGCTGAGGACCCAGCCGAGCCCGATCGATACCGCTCCGGCGGCCGGTATCCACAGAACTGAAGCCAGCTCAATGTTGTATGGATGAGCGAGCCGGCCGGCGAGGTAGAGCATCATTCCCACACCAGCTAGAAGTAGGCATCCTCCGTTAAGGCTGCGGCTGGGAAACGCCCAGTAGGAATCGACGTGTCGCGGCCGCGGCGGAGGCGGTTCGGTCACCGGTCCACCACCGCCGCTGGAAGGAGAATTTGAGTGTCGATCATCGTTGTTCGCTCTCCTGTTGGGGAATGATCAACGCCGAGCGGGCGCACGGACCAGCAGCATCTTCACCGAATCCGGGTAGGGCAGGTCGGTGGACTCCCACAGGTTGTAGCTGTATCGGTCTCCGGGGTATCTGATGCCCAGGCAGCGCGGGCCGCCTTCGGACATCGGTCCGAACTCCTTGGCCACCACAAGGTTCCCGATCTTGCCGTCCATTTCGATAATGAGGTCTCCAGGCTGGGCATGTTGAACACCGGTTATCCGAACGGCTACCTGGTGCAACCTGACGCTGAGTTCGGACACGCTGATTCCGAGTGCTTGAGCGATCTGGTCGCTGGTGAACCGGGCCGCGTATCCCTCAATGATCGCTGTCAACGACGAGTCGAGTACCGCTCCGACATCTATTGCTGCGGTGGCTGTTTCGAATGAGTTACGAGCTGCTTGTAACCATTGCGCGGCGTCGCGTTGCGCTGTTTCTAACGATGTCATCCTAGTCCCCCTACTTGGATGGTTGGTCGAGGTCTTATGCGACCTCGCACCCCTGAGCGTGCAGATGGTCGTACCAGCGCCTGACCCAGTGCGCGTCCCCCAGCGCGGTGTGGCGCTCGGCTTGGTTTGGCAGGTCGACTCCACAGGCCAAGGACAGATCTTCGGAGCCGCGGGGCGGGCTGCCGTTGGTTTTGAGAACGAACCCGTAGGCGATACCGACGATGTCTTGCGGCACGTAGTACCAATCCGGCTTCAGGCCGTGTCGGCCCAGCATCGTGTCCAGGCAGACGGTGTCGAAACTGGGATTGACCCCGAATACCAGCGCCGCGGCGGTCCATTGCTTGACCAGCTGGGCGGCTTCGGATTCTCGCAGGCAGCACTGGCCAGGCCGCAGGGGCCACCCGAATTCCGGATGCCGTTGCTCGAACCGACCGACCGATAGTGCGGCGGGGTTTGCGTTAGCAAGGTCGAGGTCTTCGGTGGCGACGAAGATGGTGATCTCTTGTTCCGATCCATCCCGTTCACGGCGGATCATCGCGATCTCCCACGCCCGGCGGCCGCGTTCTGTGCCGGTCGTTTCGGTGTCGAGAAACACCACGGCCATGCAGCTTCCCCCTTGATCGGCCCGCCAGCTTCCTGCCAAGCGAGTCGACGCCATTGTTAGTCCGCGCACCGACAGGCCGGGGGAAGCGGCCGTGTCGCGCGCATGTTTTTTGGAGCTGCCCGAACAGGAAGGGGCCTCGGGTGCGCCCGTGGCGCCGTTTGAGGATCGGCGCGGGGACCGTGGAGACGGGTTCGTGGCGCACCGCGGCGGCGGGCTATCCGCGGCGGTGCGCGCGGGCCGCCGGTGGCTCTTCCTGCGCGACTGTTCAGGTGCTTCGAGGGCTTGCCGAGGAGCTGTTCGGGGCTTCGTGGCGAATCGTCGACCGCGTTCGCGACTAGCGTTGGATACTGCCCGGCGTGGGCTAGACGGCGGCCTCAGCCCGAGCCGTTTAGTCGATGGCCAGACCCCATTGTGAGAGCCAGGGGCCGATGAGTTCGGCCACCGGATACCCTTCGCTGTCGCTCGAACGGATCGCGATACCCACGGCGAAGGCCGTGGCGTCGTCCTTCACCCCGTATACGGGCGCACCTGAGTCCCCGGGTTCGATGTGCGCGGCGAACTTCACTTTGCTCCCCGTGAAGTCCACGACTGGGCCGCAGCTGCGCTTGCTGACGGCGCCGAACAGACACAGCCACATTCCCTTGGCGACGCTGGGCGCCCAGCCGGTTACCGGTAGATCGCCGCCCACCTTCGGGTTCAGCGTGACCGCCCCGGTTAGGCGCATGACAGCGATGTCGGCCTGGTCACCGATGGAACCACCGTATTCGGTGACGACGAAGTCCCCTGCTTCCACGACGCCTCCCGATGTCGAGTTCACCTCGACGGGGCCACCGTGGTCGCAGTGGCCTGCGGTGAACATCACCGGCGCGCCGCGCCGATTGCGCGCGATGAATCCTGCGGTGCAGGTAGCGGCCTCGTCGCCGGTCATCGACAGCCCAACTCCCGGGTAGAGGGCGTCGACGGCGGGGAAGGGGACTGCCTTGGCTGGGGGCGGCGCCGTGATCGCGACGAGAGTGGCGGCGAGGGCCGCGGCTAGCGGTATGCGCTTCAACGGCGTTGCCCCCCTTTTGCTCTTGTGCGCACTCGGCGGCCTGCCGGCCGGTCACGATGTACGTTAGCGCAGTTACGTCTGATCGTGCGGGCACATGTTTCCGTTGGTTTCTGCCAGCTTTGTCATCGGGCCGCCGGGGCGACACCGCTGAAAAAAACTTGCGTCAATAACGCGGCACACCGAGTGATGGCCTTTTCCATCACTAAACTACGCCGTATGACTGCACCGTCTCCGGAAGCAGCCGCGTCAACGGCGTCGGGACCCACTGAGTTTCCCGCTGCGGCCAATATGGCGGGCGATCCCGCGCTGACCCCACCTGTCACTGCTGGTCCGGTGGCAGCGTCAAGCTTGGGCGGTATTCCCTTCATCGCCTTGAACGAGCCGGTCCACCACTACAGCGGCAAACGGCTGAGGGAATTCATCATGACGGCGCTCACCGAGGCCGGGCTCACGATCGAGATCCCCGAGTAGCAGGGCCGGCCCACGGGCTTTTCGTTGCGGTGACGGTGCGGGTGTGCGGCAGGCAAATCCCGGTGAAAGACACGCGAATCCCGGACACTTTGGTAACTACCGGCGGCGGGGCGCGGGGTTTGTCGCCGTCGCCTGCGTCAGCGATGGTGGCGACAGCGGACGCATCCGCGGCGGTTCCCACCAGACCGACGCTCACTATCCAACGAATACTCCGTTGATTTCAACGGATTATCCGTAGCTTGACACTACGGATAATCCGGTGTTATCTTCTATTTATGCGTAGTCAAGCTCCGGCGCTGATGCCGATCTTCCGATCGCCCCTCCAGGGCAAGATCCTGACCAAGCTCCTGACCAACCCCGATACCGAATACACGCTCACCGAGTTGGCCGATGCTATGCAGGTGCCCCTGTCCACCGTGCAAGGCGAAACGAACCGCCTCATCGAGGCCGGCTTGATCCTGTCTCGCCAGCAAGGCCGCAACCGACTGATGGCGGCCAACACGACCCATCCGGCAGCAGCGCCACTAACCCAACTCGCGCTGCTCAGCTTCGGTCCGCACGAAATCATCGCCAGGGAATTCTCTGGCATCAACGGGGTTGAGCGCGTTGTCATCTTCGGCTCATGGGCCGCTCGCTATGCCGGGAACCCGGGCCCTCCCCCCAGGGACATCGACGTCCTCATCGTCGGCGACGTCAGCAAGCTTGCGGCCTACAGCGCCGCCGAGAGAGCACAACAGCAACTCGGTACCGGTATCGAGATCAACCCGATATTCGCCACCCACGACCAGTGGGAGACCCCCGGCGAGTGGACGCTCATGATCGACATCCACAACAAGCCCCACCTGACCGTCTACCCACACCAGGAGCTCGCACAGTGACCAGCTGGACCCCGGGGCACGCAACGATCGCACTGCTCATCAAACGCGGCCACCTCGAACGCATCAGCGGCGACGCCGCCAACGGCGGATACCTCATACAGCAGGCCCAGCAACGACTCGCCGGATCCCGCACCATACTGCAGGTCGACCGGGTGGGCGCCTTCGAACTCGCCTACGACGGTGTTCGCCAAGCAGCAACCGCACTCCTGATACAGCAAGGGCTGCGCCCCCGCCTCGAAGGCGGCCACGTCGCAATCGCCGAAGCCGTCCAAGCCCAATTCGGCGATGCCTTCCACTTCTTCAACGCGATGCGCAAGATCCGCAACCAACTGGAGTACCCGCGCAACCCCAACGACCTCGATCTCAGCACGGCTGACACCGAGTTCGCCTTGTCCTACACCGAGTCAACCATCGCCGCGGCCGAACAGTTGATCGCAGAACTCGGCATCTGGCAGCCGTAGCCCGGACACCGTGAACCCAACAACCGATACTTTTCGAAATTCCGCAACCCGTCCGAAGAGTTCTGAACTGCAGTGATGCGCGTTCTTCCACCAAGGCCGGCAGGAGCGCCACGCTCATTCGTACATTTCCCCCAGCGCAACAGTGAAAATTCGACACGCCACAAACACGCGAAAATTAGCACCTCCGAAAGAAAAACGGATAGTGCCGCACCACCGCGACACGCCAAGCATCCATTAAACTCCGCAGTATGGCAGCCAGCCCTAAGAAGCCCACCCCTGCGCAGGAACCACTCCTCGAGGACCTTCACCGCGCCGCCATCCTCCGCAACGAGTCGTACCGGCTCTACCTGTCCCTCTTCAAACGCGCCCTACGCGCAGGCGTGGGACCCAGCGTGATCGCCCGCTACGCACTCATCACCCCACAAGCCGCCAACAGCACCAAGAACCGCCTCGCCATCACTCCACCGGACAAAAAAGCACCTAAGTCCGTCGATGACGTTCTCAGTCGGCTCGACGCCGCACCACCACCATTGACCAACGGTTCCCGCAGCCGCTAAGAGCGGCGCGCATCAATACTCAGCGTCATTTTCACCCACCCGTATAGGTGAGGCCTGCGGCAATCAACGACTTCGCATCGGACAGGTAGGCCGCACGCGCGTCGGCCGGCAGATCCATCCATCTGCGCCCGTGCCGATGTGCCAGCACGGCCCCGATCGCCGCTGCGAGTCGCTCATTTCTGACCCGGGCGGCCGCCGGCGCCGACGCCGGTAGCGGCGACAACGCCGCCGGGCCGCCAACCGGAGTCGGCTCGCCCGTGCGCTCTTCGAACCGCTGACTCCACACGATTTTCGCGGCTTCCGAGACTGACACCGCGATCGACACCCAGGCATCCCAGTCCCGTGGGTCCGCCAACTCGATATGAGACGACGGATAGACACCGGTTGCTTGCCAGTTTGGATGGCGCGCATCCAAATAGTCCATAAACCAGCTCATCGCCCGGTCGAACTCGAATACTTCGGCCTCAATCTCAGGAGAGATACTCACCCCTGGATCGGCATTCTCCCAATACGGAGTCATACCCTGGTCAATCAACGCGGCCGCATCCAGCAGGTATTCGGCACGGTCCTGGTCGGACAGATAAATCCATGACCGGCCGTGATTGCTCGCCAGCTGCGCAGCGATCGACGCCTGCAATGCGTCACGATTCGCGTACACCTCACGCATCACGTCGCGAGAGCGACCTGTGCTGTTATCCCCGAACATTCGTCTCCCCCCGGTGCGGTCGGACATTACCGGCCCGTTGGTGTGCTCGACTGATCCGACACTCCCAGCCCAGCCTTGAAGCTATTCGGGCCGGCGGTGGGCGCGGAGCGAACTCCACCCGGACGCCGCCGACCAGCTCTGTGTCATCAATCGACTCGAGTCCGGCCATGCGGCTCACACGTGGCGCGCCTGACCTTCGTCAAGCCCCGCCTCGGGCAGCACGAGATACAACCCGTCACGGTCTTCGACGACCTGAGACCGCCTCGATCTGGCCACTGTTTCGACATGTTTGTGGATCAGTCGCGCCAGCCTCGCGCGGCGCCATAGGCCCTCACGCCGACCCAAAGGGGTATCGAGCCCGGCCGCGGATCGCTCCGAATCCAGAAGTGCCCGCAGAGGCTCTAACCCCGTTGCACCGCAGAGCCTTTCAGCCCTATCCAGTGCCGATTCCAAGAACTCCACCGACTCGCTATGTTCCATATGTCAATCGTATGTCGAACGTCCGGGACGGACACTTCACCGAAATCTAATTCAAGAAAAGACATGCCCAAATGCCCATTTATAGACAATCTATTTTACTGTTCTTGTCGAAGGCGATGGCCGTGCAAGTATTAGTGGATTGGGTCTTTCGCCGGTCGCTATGAATGGAATGTTCGGAATTCACCGGCCCGCAGTGGGCTGATCTTCACGGTTTGTCCCGATGACGGCGCTTCGAGGACCTGATTGTTACCGAGGTAGACGCACACGTGGCCCGGTGGGCGACCCGCACTGGAAGGGAAGAACAAATCACCGGGCCGGGCCTGGCCGGGACTGACCGCCATGCCAGCGGCGTATTGCGCTTCGGAGGTGCGGGGGATCTCAACGCCGTAGAGCTGACCGGTCGTGTATCGCGCCAGCCCTGAACAGTCGAACCCGACCTTGTTGTAGTCGCCGGCGGCGTCCGCGGGCCCGCCGCCATCCGAGATACCGCGGGTAGGCCCGTTCATGTCGCCCCCACCCCACGCATACGGAACTCCGAGAACGCTGCGCGCGATGTCTTGGACGCGGCCCGAATCGCCGGGTAGGCGTTGCCCCATCGTCTGCGACATCGGGCCGCCGTCCATGCCGTTGGCGGAACTGGCGTTGGAGAGCAGTTGGGTCAGCAGCGGCGAAATCGCTCCCGGCGCACCCAGCATCGACTGTGTCGGCGGGAGAAGCGAACTCGGAATCTGAGGCATGCTAGGCATGCTGGGCGCCGACTGCATGGAAGGCATCGACGACTGATAGGGACTCTGGCCGGCCAACCGGGCGAGGTCACCCGCCGTCAACCGCGGGCTCCCCACCCTCCCATCAGCGCCCGCCTTGCCGCCCCGGGCCTCATCAATTTTCCCGTCGATTCCGGAGGTCTTGGCCGCGCTGCGCTGATCTGAATCACCGAGCAGGTTCGATGTTTCGCCGCCGGCCCCCGACACACGCGCAGAGTCGCCCAGCGTCTGCTCGAATGACCCCACTTGCCCGCCGACGGACAGCGATAGGCCAGGCCGAACGCCCGGTTGCGGTGCGACCGCAGTACCGTCGCCGCTAAGCCCTGACAGGTTCCCCGCGACCCCGCTGAACGTCCCGGCAGCCTCAGCAGGCCGCAGGCCGATGTCTCCACTGTCGGTCATGAGATACCCCCCTTTGGCTGCAGTCTAACCAAGTCATCCCCGGTCAAGCGTGGAAGAGCGGCCGCCGCGCGTGCCGGATTTCCCGTCGCGCCGACGCCGCCACTGGGTAACCCACCCACCTTCGCTGCGCTGCTCTGATCGTCCTCCCCCAGCGCGGTTGACACTTCCCCTCCCGCTCCCGACACGTGTGCAGACCTGGCAAGTGCACTCTGAAACGCGCCCGTGAGCGCCGTGACCGCTGCGGTAAGACCGGGCCGCACGCCGGTGCTCTGCGTACCCGTACTCTGGTCGCTTAACCCCGACAGGTTGCCCGCGACACCGCTGAACGTCCCAGCGGCCTCACTGGGCCGCAGCCGAATCTCGGCGTCGGACATGCGTGTGCTCCCCTAGGCGAAGGTTGGCTGCAATGCTACGCGCCTTGACGTGTGCCCATTAGGCCCCTCGCTCGATCCGTACGCCTTCGTACACACCGATGACCGCGGCGCGCCGACGGCGCCCGAAGTACCCTCGGTCTCCCCGCTGCAGCCGTTCACCCCAGCTACACATACGCGCTTTTCGCGCGTATGTTGAGAGGGTGGAGCTGTGGACCGCCGACCAGGCCGCCCAACACTGGGGCGTGACACCCGCCCGCGCACGCGCACTGTTGGCCAATCGCCATATACGACGAATCTCCGGCTATCCCGCCAACGACATCCGCGCCGTACGCCGCCGGCAAGGCGCGCGGACCGACCTCACCCCAAACACGGCCGCGCTAACCCTCTCCCAGGCCGCCGCCGCGATGGCCGACCATCCAGACGACACAACCCGTCTTCGCCTGTTCTTCGAATTCGCTCGAGGCGCTGACGAAGTAGGCCCGACGGCCCTCTCTCTCACCGCCACCGAGCCACCCATGATCGGCGACCCCCGATTCGACACCCTCCTGGCCGCGATCGCCGAACACCTCGCCAGCCGCTACGCCCTGCCCGCGCCGTGGTGGACCAACACCATCGACCGATACCTCACCCGCGCATGGTGGATTTCCCCGCTGCCCTCCGCCCGACGCCACGCCCTGCTCTGGACGCCGGCGGCATTCCGCCGCCACGGTATCTACCTCGACCGACACGACCTCACCCAGGACGGAGCAACCCCCATGCCCGAGCCGCTGTTCGACACCACCGAACTCCACCGCGCCTTCACCGCGCTCGCCGCAAAGCTTCAACGCCGCAACATCGTCGGCCACGTACACGTCGTCGGTGGCGCCGCGATGCTTCTCGCCTACAACCCCAACCGCCTCGCCACCCGCGATATCGACGCCCTCTTCGGACCCGACGGCCCGATGCTCGCCGCCATTCACGAGATCGCCGCGGAACGCAACTGGCCAACCACCTGGCTCAACAATCAAGCCACCATCTACGCCGCCCGCACCCCCGGAGAAGGTATCCGAGTCTTCGACCACCCTTACCTCCAGGTCGCCGCCACCCCGGCCGATCACCTACTCGCGATGAAAGTCCTCGCCGCACGCGCTGTCCGCGACGGCGACGACCTACGGTTTCTCCTGGACTATCTCGGCCTCACAACCACTGCGGAAGTCTGGGCCATCGTCGAGCGGTTCTTCCCAGGAACTGCTATTCCACCGCGGTCCCGCGGACTCCTCGACGACATCCTCGGCAACAGCCCCTAACTTCTGGCTGGACTTGCAATTCAGCAGGCTGGCTGGGCCTGAATCCACGGCGATCATACGGCCGGAACGAACCCAATTCTGGAGTTGGCGACGCCTTTTCGCCGCTGGGGGCTCTCCGAAACGCCCCAAGCTATCGGCTCATCGCCCCGCACGAGTCCTAATCCTGCGGCCAGATCCCGACCCGCGATGAATGTCCGCCGCCGCAGCCTCTCGCCTTGGATGCGGCCCCGTCACAGGCAGAGCTGCACCGTCATCACGCGTCGACTCGACGTAGAAGAAGCTGTCGGCCACCGTCGCTGGCCGGACACGTTGGGTGATGCCCAGCCGCTGTGCAACAACAGCGCCGCACCGAGCATCAGCGCTCCGATCACCCCGGACACCTCGCCATACCGAACGATCAAAGACCCGATTTCCGGATCGTCCAGGTGCCTACCGATGAATGCCAGCCCAAGACCGGCGGCGACGAACGCCGCTGCAGGTCTGGTCAGCTTGCGGTCCACAAGCCAAACAGTGCGCCAGCTAAGCGATCCCGTGGCGAGGTTGACGCCTCACGCCGCGCGGAGGCCGACGACAGTGGCCACACGGCGCGCCTGGCGGGCCATCAGGAGGCCAACCGACACAGCTGTATGCCCGTTGATGGCAATGCCGTCATGCGGATCAGCTCGCCGGGTTTTACCGCCTCAGCAATACAGCCGCGGCCCAGGTACACCGCGGCGTAATCCGGTACAACCCCCGGTATCCCGAAAAAGACCAGGTCCCCAGCCGTAGGCTCCTCGACGCATCGGCCCGCACGGAACTGATCTGCGCTCGTCCGCGGGATCGTGATCTCGAATGCACGAAACAGCAGGTACTGCGCCAAGCTTCCGGCGTCGAATCCCGGGGCTTGTGCGGCGTCCGGCGCCTCGATGTCCATCTCCGACGGCACGCCCATCGATGGGCCGGTGATGGTGCCGCCGCCCCACGCGTATGGCGTGCGCCGGCCGATCAGATCGGCCGTGGCCGCGAACAGTTCCGCTTCGACCGAAGTCAGTACTTGCGTCTCATGCTTACGCGCGATAGCGGTGGCGCGCTGCGCTTCGAGTTGGGACTCGGTAACGATCTTCAGGGCCGTATCCGCCTTGTCGATCACGGCACGTCGGATGAATGCGCTGCGGTCGGCGAAACCAAGCCCAGGCCAGGCTGCGTCGATGCGACTGAGGTCATCGTTACCGAACCTGGTGGGCACGGGCGTAGATCCCGTCTCGTTGAGCGGCGCACGGCCGCCACGTTTACGAACGATATTCACCATTACCTCCGTCTGCCAGAACCCGTCATCTACCAATCGTAATACGTTTGATCGTATTCGTATCGCATTTGGCCGCTGTGGGCCTCCGCTGGACAAGGAGTTGCGCGGGCCGCGCGTGATGTGCCCGGCAGCCGAAAGAGCGCTCAGCCGGCGGCGAGGTCCACCAGGAACAGAATGTCGGTCGCTGCAACATGGCCTGGACTCGGGTAATCGAGCAAACCCAGGGTCCGCAACGCTCCGAGGTTGTTCGCGTAGCCACTGGAGCTGGCAGCAACGCCGGCACGCTCAGCGAGCACCGCACGACTCAACGACTTCGGGTATGCGGCGATCAGCTGTTCGAGCAGGCGCCAGCGCGCCGGCGGGAGAGCGTCCCGGATGCGCTGGTGTAGCTCCGCGCTAGTCGGGGCGCAGGCCGGTGCCGACGCGGCCGCCGCTCCGTCGCCGGTGAGCGTGACCAGTCCACCGGACGGGTAGTCGATCAGACCTCCGGAGCGCAGCTTGCCGAGGTTGTTCGCGTAGCCACTGGACTTGATCCCAACCTTGAGCCACATGGCCAGCTGTTCACGCGTGGGTGCGGTGATGCCGATACTGGCCAGCTCGGCAAGAGTGTCGAGGATTCGCTGCAGCGCCGGCACCCGAAAAGGGGTCTCGATGCGCGGCGGGTTCGGCGAAATCCCGGTTCGTTCCGGGCGTGGATGCACCGTTATCACCGGCGACGGCACGGACGCAGGCACTGGACTGCCGCCGCGGCGCGCCGCGGGCGGCGCCTCGGTGGTCGGGAGCCGCGCAAGTGCGGAACTGATGTCGGCGGCGAGCTGCGTCGTGGTCTCGGTGACACGGTCAAGGGCAGTACGTAGGCCTTCGAGCCCGGCCTGTAGTTCGTGGACGCCAGCTGACACCACCTCGGGGATGCATGGGATCTCAACTTCGACGATTCGTGGCGGGGCAGCCGAAGAGTTGACCTGTTGTAGCTGGGCAAGCTCGTGTTCAAGGTCGCGGATCCGCGCCCTAAGCGTGCGGGGATCGGTAGCCGCGGCGCGCTCGCGGGTGGCGGAGATCCGTTCGGCGATCTGACCGAGGTCGACGTCGGCGCGGGTCTTGGGCTCCCGCGCTGCGCTGTTACGACGATCCCGCGTCGGGGAGCAGTCGAAGGTCCGGGCGCGCCGTACCTGCGCGCGCGCGAGGATTTTCCGTTCCGGCGCCCACCACCACGCTTCTCCCACGGCGAGGGTGGGGAGGGTGGCGGCCACGGTCGACCAGGTTTCGTCGTCGCCCTGGCCACGAACCCAGCCTTGGATGGCGGTGCGGTCGTTGGGTGCGGTGACTCGCATGGCCGCGAGGATGTCGACTTGTGAGAGCACGTCCTTGTTGAGTACGGCAGGGCGTTGACTGGCCAGGGTGGACCCCAGGCCGGTGTTGCGGCCTCGTCGAACGATGTTCTCCATGGCTACGAGTAGTTGTTGGTCGTCGCGGCGGGGCTTTTGGGGGGCGAACAGGTCGGCTTCGTCGACGATGAGGTGGAGCAGGTGCCGGTTGCGGCGGTAGATGCGATCGAGGAACGCCGCGACGAAGGTCCGTTCTTGGGTGCGGCTGGTGAATCCGCTGAGGTCGAGGATCATCGAGAGGCCTTCCTCTACGGCCAGGTCAGCCATCAGCGTTCCGGCGGAGGCCTCGAGTGGGGCGTCGGCGTGACTTCCGCCGAAGACGGGGATCGGCAGGCCCTCGCCTGTGCCAGCGGCGGTTGAGCGCAGCCCCCAGAACACTCCCATGGGGTCGATGATGACTGTCTGCACATGTGCGGCGCTGAGTTCCTCGGCGATCACTCTGCAGGTTGCGGACTTGCCGGCGCCACGTTTGCCCAGCAGCGCGAGACTTCGGCCGGCAATGTAGTCGACATCAAGGTCCAGGCTTTCGGCTAAGTCGAGACGCACGATATCCGCCCTGGCCGACCCGCCGTGCTGATCAGCATGCCCGCTCCTTCACGTCCAGTGTTCGTTCGACAGTTCCCACTCTCGGTCATCGGGCCGGTTCCGGGTGTCTGTTCTTCACCGCGTCGTATGCGGCGGCAAGGAGAGCTCCGGCTTTGGCGATGCTCCGTAGTGCGTCGTCGGACGACTTGAAGGAGTCCAATGGCCAAGGCCAGTAGGCTTCTGGACCGTCGGCTCCCACTCCCTCGCCATCGGCCTCGGATAGCCGGTCTTGCGCCTGGACCGTGTAGGCGAGCGCGGCGTCGATGATCTGTTGTGGCCGATGCCGGACGTCATGTTCGGGTGTGTACCCCTTGTCGTGCTGCCGATTTCGCTCTCGGGCGATCGCTGCGACACCATCATCGACGTCGTTCATGTCATTTCGACCCTTCTCTGAAGCCGGCAATCGTCGCCAGGCATATCGTCAGCTTCTGTTCGCTGCAGTATTTTTCGCCAGATCTGTTGCGCCTCGACGGGCAGAGCGGTTCTCATGGGTTCGCGTAAGCGAATGGTGCCGCTTCGGATTCGTCCATCGTCCCGTCGGCGATCGCGTCCACCGCGAGTTGGCTGCATTTGCTGCATAGCTTCGAGTTGGTGACACCGAGGTACGGCTTTGCGGGGTCTTCGCGGGCAAGCCCGTAGCCGCACCACGTCCGCCAGCCGGTTGAGGCGGCGTCGTCTCGAACGAGCATGTGAAAGGTCCGGTCGCGGCGCATGGGATCAGTCCGGTTGGAGACACCCTGGGAGAACATTGCCGCCCTCATTTCTACTGGCTACGGTGGCTAGCCACCACTTTAGCGGGGCACTTGCCCGGTGGCTAGCCACCGTGACAAGATCCGACCATGCCCAGCAGGCACCGCTATCCAGCGATCACCCCCCGGCCCGACCCCGAACTCCGGGAACGCGCCAAGCAAGCGGTAGCCCAAGTCGATTCGACACTGAACCGCCACGTCATCGACTTCCTGCGATGGCTCGTCGGCGACACCGACGAGCTCCCCGCGCGACCCGACACCCGCATTCCCACGCAACACCACGATTGCGGCCGCACCGCTAACAACTAGCCGCCGCCGACTCGTGCTGGTCAAACACAACCCCAGGAGCCGCGACCCGATCAACAGGCACGCCGCCAAAACTCGTGCCGGTTCGACCGGCCGCGTCACTTCCCGATGGCGGTATCCAGTTCGGCCAGACACGCCAACGTCGGACAGGCTGCGGTGGGGCGATGATGGTCGTGGTGCTGATAGCAGCTGAATTTGCGGCCGCCGATCCGGTTGAGGCAGCAGTGGTCGCAGAAGTACACGCCGTTGTCGAGGACAACCACAGAATGCAGGTCCCGGATCTGTGCCACCGCACTATCCAGGACCTGTAATCGCTGGTTGTCGAGCTCGCTGGCACGACGTTTGGTCCGGAATCCACGCCGGCGGCGGCCATAGGATGACCGGCAAGGTTCGACGGGCTCTCCTGTCAGCAATCGTGATGCAGTCACGGTTTATGCCTCCCCCTGAAGCGTCTGGCAGTGCACCTGGTCTGAGTCTGCTCCGCGGGCGCACCTGATCGTTTGAGGCGACACGGCAACGACACCTGTTTCTGCACCGGAAATCACCTACTCCTCGGCTAGCGGGGAGGCCTATCCCTCAGCAGAGCGTTCAACTGTTCGCCAGTGATTCCGCGGGCAGCGAGGACATCGAGCGCCTCGCTGACTTGTGCGTCAGAGGAGACGGGGCTGCAGTCACACGTACCGAGCGGCTTCGCGCAGAACCGGCAGCACCAGCAATCACCGACTTGCGCGGCGAGTCCGGCAGGCTCACGACATTCAGCGCACACTATCGGGCCCGGCGGCGCTGGCTCGATGTGCTGAATCGCAACCTCGCAACACGACCGGGCCTCGTCAGCCATGCACGGTATCCGTTCGCCCGGATGCGCCGAGGTCCCGCGTTGAGCGACTCCAAGCCGCCCGGTGGGGACGCCGGCTATCGGTATTCCGGGCGGTGAGCCGCCGGCAAGGTAACTGCGGCGCTGCCGCATCTTGATGGTCCACTAGTTGTCTTCGGCGGCCACGAAGAGGTCGGCCACCCGGATGCCAGCCGGGTTGAATATGCCCCAGACGTGGGTCATGGATTCGCTTACGTGGTCTGCCTGGAGGCGGTCGCCGGGCTGAGCGGCGTGGACGTACGTTTCCGCGCTGCGGTAGGCGTCATCGATGCTGAGATGGCCGAAAGATTCCCACAATGGCGGATCGTCGGCTGCTGGTACGGCGGTGATCGTCGCGGCAAAGCTCATCGTGCACCACCAGCAGCCCGGTCGGTCCATCCCGGATGGGAACCCCCGCCACCGATGTGTGTTCCGCACCTGCTGTTGTCACGCTGTTCCATCATGTTTCCTTTTCGTTATCTTCCGTCGATACTGGGGCTTCCGGACTCTGCTTCCGGGCGTTCGTTGATCACTCTCACCACCAGGCCGCCTCCCCTACCTCTTCCGGGCGTCATCCGGTGGCCGGCGAACCGATGCGCTTGAGGCGGTGGTGGTCGGACTATCCTGATTCGAAGTTGATGAGGATGTCGCTGGCAGCGTCTACAACATCGCCGGGGTCGGTTTGTTCCAACGGATTTGGTTCATTCACTCCTACCCAGTCGTTGCGGTAGCGTCTCAACAGCGCCGAACGCACATAGGTTGCGTAGCTGTTGGGGTCGGGGCGTAGTTCGCGGCGCTCGATTTCGTCCAACCGCCGGCGGGCATCTTGTGGGCACGTATGCACCTGGAGGTATCGATCGGTGTGGTTGTGCACCCGCACCCAATAGGCGGCCGCCCACTCCACCCGCGTCGGCAAGAATTCGTCAATGGCGGCGCAGATCATTGCGGTTAGTCGCTGTACCTCGGCGCCAGGCAGTCCGGCCGCCTCGACCGTGTTCTCGATTCTGCTGTGAATGAACTTGCCGAGAAGAGGGTCGCGGTCCCGCGCGGAATCCTCTCGACTATCGGACGGCATCACCATCGCTTTTTTCCCTCTGTATCGTGTTTCGTTTGACCTTGATGTCGGGCTATTCGGTCCGCTGCCAGATGATTCGGGCAGTGAGTAGTTCAGGCTTGCCGGTTCGGTTCCGCTCGGTGTAGCGCCGTGTTAGATGTGCGTACAGTTCACGTGCCGCATCTTCGTCGCCGCCAAGATCCTGGATGATCGACGGCTGGCCTTCCTCCGCCCAACGCACGGCCCATCTCACTGCGCCCTCGTAGCTGTCGGCTGCGGACCCGACGTTCGCAGCGCACCCCATGTGCTCGAGACTGATTCGGCTCAGGTCATCGGCCGTTTCCCAGTCCGGTATCAAGTTGGCTGCCGGCCCATCCATCGCGGCGAGCAGCGCGGCCTCCAAGCGATCCAGTTCTGCTTCGTCGTTTGCTGTCATCGTCTCTCAATCTCCTTGTGCCCGTGTCTGTACTTCTACCGGATGGTGGTCACGGTCCATGTCGATGACGTGCACTCGCGGCTATGCTCCAGCGCCTCATGCAGCGCGCTGAGGTCGCCGTCAATCTGTTCGATGTATTCGATCAATCCCGCCGTGGACAACTCGTCTGGCTGAAGGCCAAGTATCGCGGCGAGCTCATGCTCGTCGTACTCATCGCTGTACTCGTTCGTGACGGACTTTGTCACTCGAAGTTTCGCCATCGTCTACCTTCCGTGCGCTGGCTTCTGTTGGGTGAAGTCGGCCAGAGCTTTCAGCGCGGCGTCGAGATCGGCTTGCGTGGGGTGGGGCTCTCGACGTGGGTATGCCCATTCGATGCGCGTGACTTCGGTGTCTGCCGATACTCCGTGATGTGTGGCGCAGAAGAATTCCACGAACTGGAGTGGTGTCATCGCAGGGAACCCTTCGGCGACCACATCAGCCGGTGTGATCGCGCGCAAGGGCTCACGGCGAACCGCTACCACGTCAACAGTCACGATCCGTTCAAGGGGCTCACCGGGGCGGCGGCCACGAACCTTCGGGCACAGTGTTAGTTGATCGCCGGGCTTGAGCATGAGCCAACCGGCCCGGCGCGTTACGGTCTTCTCGCGTCGGCGGACCTGATCGGTGGTCAGTGCCACACTCATCAATCGGGGCAACGCGCGCCCTTGTATCGAAGGCTCACCGGTTTTTTCGCGCGGCGGTGCCCCGCTAGCGCGAAAGATTGCTGGTCTGTCATCTCTGGCCCTGGGGCGGCGCGACGTGGACGCCGCGCTCACGCAAGGCGGTGCGCCAGGCCTCCTGCACGTCGGGCCGGCAGTGCGCCATCGCATCATGCCAGGTCGGCCATCGGCCGTGCTCGGCGTAGAACGCGTACTGGTAGTGCAGGGACTGCGCATCGTGTGGCTCGTCGGGATGGTGGTCATGTGCGCATTGCGAGCAGACACCCGGTGCCGTCGGCAGAAGGGTCCAGCTGGCGTTCATGCGCGGATCGCCGAGCTGCTTGACGGTCGGCGGCAGGTGATGCACCTGGCCGTTTCCCGCGGGCTCGTCACCGGCTTGCATAGGCCGGTGATCGCCGTCGTTGCTCATCGTTCCTCCCCCCGCTCATCCCGTGTGCCGTTCTTCGACCAGGTGCGGGTGTTCACGGCGGCGCCGTCTTAGCTACCAGGGTCAGGCCGAGGTTGAGGAGATAGTTCCCGCCGGCATCAGCCGTGAGTGTTGTCTCGTTGACGAGTTCGCGGACCTCACCTGGCCACTCGAATTCGTAGATTGTTACCTCCGCGGCGCCGTCAACGATCTCGACGGTGCGGTCGGCGTCAGTGGCGTTCAGGCGGGCGACAACGGCGGCCAGAGTGTGGCGGTCGACGATGGGAACCAGCCAACCGTTCCAGGATGGGCCAGCGCCGACCGCGCTGAATGTTGCAGGGTCGCCTTCGAACCCGAAGTGCACGACAGTCATTCGCTTACCTAGCCAATGACGAATCGGCTTGGTCCGCCTGCGAAGCGCCTGGGCCGATGCCCGCAAGCAGTGGTGTGCGGCCAATGTAGTTACATGCCTCGCAGCCCTCACCGCCGCATCCGACGCAGTCGGTCGAACAGCTCGGGCACAGGTCGAATGGCTCGCCATAGCTCCACAACCAACCAGCGTTGCCGAGGTAGTGCCCCAGCATCGAGCCGTCTACAGCGGCGAATTCGCCCTCATCGTAGCTGTCCTCGATATAGCCACATCGATCGCAAACACCTTGTATCCATTCATCTATCGCTATCGTTGCCATGCTCGCATCTCCCTCTGATCCGGGGCGGTGCAGCAACCCCCGGCCGCCCACATTTGGGCTCCTTGTCGGCCTAACACGAACAGGTGGCTGACCTGGTCATAACCGGTTGTCGACGTCATCGGCGACGATCTCCTCGATCGCTTCGGTCAGTGTGGCCCGATGCCCCAGGAACTCCTCGGGCTTTCCAGCGCGCCGGCGAAACACCTTCCAGCGCACACCCCCGTCTGCTGTGACTCGCTCAACATCGAGACCCTCGACCCGCCAGTACCCGGCATGCACGCAGCTCGCCTCGAACTGATCGGGGACCCGCGCACCCATCCGTCCACCCACGTTTCCGGTCGTTCTGCTCTGTCATCCCGCACTGGTGCGGCCGTCCCCCCGAGTTTGGCCCGCCACCGTCCCAGAGGTAGTGAACAACACATTTTCGGGCGGTGTTTCTTGCCGGTGAGCATTGGGCGGCCCCTTTGGGCGTTCTTGGCCCCGGTTTTGTCTGAGGTCGGCCGTAACCTCAAGGGGTGGTCGTTGCAGGGCGACGCTGCAGACTCCGAGAGCCAATTGAATGGGGGATCATATGGACCGGCCGGGCATCACGCTGACCCGCAATCAGCTCGAAGCATGGGCAGAGCGTCCGTTGAGCGACGGCGAGGTCGAGGCCATCGCAGACTGCATCCCAAATTCGTCCATCCCTGGCTCCATCGAAATCATCGCCAACGAAGCCATCAACCACCGACAGCGCCGACGCTGACATGACCAACCGGCAGCTCCGGCCCAGTCTGTAGCAACACTATTTTTCGCGCGGTCGAATAAGCATCCACTCTCATCGGAGGTAAGTCTTATGTCCTATCGAGTTATCTACCGCGGCGGCCACTACATCGACACCGACCAGCCACCGGCGATGACACCGGACATCTGGGCCATCGTCAACCTCGACATCACCGATGGCGGCGACGCCTACCAGCAACTCCTGGCGACCCTCGGCGCGACTGCCGGCTAACTGTCGCAGCCCTGAGGCGGGGAGGTGCACGATGAGCCCGTTTCAAGTCCGGATCGACTGGGGCAGCTTCAGGACCTATACTCCAAGGGCCTGCTGCGCTGAGCTTCAGGAAGTGAGCCCGAGACCCGGCCGGACGACCGCGGCGCTCGGGCTTCGCGCTTTCAACGCCGGGCCCCCACACGCCGGTGCACCCCTTGGGTACAGCCCGAATCAATGCCCTGAATAGCGCGGTTTGTCTTATGCGCCCAGGTTTTTAGCCGCCAGGTGGCCGGCCGCAGTCGTGACG
The DNA here is from genome assembly GCF_059812545.1 of Mycobacterium sp. NGS50. NCBI lineage: Bacteria > Bacillati > Actinomycetota > Actinomycetes > Mycobacteriales > Mycobacteriaceae > Mycobacterium > Mycobacterium sp. NGS50. The sequence goes on from NZ_JCALCW010000002.1 coordinate 54,577, forward strand.
TACCCGCCGCGGTGGTTGGTGTAGGTATTACGGTTGTCGAGCCACTGGAGCAGACCCAGCCGTATCAGCGAGTCGATCGTGTTGGAGCGCACCCAGTCGGTGTCATCGTGGTGGAACGCCGCAAGAAGTGCCTGCTGCTGGGCGAACGACAGCCGCGGCGGCACGGTCATCCGCACTCCCCGGCATTCGTGCCGGGGAACGGAAGGGGTTCATTGAGGTACGCGATCCCCGCCGACAAAGCGGCGATGATTCGTCGAGCGCCAGCGGCATCCCAACCGTGGGAGCCGTCCAGGTCGAGAGCGATTTCTCGTTCACGCACTCTTCCGGCCGGTGTGTAGCGCTCGTACTCGCGTACCAGGACTGTGTTGTACTGGTCTATCTGATCGACGGTGCGGACATGCTCGCGCATCGGGCCGTCAAGCCATTCGTCCTCCCAATCGTGACAGGCAAGCTTTTCACACCAATTTGGGCATGGCCCCAGCGGAGGGTCCACCGCCACCTTGTCGCCCACGACTCCGCTGCCGCCATCCCGACGGCGGCAGTTCCCCCCGATTTCTTCATCGGCAGTATCCATTAGAGGTCGTCGACCCGTCGCTTTGACCACTTCGTGATCGCCGACTGCAGCGCTTTGTCGTCCAACGATCGTTCGATGTAGCGGTCCAACCGTTCACGGCGTTTGGCGAGCCGTTTCTCGAGGCGGTTCCTACTGAACAGGCAATGTAGGCCGGCCAATAAGCACAGGGCTGCGGCCGCCAGGGTAAGTGTGCTCGCCCACCCGGGTCCGCTGGTCACAACGATCCGGTAGGCGATGCCGGCGAGCGCGAGAGTCGCCACAGCACAAACCACGGGGAGCACAACATCCCGGCTGTTGACCCGGTCCTCAAACCGTCCATTCCTCACTGGCCATGACCTTTCCCACCGACCGCACCAGTCGAGTTCATGCTGGGGGGACGGACATAGCATGACCCCCGGGTAGAACTTCCTCTGCCTCGCCAAGTCTGCTCCACGCCGGTACCACATCGTCAGCGGCGACACGACTCCAGCCGCAATTTCTCGCCTGTGGACGGACCCGCGGACACCCCGGCGGCGACCCCAGGAGGTGGTCCGTCCGCACAGGCCGGGCGTGGCCAGGCCTAGGGATGCCGGGCCGGTGGTCCGGCGCTCCGCGCCCATCATGGATGGGGACCACCGCCGCCCATGGCGCGGATGATTTCCGCGAGGACGGCGCCGGCAGCTCGGCCGACGTCGACGACGCCGGCAGTGCTCCCGATCGTTCGCACGACGTAACCCAGCAGCGCGCTCAATATCGCCACAACGGCGATGATGGTGATCGACATGACGTTCCTTCCGTGTGGGGCCCTTCACTCGTTAAATATCTCCGCGGTTGGCGTTTTCCGTCGCCGCGGATGCCACGTTTTTCTGGCCCTTCACAGCGGAGGTATATGCCCGGCCTTTCGACAAACCGGTCAACCACCGCAAAAATGTTCCTCCAACTCGCCTACCTGGTAAAACGCGGCGACAACAAGCAGGGAAACCCCCAGTCCGCCCCTGGCAAGGGCACCAGGCCGTCCGCTTAGCCAACGAGACTTTCAGCGGCGCCGGAGGCGTCCTCGCTGAGGCATGCGCCGGAGCACCATCCTCAGCCAGAATGGGTGCCGTGACCGTCCTCATTCCCGACACGAACGCTTTCGTCGCGTCACCGCGCCTCGACAGCGCCGCATGGTCGTCGCTGATCGACCACCGCGACGACTGGGGCCTGAAAATTGTCGTCCCGGAACTGGTCGTGATCGAAACCGTAAACGTGTTACGCCGCGAGTGGGCCACGCTGAAAGACCGGGTCACGGCGCTGGCCCTCGGCGCCTTGAAGCTGGGCAAGCAGCAGGCCGCCCTCGTGGCTGCTATCGACGAACACAGCACCACCTACGAGGCACGGCTACGCACCCGCCTCACTGAAATCGGCGCCGACATCGCACCCATACCCACCGTTGAACACCTCGACATCGCCAGGCGCGCATCCGAGGGCCGCGCGCCCTACGGCACCAAAGACAAAGACGGTTACCGCGACACCCTGATTTGGCACAGCGTCCTGGCCGCCGCCGAACAACACCCAGATGCCGAAATCTGGTTCATCAGCGAGAACCACAACGACTTCGGCCCAAAACCCCCCAACTGGACAGGAGAGAACAGCGGCCAACGCAACGACTGCCCGATCCTGTTCCACGCGGATCTCATCGCCGAGCTAGCAGGCCTTGGACTCACCGACCGTGTCCACTACGTCGTCAACGCCCACAGCCTTGAACAACACATCGCGGCACGCTTCGCCCCTATCGCAGACATCGACCTACGCGAGCTCGCCTCCGCACTCGACCAAACGCAGCTGGCATCCCGCCTCGCTGAAGCCGTCTCTGGGCTGCCCCTGCAACCCCGTGCGGCCGCGCTCCCCGTACACACGGTTGCCGCCAAAGCACTGGGCGCACGACCGCCCAGCCAGGGGTGGCTCTTCTACGACGCCGCCGGCCGCGGCGAACTGGGATGGACAGCACGCTTCGCCGTGACGACCGACGTCGACGTCCTGGCGGTCATTACCGCCTCAGATGATGTCGACGAACTAACCAAGCCCCTCACGTTGTCCGGCGATATCACCGTCTCTCCAGACGGTGAACTCCTCGACCTGACGGTCATCAGCGGCGCAGCACTTCCCGATGACCCTATTCGCGATCGCTGGACTAGACTCGACGAGCGGGTGAACCAAACCACCCAACTCGCCGCGGACATCCGCTCGACATACCCCAACCTCGTGGACTACATCCAAGTCCCCGGATTGAAGGCCCCCGCGAATTTCGCCGCATTCAACATCGACACCCCCGCTACCGCCGCCTTAGCCGACCTCGCCAAGCTGCAACGTCCCCTATTCGATTTCACGCCGAACCTCCCGAAGCTCGACATCAGCTCGTACGTACCGAAATTCGACATCAGCTCGTACGTACCCAAGTTCGACCTCGGATCCGTCGCCGGCCGCTTTACATTCCCGAGCATCGGTGACTGGACTCGCCGCAAACAGCAACCCAGCGGTGACGGTCAGGCCACGGACGCTCAGCGACGCCAACGCAACGGCACCGAGACAAGCTCCGAGGAGGGTGGGGGCGAATAGCTCAAGCCCGGCCGCTATGTGGACTACCTGATCTGTCTCAGCATCAACGGCCGTCAAAGCTCTGCGCGGGATGTCCGAGTCAGCGCCTATGATGACGGCCCATGACGGACCAATCCATCCGGTACCCCAATTCAGCTGGTGGTTGGCTACCCACCCTGCCAGCCCTTCTGTTCGCCGCTCTTGCCTGCATCATCCTCAACTATTCCGTCTCGGTCGTCATCGTCTTTGACCCAATCAATTTGTTGGGTCTAACGGGTCAGATTGCGGCCTTCGTGGTGGCGGCATGGTTCATCACAACCGGACGTAGCAGCAACGGCCGCAGCGCACTTCGCATTATCGGCTATGCGGCATCCCTGTTAGCTGTGTTTGGCGAAGACGCCATAGCAAGCCTGACACATTGGATTGCGCTCCCAGCATGTGGTGTCGGTGGCAGCGGCATATCCGGTACCACCGCTGCCATACTTGCGCGCGTCTTCCAGGCAGGTGCGGCAGCAGCCCTCCTGGCTGCGATGACCCGGCAGTCGACCCGCCTGAACCAGTATCGCCCCGCCGGGTCGGCACCGCGTACGTGGTCGGTATTCGTTGTGGCAGCTAGCACCTGGATCATCTGCAAAGCCGCCAGCGCCGTCTACATCACCAGCACAGATCTCAAGGAGTGGTGTCCCGCGATCACTTCCGACGCGCTGCCTTTTACGCAGCAGCTTCCCATCTATCTGATTTCCGGATTCCAGGAAGAACTCCTGTTTGCCGGCACCGCTCTGGTACTGCTCCTGGGGCAGCGGCGGATGACGCTCGTGGCGGCCCTGGCGGTCAACATCGGGCTCCGCTGGGTGTTGCACCTCTACTACGCGGACCACCACACGGCGGCTAGCTGGCTGGTGTGGGCGGCCATCTGGTCAGGCGCCGCGCTGGCTGCTGCTTTCTGGGTAGGCGGTGAAGCGACTTCCCGCGGTACGAGCCCGGCCAGGTTCGCCTGGGTCTGGTCTCTCGGCGCGGCGTGTGCGCACTCCGTTGCCAATTTGATCGGGGGCGGGGTTCTGGTCGTCGCCTGGGCTCTCGTCATCGTGGTTACCTTTACCGCGGCAGTGAAGCCGGCATTGCTTGCGCCCTCATTCCGCTGGGCTCTGCCCCGACAACTCGTAAAGCGGTGAACGCGCGCCGGCTCACCACCGGTCAATGACGCGAGGCAGAGGATTGCGGTTGACCGTAGGGTTCGCCGGGGTTGTCGACCGCGCCATAAACTCGTCAAGACCATCGCCGGTCTCAAGGCTCACTGCATGCCAATGCGATAGGAACCGCCAGCCGGCGGCAATCGAAGCGACCGGGTCGTAGATGTTCGTTGACGTTCCCGTCGCACGGAAAGGTTTCGGACTCAGCTGCATCAGAGATCGCCGCGCCGAGGCCGAATGTCCATCGCGCAGAAGCCGCTCCGGGTTGGCTAATCGGCGAACTCGAATGCCGTTTTCATGTCGTCCGTGGTGACCTTGGAGGTGCTGCCCGGGTCGTCCACGCTGGACCGGACCAGCGCGGCGGCCATGGCCTTTTCCGCCAGATCCACCGCGTCGAGATACGTCCCATTGATGCTGACGAACAACTCGCCCTCCAGTAGTTCCTCGAGCGTTAGCTCAGGGTGTCCTCCGGTGGTCTCACAAATATGCTGCCACGCGATGTAGGTGAGGTCACCGCCGCGAAGCCGCTGGAGTTGCACCGCACTTGCCGGTGTACTGGCGCGGGTCCTACGGACCCGGATAACCAGTTCCCCTGAAGGGGGATCATCGCGTTCGATTCTTTGCAACAAAGCAGGCTCCTCGGTCACACTGAGCGGATAGATGGCAATGTCCGCCACACGGGTGAAGCTGCAGCGAAGCGGCGAGGAAAGGTCAACCGTCTCACTGTCGGGGATGCTGCCGGTCGTCCCCAGCATGTAGGCCTGCGCGAACGCGACTCCGATGGTGTCCTCCCACAACCCCACCTCAGGGGTGAATACGTCGATTACGGTCCGCTTTCCGGGGTCGTTGTTCCCCAGCGCCACTGATACGTGCTGAGAGAGCAGCGTTCGCAGCTTCCTCAAGGCCGTCGCCTGACCCAAGACACCTGCCGTTGCCTCGTCAAAGTGGCGGATCGCCTGGATGACTGCGGCTGCACGATCCACGCCGGAGCTTGCTGGCCGTCGCGACGCGGCATCAGCGTCCGGCGACACAGCCGCCAACGCCGCGGTGTACGGGACGCCATGCTCGCGCTGATATTTGCGCGCTGCATCCTTACGTGCGTTCGGGGTAGTAGACATGGGACAACCTCCTGATCTTCGGGTGAGGAGCTGTGCTCCGCACCCACGGCTCCGGACCCTGAAATCAGGACGTTGCAAACCTCCGTGTTGCCCGTGGGACATTCCTCCGTGCCTGCGGGATGCGAGTGCGGTTCGCGGTTCCGCTGGAGTGGCCGCATCACGGCGAGGCGGCTGTGGCCATAGCCTACGGCGATGGCGCGCGGATCGCGGCGAAGAGAATTCCGTGTCGGGTCGTTTCCTTGTCCACTCACGACACACTCCAGCCGTGGGCATGCCGCTGGTCGATATCCCAGCCTGCGGAGCCGGAACCGGCACCAGGAAGTCAACGCCAGATCTGTGGAACCGGACGGCGGGGAAGTGCTTCGCCGAGGTCGGAAACCCCTCTCCCGCCGATGTGGTTGTCGGCGGGTGCCTGCGGGTCGTCCACGAGGCTGCGGCGGCCGCTGTGCCGAGGACGATCACGCTCTATTCCGCTATGCGTCGGGAAGCCGGAACAGTCCTTCGTGGGGGCCGTCGAACACCGCGAGCTGGTCGAGTGGTTCGACTTCACCCTGTTCGTTGATGGCCATCGCCTGCCCGTCAACCACGCCGAGGAAGACCCCGTTGCGGTTGTTGGCACCCATGATGACGTCACCGGGTTTGAGATCATTGACGCCCGCGACCGGGGTACCAATGTCTTGGCCGCGGGGCGGCAATTTGTAGCCTGCCTCGGTAGCGGCCCGCCGCACACTGTTGAGCCCCGAGCTGGACAGTTTCTGCACCAGGGCGGCCGCTTTCGGATTATCGAACGTCCAGCCCAGGCCGCTGGCGCTGGTCTGCGACACAGTGCCTGCGATGCGTGAAATGAGGGCTTCACGTATTTTGACTGCGCCGGTAGGCGTTTCACACCGTGTCTCGATATCGAAACCTGTGAATCGTTCAAGTTCGGGCTGGCCGGCGGAACTGCCACCTTTCCGGTGAATGATGGCCGCACCAGTCGGCAGGTCCTTGGCCGCGTACGTCTTGGCAAGGACCGCACGTGAATCAGCGGCAGATCTCACCTTGAGACAGACGCCGAACGCGATGTTCTCCATGACGGATCGCCGAAGCTCAGCGGGAATCTGCTGGCCGGATAAGATGACATGCATCCCGTAATGGGGGCCCTTTCGGATCAATTCTTCCAACAGCGATGCATGCTCGGGATGTGCCATCAGGAATTCCTGAAACTCGTCGAGCACGATGACCAGGCGCGGAAGCGGCGGCAAGTCCGCATTCACCTCACCAGCAAGGCGCCAGTAGGCCGTCGCGTCGCAACCTCTGGCCCATTTGTTCAGTAATTCATCGCGGCGCGCGAGTTCGGTCCGAATGATGTCTACTGCCTCAGCCATGCGGTTGGGATGCAGGTCGATTCCGTCGATCAGCGCGATCACTTGCGGCAGTGCCTCGAACCCCGCGAACGTGCTGGTGCCCTTGAAATCCATCAGGATCAGGGCGACCTTGTCGGGCCCGTACATGCTGCACAGGCCCAGTATGGCTCCGGCGAGCACCACGCTCTTTCCAGAGCCGGTTATCCCCTGAATCACGCCTCCGCTTCGGCCATCGCCATTGTGAGTAGCGTCGATCGCCACCAGGCCGCCTGGGCCATTCCGTCCATCACCTCGCACACCGAGCGGGATACGGAAATCGAGGCCTGCCGTTTCCTCCCAGGTCTGCCGCGGATCCCAACTTGCGATATCGGTGATTCCTACGGCGTCGAGCAGGAACCGGCCGCTATCCGGGGGTGCGGGCGGGCCGGTCAGAGTCCGATCAACGGCGCTAGCGAGTTGGTCGAGCAGCCGGAGATCTTCCATTCCAATGATCGCGGCGGTCGGCTCGTTGCTGTTCATCACGATGAACCGGCGCCCAGCTGCAGCTCCATTGATGAGCCGTGATGCGCCTCTGGCCACCTCGGTGGCGGAAACGATGTCTTCCTCGTTGATCTTCATGACTGGTGACAGTACGCCCGAGTCAGTTGACATACATACAATGACACGTACACACATACATATTTTTATATGCACTCATTCGCCCGCATACTTGCGCCGGGTGCGCGCCGAGTGGCGTTCATCCCGGGCTGGACTCCCTGATGCAATGCTGGCCAGGTGGTGGATTACTGGCACGGTGGCCGCCGCGGCATCGCCGAGGGTGACTACATCAAGTCGCCGCACGAGCGCCGTCGGCAGATGTCCGCGTGGGAACGACAGACCGAGGCCTTCGCCCGCAGCTCGGGCTACAACAGCGATCGCAACCCCAAACGGGTGTATTTCACAACGGACCAGGCTCTGGCTCGCGCATGGGCCATGCACCCGATGCTCCAGGTAGAAGGGGGCGGCGCCCTCTACCGAGTCAAGCCACTGCCACCGAGCTCCCTGGAGTCCGACCCCGATTACGAGCCTGTCGGCTTCTCAGCGCGCCGCGCCGAGGTGTTGGAGGTCCTCGAGGACCCCGTCGAGATGGATGAGGGCGAGGCCGCCGCTGCGAGATGCCGGTACACGACATGGTCGGGCAGCAGCGATCCAATGTACGACGACGATGGCTACCTGTTGCCGATGCCGGCCCACCGCGCCCTGGGCGGCACCGCGGCACAGTACCGCCACTTTGGCCGATGGTACGACCTACCGCCGGGGTACATGTTCGGGGTACTCGACGACGGCCGCGTTGTCGTGGTTCCGAACACGTCACCAATCAGGTCTCCACTTGATTGACCGCCGATAACCCTGGGCCGGGCTCAATCCAGCAGATCTCGACCACGCAGCTCGCCTATTCCTCTCTCGGCGTCTGCCCATGTCCATGCACCGCCAAGAATCAGCCGGTCAACGAATCCGCGGAGAAAGCCCTCGTTTTCCACGACTACAGCCTCTTCTGGCTCACCCCGTACCCACAACCCGGACCTCCCATAGCTTTCAGGGGCCTGTGACCACCTGCAGCCGTGCAACATCGTCGTACTGCATGACTCGCTCACATCCGGCGTCGGATCGTATTCGGACGTGCTGCGCGCCGGCGTCGACTACCGTCCAGCGCGCACTTCCATCGCCGATGCGGACGCTGTCACCTTCGCGAAATGGGTGCGAGATAACGCGGTGCACATGCGCGTAGACCGTCTCCGTCGAACCAACCCGTCCCGTGTATCGGTAAGCGCTACGTTCATACAGTGCGACACGCTCTACGGCGTCATTCAGGATCACTTGCGGATTCATAGCCATGCCCGTCGTCGACGCCAAGTTCCATACCCCCTAGCCGAAGTCGGCTCGTAACGGATGCTTGGTACCGGCATGGTTACGACACGGTGGCCGCGTAGCCAAGCTGGGCAGACAGATAATGCTGCACCGCAGCGGGTACCTGCTGTTTCAAATCTCTGCTGGCCGCCGCTTCATCAGCAAGGCCCTCATCGGTGACAAGACCGTAGTCCAATGCCCATGCCTCAAGGTCGATTTCAACCGTGAGTTCCACTGCTATCTTCTTTGGTTGGCTCATTACTCAGTTCATTTCCTTGAATGTCGGTTCTTACACTTGAAGCGGACCACGGCGATCATCGTGTGATCACGCCCGCCTGCAGTTGCGCTGCGTGTGCTTCGGCGAAGCGTTTGGCATCGCTGAGATAAAGCGCGTGACCGATCCAGTCGCCCTCGCGGGTGATCTCGTAGCGGAATTCCTGTCGGCCGTCCGATAGATGCAACGGAACTCGTTGACGTTCGAGCGCATAGGGCCCGCTGATCCATGTGCGGTTGCGTGTCGACCACTTCATCATGCACTCCACGTGGGCGGGTGCTGTTCCCTCGTGATGGTCGCTTCGCGGCCGGTCTTGCGCGTGATCTCCGCAGCGAGCTCAGCAGCCGCGGTCTGATCCGCGTCCGAATCGCGGTCATAGATGACCCTGATCTCAGCCATGCAAACCCGTCCCCCATCAGCCCCAGTTCAGGCGCCAGGCCCGAAGCGCCTTGCGCCAATTAACATTGCGCTTCGCACCAAATGCCGGCGGCACAATGCCGTTGCGGCAGCGCTCAACCGCAGGTTTCAGTCTTACCCGTGATCGCCGCCGACACGCGTCGCAACACGTTTTCAACCCGAGTTTCCAGTGAGGCCAGCCTCGGACCGCCGAGGTGGGTGGCCCGGTGGGGTGTGTTCGTTGCGGCTGGTAGCTGGTTAAGGGGCGGTCCGAGCCTGCCCTCCGGTGATCGCGGCTCGCCTTGGCGCCGGTGCTGGTCAAGGCCGGTTGGGCCGAGCAGGCTTGTAGCCATGGCTGCGGTGGTGAGGGTAAACGATCTGCTGGACGGGCATGTGGTGCTCGATGTGGAGTGCCTTGATCGGATCTATCTGAACGGCTACGTGCCGAACCTGCAGGTGGGCGGGCAGGTGGTTTCGTTTATGACCACGCATCTGGGCTATCGGATTCCCTCGCCGGCGATCCTGGAGAAAATCGGCACGGCGTTTCGCAAGGCGGTGGATCGTTTCGCCGCCGACAACGCGATCCCGCTGGTGCGGTTCGGCAAGGGCGACCGCAAGGTCGAGGTGATGCGACCGTATCTGGCGTCCCAGGCGCGAACTGGGCGGTCCGGGGTGGTCGCAGTCGGGATTGCTCAGGAGTTCCAGAACGTGTTCGCCAGCTCCAAGCGCACCGGCGACAACGGGGTCCCGTGGTTTTCGTTCACCAAGGCCGACCGGCGCGTGACGTGTTTTTACTTCTACGTCTGGGACGCTGATTTCGGGCCGGGGTTCATCAAGGTCTGCGCCTACTTCCCGTACCCGATCAAGGTGTGGCTCAACGGCCACGAGTGGGCCAAACGCCAGGCCAGCCACGCCGGCGTCGAGTTCACCGAACTGTCCAACGGGTTTGCCACCTGCGCTGATCCGGCCGCATTACAGGCAATCTGCGACCGGCTCGGCCCCGGCACCATCGAGGTATTCTTCCAGCGCTGGCTTGCCCGTCTGCCGCTACCGCTGACCGACGCCGATCGCGCTGCCGGTTACTGGTGGGAGCTATCGATGCGCCAGATCGAGGTCTCGCGCACCCTGGTCTTCGACGCCCCAAGACACGCGCGGGGGTTCTTTGAGGCGCTGGTCGCCGACAATCTCGACATCGGCCGCCCCGACAGCGTGGAACTGATCTTCCACGGCCCCCGACGACCAGGACGGCCCGTCGAACTTGACTGCGTGCCCAAGACGAAGATCGTCACCTACGGCACCGAGGTGACCGTCAACGCCTTCTACAAGAACTCCCGCATCAAGCAGTACTTGAAAGACGGGCGGGCGCTGCGCATCGAGACCGTCATCAACTCACCCGATGACCTGCGCTGCCAGCGCCGCCTGACCCACCTCGACGAGCTGCAGGCCAAGGCCCGTGCCGTCAACAACCGATTGCTCGATACTGAACGTGTCGGCCAGGGCTGTGTCCTTGCGAGTCCAGCCTTTGAGCGGATCGCACAACCCACCCTCACCGAGGATGGCAGCAGGGCCCCGGCCTTACGGTTCGGCGATCCTCGGGTCCAAGCCCTGGCCGGCGCTTTATGCACCACCCTGCTCGCCGTCACCGGCATCACCAACAAGAGCCTGCGCGCCTTGATGACCGGACTGCTCGGCGGCACCCCCTACACCACCAACCAGGCCAGCTACGACCTGAGCCGACTCCGGATCAACGGGCTGATCACCCGCATTCCGGGCCGCAACCTCTACCGGCTCACCGGCGACGGGCTGCGTTTCGCGGTCTTCTACACCAAAGTCCACGACCGGTTGCTACGACCCCTACTGGCCGCCGACCAACCACCGGCACCGCTACCGATACGAAACGCATTGCATGCCATCGATATTCACGTCACGGACCGCATCGACCAGGCTTGCCTGCTGCAAAAGGCAGCCTGAAAACTCAAGACACCTCTCAAAGAGTCAGGGACCAAGGGTCCCTAGCGTCACGTCAACCGTCCCGCCACCTGCCCTAGAGCGACTCGAACCCCCTCGACATCGCGCACGGCGTCGGCTAGCAGCTCGGCGTCGAGACAACTAAGGGACCCGCTCCGATCGAGATCGACGAGAACGTCCTGGACGTGCGCGGCGACCCGCCCCGCATCTTCGAGCAAACCCGCCAGCCCTGCAATCTCCGCACTCAAAGACTTCATATCGTCACACTCCGTCGATCTAGTTCGAATTGGTCCAGCGAACCGTAAGGCAACTGGTCGCGGGATCCCTCACGCGGCGCGACACGACGACGACACGCCCTCAACCTGGTCCCGGTGAGCCGCCAACGCCGGCGCCGCCAAGCACCCCCACACCTACGGCACCGGGCTTGACCTGCAGCGTCACGAGGTACACCGCCCCACGGGACGTGACACATCCACGACGGCATGGTCTACACCGTGAGTCAGCGACAGGGCGCCACCGGTACCGATCGCCGATCACCCACGACAGCTCACCGTGGCGAGGTTGAAGACGCTTCACCCCCGGCATCGCCGTGGCAGTCCGGAGCGCTTGAGGGGCCCGGGCACCGTCTGTCCTTTCCGTGGGAAGCGGCGAACCTATTCAGGCACCACACCCAGCTACCCAGCTGAACGGTGACCCCCGGTAGGGCGACCGCACAGTTCTCCATGCCAACACGCGAGCAGATCCGAACCGCTGGCCGCTTCCGAGAGGATGATCGTAACCATGCTCGCGGTCGTTGTGATCCACGGACGGGTGCGACGATCCACGGCCCCGTGGGCATGCGAAGACGGGACGGCGCGTGCAAACCGGCCAGCAGATTGTCCCCAATAAGTCTGCAGTAGTAGAAGGAAGCGACGTGGTGTCACGCAAGCGCTGCCACCAGCCAAGGCTGCATCACTGGCTGTTCGCCTGGGGTCGCTGCACGGTCTGCGTCGCACGACGGTGATCTATTCTGCTTGAAGGAGTTCGGCGCCAAATGACCAACAACCACCTAACTTTGGCTACCAGTGCCACAGCGCAGTCCGTTGCGGAATGGATGGATCAGTGCTACAAACCCGAACGACTGAGCCGCGATGACGGTTCTCGTACACGGCTCATCGCGGATAGGCTTGACGACCTCATCACCAACGGCTACGCCGTAATCTCATGGCACGACTCTTTATCCGGTCGTACCGAATGGCTCGCGACAAACTCACAGGCCATCACCGATCATTTTCCACACTTCGAACACGGCTGAAGTCACGCCATCCCTGACCTGTGATCTGTGCGCGGGGGGCACACTACCGGCCTACATGATCCATTCATGGGTGCTCGATGAATCGTTGAAAGGATAAGCCATTAGGAACAGAACGGCTATGTACGGCAGTCTAATCCAGACAGTCCGGGCATCGATCATCGGCACAGCAGGGGTCACGACAACAGGGGGTTTGATATGAGCGACCGAAGTCAACAGACGGCAATCCGCTGGCCTGTCGGATCTAGGGTACGCGTCGGTTCGGGTGCTGGCGTTTCAGCGACCGTCACCGAGGTCATACCGACGTACCGGGTCCAGCTCGCGGACGGCGGGTGGATGGTCGTCGAGGAACGCCAGATCAAGCCGGAGATCGGTCCGCCGCCTGGACCGTAGTGACAGTGACCGCACGGGAGTCTGGTGACGACGGCAGATAAGAAGAGGCCCCGGCCGCATGGCCGGGGCGGAAGGCGCCTTGTCCGGTCAGTGGGACCGGGGTCAGCTCCTGCGATCAGCGTAGCTCAGCACTGCGCTGCGGGCGACCCGGCGCGGCGACAACGAGAAGGGAATTGAAAGGTATGTCGATGCAGTCGAATATTTCGTGTTCGGTTAACGGTGCCGGCCAAGCCGTCACAGTGGTGACGTTCCCCGACGGCGTCGTGGCTGAAGTCGTGATCTACATCAACGATAACGCGTTACAGGTCACAGTTGACAGCTCAAATTCGCACGGCGTGACGGTGACTGTCGACGACAACGACGTCTGCATCGTCCCCTAACGACACGAAGGAGACTAGGATCACAGCCATGTTCAATGCGCTGTTCATCAACCCTATTAATCAGTATCTGCATCCGTCCTCTTTCGAAGTGATCCAGGTGGCCGATCTCAACACCATGACCGCCTATATGCACGCGCCTTACCACCCGACGCTCAGCTGTGTGGACAGCTTGACCACGGCAACAACGGATTTCGGCACGCTCGACTTCTGGTTCGCTTTCAGACCGGGGTCAGCGCCCCGAGATGTCAACCGGCCGGCAACCGAGCTATTTCGGTTCGCAGCCGGATTCACTCCGCGGACGGTGCCACTACTTCGCGGCCGAGTAATCCTCACCTCGCACGATTCCGACGGCGGTATCGCCGGGCTGACAGATCAGCAAATTAGGCAGATAGCGCTCTACGCGAACCGCCGGGACCGCATAACAGCGCTGAATTGGCGGTATGCCGTCGATGCCCGCGCTCAACGGCGACACCGGAAAGCCGCCCGCGTCGCACAGAAACGCGAGTTCTGGGCCAACCTGCCGACTTCATACCGCTGACCGCGTGCGCACGATCCCGACATGCCCAGATCCAGCGCCCTACCCCAGGACCAGCATATGAGCAATGCGACGAGAGCCGTCTGCCTGTTGGGTAGCCACTGCACTTGCAGCCATCTCGACAGACGCGAATGCGGTAACAGCGAGCCGCCGCTGGCCTGGCACGAACTGAAGCCCTATGAGCGTGAGCAGCGCGGCTACTGGCTCTACCCGCCGGGCAGTGACGTGTACGGGACCGGCAAGGTCTGGGTGTCGGTTCCGCGACCGGTCGACGATCACTCATGAGCGCATTCGTTGACCATCGACTGATCCGCGTTGTGGCGCGCCGCCACTTCGGCATCCCCTACGTCCACGTCCTCAACGGGAGCGCGGTCCTGCGAACATTCGCCGGGCTGACGCGTGGGCATGCACGTCGGCGCGCCGAACGCTGGCTCTTGATCCAACAGATCCCGGCGCACTGAGGAGTTCTGTGTCCGATCAGGCGATGCTCCCCGGGATGCCGTTGCCGCGTCCAGTCATGAAGCAGCCGAGGGGCTGGGCCGCCGACATCGACAGGGACTGCGTGCAGCGGGTTGTGGACGCCGCCGGTTGGGGCGGCGTGGTTCTGCCCTATTCGAAGCTGTCTGACTACCGCGGGTTTCCGGTGATCGAATGGATACCAGGGTTCAAGGAGCGATTCATGTTTGGGCCAGGCCCCGTCCTTGTTCGGCAGGCCCTTGCGTTGTGGGAACGCTGGCCTGTGGGTGTGTCCAGCTTGCCGCCACCCGCACCGTTGCGGATTGCCGGCTTCGTGAGTGTGGCGGGGTGGCGATCGGCTCTTGCGGCGACCTGCAATCTGGCGGCTTTTGGTTCGATGATGATCCTCACGCCGAGCCAGCCGTCGGCGCTGCGGCTCACGGCCGCCGACTGCGCCGGGATCTACGTCACGCGACTTGATCGCACTCACGGATGCGATGTGTTGGTGCGTGGGCGCTGTGGGCCGTTTGGGCCAGGACACCGAAGCGTTCACCGCAGGTACTGGGAGGAACGGCTCTTCGCTGACGCCCTAGAGCATTGGCGCGAGGGCGTGCTCCCTGCCGAGCTCCACTTGCAGACCGGTCCGGGCCGACCAACCGGCAACGGTACGGGCGACACGCTGAACGACAACACACTCACCAGCACCGATCCCCTCGACCCTCTCGACGGATAAAGCCGCCGGATACCACCGGGTGCACCGATGCTCGACAGAGCGGGACTGCCGGGCGCACTCCGAGGGAATCCGGCGAGCCGACCCCATACTATGAACACATGTTCGATGACTGGAGTTGGGACCCCACCTACCCGACCCTGTTCCGGGTAGATCGCGAGGTCGCCGTCTCCGCCCACGACGCACTCCCCAGCTCCGGGCGCCAGCCAGCGGATCGGCTACCGCTATGGGTCACCGCGTTCGGTCTGCGCATCGAGGCCCACATGGCGGCACGGCAGATAGCGTGGGTGAGACGGTCAGACGGGGGGTGGCTCGCGGTCGTACTCATGCCGGCCACATCGAGCAACCGCCAGTTACAGATCACCCTGCCGATGTGCCTGGACCCAAGCCAGATATCGACTGACCTGACGATCATCCAGCCTTACGAACGAGTCCGCGCATCCCCGTGAACGCTCCCGAGCCCGATCACATGCCAGTTACCTTCGGCATACCAGCCGCACCGGCAGAACACCCCGCCATGGCGGGGACACCCGGCGTGGTAACGCTGGACCGCGGCCAGCAACGACGGGTTCGCCGGACGCGACAGAGCAAGGCTGCCCGACACCCACGGATGACCGTTCCAGGACGACACGATGCTGTGTCCGAGCTGCCGCAGTAACCCAGCGAACGCCTCAAGCTCACCAGGAGCCAAAGGGTTCGCTGGCGGACTTCCGGGCTCGGCACCGTACTCGACCTCGGCGACACTGACTACCACCACGACGTGACCAGCCCAACCCGACGGAACAAAGCTGAAACAACGGTTAGCCACCGACCGCAGACGTTGGCCATGGTGCTGGAGCAATGCGGCCGGCGGCTGATCCGTCTCGTAAAGCCACCGCAAACCCGAGCGCAAGACCGGCAGGTGCACCTGGGCCGCGACGCCAAGCCCCTTGTCGGCCGCAGTCATAGCAGCTGACCACAAAGTTCAGCGATGTCGGCCGGCAGCGACCACAACCCGAGGGCACCTCGGCACGGAATCGGTTCGGGCAGCGGTCTGGGGTCCTCAAGAACAAGATGCACGACGTTGCGGCGCGGCCGGCCACCGTTCTCGACGTATTCCGATTCCCCCCACGGCCGACAGCACCCCGCATCAGGATGGACATCCACCAGATGAACCACCCCGATGACCGCTGAGGTGACCAACACCCCGGTCAGCGAACAGCCATGGGCCGCCTGCTGAATCAGCGGTGAACGATCACCGCGCTCGGACCAGCCCGCCCCAGCATGGATGGCCACCGGACCGCGATAACCCCACACCGAGGTGCGGTTTTCGATGTTCTTGCCGCCGTTGACGATGGCCCAAGCCCACGGCTGCCGCACAGTTAAAGCCTTGATGTTGTCACCTCGCTCATCAGTCGGGCCACCGCGCCAGATAGCCGCCGCAACACGCGGACCGCTCATCAGTCAATTCCCACACCCAACGTCCGTTTTCAACATTGAGTGCGACCGTGAATCCAGGCCGTAACGCACCGTCGCTGATGGCCCAGGGCCGCCCGAGATCACGACGAACGACCGCCGCACTGAAACTACGGCCACCGAGAATGTCACGGTGCCGCCGCACCCACCGATCAGTGACACATACCTCTGTCGGCACCTGCTCAGCCACCCACAACGCCGGATCATCAGCCGGGTCAAGCAGATCCCAATCCGGACCGAACATGTCACGGCGCCGACGCCACAGAATCACCGGACCAGCACCAGGTGCCGGGGAACGACGGCCACCGCAAGCCCGTGACTCGATACGCTGCCACCCCAACACGCACGGGTTTGCAGCCATGATGGCACGCGCAGATGCCGCCGCCCCCGGGTCTATACGGGGTCTCACGGAGGTATCCATCGTGCTCTCGCGCTCCTCTACCGATGTCTTCATCTGCTTCTATTTGCGGCCCTTTCGAGCATGAGCGGCACCGGTTGTCACGCCGCGGATTAACACGTTTCCGGCGCCGATTTTTTGGAGGTCTGGTAGTCATCTCGGCCGGAGCCGTTGCCGCGCTTCCCGATGAACACGTGTGCGAGGTCGATGCAGACTTCTCGAATGCCAGGAATCCGAGTGAGCTGGACACTCTGACACCGAGCAAGCACTAGGGTTGGATCCATGTTGCTGACAAACCGCGGTAAGCCACGTGACACTTGGGAGGCGTGGGACTTTTACCGTGAGGTGCGCGGCCGGTACGGTCCCTGGGATCACGTCGAACTCACCTTCACGACCAATCCTCATAGGCATCAGTCCAGTGCCGACACGGTAAAACTCGTTCGCTTTGTCGATGAGCACGCCCACACGCTCGAGTTGTACGGCGTCAACTTCGGCTATGACGGGGGCACGCCAGGCGAGGTTGTGGACATTCTCGTGCGAGAAGGGTTTAGCAAGAGCATTGTCACCGAGGCTGTATATAACCTTTCTGGAGCGGCGACCTATCCGCAGACGATTAAGCGATCAGGTTCGGCGCTAGCCGACGGTTGACAACCGATCGTAAATCGACGTTGTCGGTGGTCTCGGGCATGCTGTGACCATGATGGACGACTCATATCCGTTTACGGTCGACGAGCGGACTCGCCGCATGTTGGGCGTGAAGGGGCTCGCCGCCCTCGCGCGCAATCTGTGGCCAGAAGACTGCCAGACCTGCGGGCAGAGTTTTGGAGGAACGCGCCCGGCGCTTCAGGTGGCGCAGGTGGGCGACGATTTCGCGGCCGCGTCGCTACACCATCTTGATTGCCAGGCCGCCGGATGGGTCGATAACGGCATCGTCCAGACCACCTCGGCGGCGTTGCTGACTTTCAGCGCGTGCGCTCTGCTCGTTCCGGGGCACACCAGCGATAACCGCGACCACCCGTGGCCGTTTATGTTCGTGAACCCATCCTTAGAACAGGTGTTCCTGGAACAGGACCCCCACAATGAGTGGGTGGTGGCCACCGTGGCGCACTACACCCGCGTCGGTTTTGCCGTTCCGGGCCCGCAGCTGGGGATGAACGATAACCCAGTGGCGGGGGCCACCGCGGTCCTTGACCCTGCGAACCAAATCACGGTTGAAGTAGGTGTGGACTGCTGGTCAGCCGACTGCAATCCACCGGTATTGGCTAACCGCATCCGATACGTGGGCGGGATTATGGTCGTGATCGGCACGGCTTATCTACCCGCGCACATCGCCGAAGCACAAGGTTTCGCCCGCGCTCTGCGGTCCGGCCAGGTGGCCGTTGGATTTGTGCCGTTGACGTGAATCGTGAATAGGGGAACCGGTGGCCTCTCGACCGACATGATTGTCCGCGGACCGCGGGAAATACCGTGCTGTTGAGTCCCGATGTTGGATGCTAGGCGGGACCGGCCCGGATCGACCTGCGAGGATTTTTATGCCAGTGCAATGGCTGACGGATGCGACGTCGGCGCTTGGGGTTGCGTGCAAGAGTAAGTTGGCGGGCCCCGGAGAGGCCGAAGCGGCGATCCGGGCACCGATCGAGGAGCTGCTGGGCGCGGCTGGCCAGAATCTCTCGTTGACGGTGGTGCCTCACGCCGAGGTGAGCGATAAAGACCGCGGCGTTCGGCCCGACTATGCGATCCGGGTCGACGGGGCGATCACCGGTTATTTGGAGGTTAAGAGGCCGGGCGCCAACCTGGACCCGGACTCGTTCACCGGGCATAACCTGCGGCAGTGGCAGCGGCAGCGTGATTTCCCGAACCTGATCTACACAAACGGTACTGAGTGGCGGCTGTATCACCACGGTGAGCCTGTGCGTGATCCCGTGCATCTAACCGGGGGGACACTGCGCGGGGCCGGGGCGAGGCTCAGTTGCGGGGACGACTTCGAGGTGTTGCTCACGGATTTCCTGAGATGGGATCCCGTCGACATCACCAGTGTCGTCACGCTGGTCAAAGAGGTCGCTCCCCTGTGCCGGCTGCTCCGCGGGGAAGTCTTGGACCAGCTGGACCAAGAGGCCCGGGCGATCGCGTCGGGCGCCCGCCGCAGCGACCAGCCGTTCCACGGCCTGGCGCGGGACTGGCGTGCCCTGCTATTTCCGACCGCCAGCGATGAGGTGTTCGCGGACGGATACGCCCAGGCCGTGACGTTCGCGTTGCTGCTGGCCCGCACCGAGAACATCGATATCACTGTTGGCGGGCTGCATGAAGTCGGGGCCAAGTTGGCCGGACAACACTCGTTGATGTCGCGGGCGTTGCAACTGCTCACCGACTATGTGGCCGCTGACTTCCGGGTGACTCTCGATCTGCTGGTGCGGGTGATCGGGGTCGTTGATTGGACGAGGGTTCGCGCCGGCAACCGTGACACCTACCTGCACCTGTATGAGCGGTTCCTGGGCGAGTACGACCCTGAGCTGCGCAAGCTGTCCGGTTCCTACTACACGCCGCACGAAGTGGTTGAACAGATGGTGCGCATTGCCGAGGACGTGCTCGTGCAGCGTCTGGATCGTGCGGATGGCTTCGCAGATCCGTCGGTGGTGATCGCTGATCCGGCGATGGGCACCGGCGGGTACCTGCAGCAGGTCATCGAGCATGTTGCTGAGCGAGTCGAGGAGCGTGACGGCAAGGGGTCGGTTGCTGGGGCGGTCACCGATCTGGCAACTCGGCTGTTTGGTTTCGAGTTACAGATGGGGCCGTTCGCAGTCGCGGAGCTGCGCGCCACCGATCTGCTTGCCGACATCGGGGCAACCCTCCCGGAGAAGGGGTTGGGTCTCTTTGTGACCGACACTCTCGACGATCCGTATGCGGAGCAAACGCAACTGGGGTCGGGGTTGGAGTTGATCAGCCGGTCACGTAAACGGGCCGCACGGGTGAAGGCAAAGACGAAAGTCACAGTGGTCATCGGGAATCCGCCTTACCGTGAGCGGGCTGACGGGATGGGCGGCTGGGTTGAAAACGGTGGCAGCGGCGGGGATCCGTACAAGCCGATGGATGCCTTTCGCGCTGAGGGTAACGGCCGCCACGAGTTCAACCTCAAGAACCTGTACGTCTACTTTTGGCGTTGGGGCACATGGAAAGTGTTCGATGCCAACAAGACCGACCCCGACGGGGATATCGGCATCGTCTGTTACATCACGACGTCCGGGTATCTACGGGGGCCAGGGTTCAAAGGGATGCGCGAGTATCTGCGGCGCAATACCAGCGAAGGATGGATTATCGATGTGTCACCAGAAGGGCAACGGCCCGAGGTAGCCACTCGCATATTTCCCGGGGTCCAGCAGCCGCTGGCAATCGCCATCTTCACTCGTATGCCGAACTGCGATTCGCAGACTCCAGCCCCGATCCACTACACCGCGGTGCATGGCCATCGCGCCGAGAAATACGCTGCATTGGCCGCGCTGAGCCTTGATGGGGCGCAGTGGCAGCCCACTCGGATCGCATGGCAGGCACCGTTTACACCGGCGGCCCGGTCGCAATGGGATGACTACCCGGCATTGAACGACCTGCTGCCGTGGAGCAGCACCGGAGTTACCGCAAACCGAAACTGGCCCAGCGCCCCGGACCCGGCAGTACTCAAGGAGCGACTGAAGGTCCTCATCGGGACATCGGAGGCGCGCCGTAAAGCCGAACTATTCAAAGAGACCGATGCCTCCTCCCTGTCGATGACGAAAGACCCTTTCGCCGCGGACGATACAGAGCCCAACACCACGCGGACGTTCGCATCGGAGACCTCCGCATATCTCAAGTCGGTATCCATCGTCCGCTACGGCTACCGGACGTTTGACCGACAGTGGATCATTGCTGATCGCCGCTTACTCGACCGCTCCCGGCCCGAGCTTTGGGCAGCACGCCACCCCGGGCAAGTGTTCGTTATCGAGCAGCATTCTCAGCCGATCAGCGACGGTCCCGGAGTGGTGTTCTCGGCGTTGATTCCAGACGCACACCATTTCAACGGCAGAGGTGGGCGGGTACTGCCCATGCAGCATCCCGGCGGGCGGGTGAATCTGGCTAAGGGGCTGCTCGGAACGCTGTCGACGGTCAGCGGACGCGGACTAACAGCCGAGGACCTCGTCGCATACGTCGCCGGCATCACCTCGCACCCGGCTTTCACCGAACAGTTCGTCGCCGAGTTGGAGACCCCGGGCGTGCGGGTCCCGATCACCAGCGATCCCACCCTGTTCGAGCGGGCGATCGAACTGGGACGGGAGGTGATCTGGCTGCACACCTACGGTGACGCTTTCGCCGATGGCCACTCCGATGGCGTCCGCTACCCTTCCGGTGATCCTCGCCGGGTCACCAACCAAACAGCAGTCGACGCGATACCGACCACATTGACCTACGATCCCGACACAGCCACAGTTCATGTCGGTTCCGGCTCATTCGGCCCTGTCCCCCAAGAAGTGTGGGCATACACGGTCGGCGGGCGTGAGGTCGTCAAGTCATGGTTCAACTACCGCAAGGCCAACCCGACCGGACGCAAGACCAGCCCCCTCGATGACATCAATGCCACCTCGTGGCGTCCTGAATGGAACGGCGAGTTCATCGACCTGTTGTCGGTGCTGAGTCGCCTCGTCGAACTAGAGCAGGCCCAGGCCGACCTGCTCAGCACAATCCTCGCTAAACCGATAGCCAGCTACACCGATCTGGCAGCCGCCGGGGTCACGTGGCCGAGCGCCGCGGCCAACGACCCTCAGCGCCGACCCGACCACACAGCCGAAGACGCAGAGCAGCCAGACAGCGGCGAGGGACAGCTGGGTTTCACCTTCGGCGGGAACTGATCGAAGCACTGCACACGCCGGCCCCGCCGCCGCGAGCCGAACACGACGGTGACGGGTTTTACATCCAGCTCGCCAAGCCCCCTTTGTACATATCAGAAGGGAGAAACACTATGAGCAAGGAAGCCATGTTGCCGTGCTTCAAGTGCGGCAAGACGCTGATGAACATATTCGACGACGCGGACAATCAACCCTCCGAAGCAACCGAGTTCCGTACGTACGGTCACTACGGCAGCACATTTTGGGACAGCTTCGACGGCGAGGAACTGGTGCTCAACGTCTGCGACGCCTGCCTGCGCGAACACACCGACCGGCTCGCGCAGCATAAGCGATACCTACCCGTCACGGCCGATCGAAGCGGGATAGTCGGCCGCCAGTGGGTAGAGCGTCCGATGGTGGCCTACACCGGCAGCGCAGACGACACCTGCGTGAAGATCGAGCCCGAGGAGATTGGGGGCAATCTAGCCGGCGTCAAATGGGCGGACAACGCCACCGAGGTCCGCGAGTACGCGGCCAACCGTACGTAAGGTATCCGGTGATCCGGGGGCTCTCGGCCCCACCGCTGGTATCCTTGGTCGGTGATCATGCTCCGCTACGACTACAGGCTGATGGCCGGGGTGCGCAAAGCATCCACGGCGGCCTTGTCGTATGCGGGCACCGTTGACGCCACCGCTCAACTCATATCGAGTGAGCAGCGCAACGTCTTCTGGCAGCGACCGTGCTTCCGGTCAATTCACCACTCTTCCGCCCCGTCAGTGGGCGTGTGCCCCGACCGGAAGCAAGGGCCAGAAGAAAACTCTCACACATCTCTTATCCGCACTGTTTTCGCTGGCAGGAATGTCGCCTGACATTCCTGTAGTTAGTCACACCCAATCGCCTTGGGCTGCACGCAAACACGGCTGAAAAACGAGTAGACATCGCTTCGTCTGCGGCGCATCATTTCCTACAGCACCGCACCCGGACCCCGTGTGCACCCGTGTTAAGACAGCCGCCTTTTCCGCTGTCTTATAGGCACTTTGATAACTACACAGTGATGGCATTCGCGCTCGTGGCGAAACCTTCGGTAGACGCGCCTGGTTCAAGCCCAGGTGCCGGCAACCCCGGCGTGCAGGTTCAAATCCTGCCGAGCGCACGCATGCCCCGCTAGCCCAACTGGGAAGAGGCGCTGGATTTAGGTTCCAGAGGTTGGGGGTTCGACTCCCTCGCGGGGCACAGCGCGCCGCTAGCTCAGATGCGTAGAGCAACTGGCTCTTAACCAGTGGGTCCAGGGTTCAAGTCCCTGGCGGCGCACCGTATTTCACGCGCCGTTAGCTCAATCGGGAGAGCAGCCGACTTTTAATCGGCGGGTACGGGGATCGAAACCTCGACGGCGCACAACACACGATGCCGGTGAGATGTAACGGCTGCATCTCTGCCTTCCAAGCAGATTGAGCGGGTTCGATTCCCGTCACCGGTTCGACGCGGCCGTGACCGAGCGGCAAGGTATCGGTCTGCAAAGCCGACGACGCGGGTTCAACTCCCGCCGGCCGCTCAAAATTGGCCCCACCAACATGCGGGGCCACACCTTACGGATGTAGCTCAACGGGAAGAGCAGCGGTCTCCAAAACCGCAGGTTGCAGGTTCGAGTCCTGTCATCCGTGCCAACGGGATGTAGCCAAGTTTGGTAAGGCGCCTGCTTTGGGAGCAGGAGATTTCGCACGTTCGAATCGTGTCATCCCGACCACCATTCGCCCTTGTAGCTCAGCGGGAGAGCTCCTCGCCTACACCGAGGATGTCGGGAGTTCGATTCTCTCCAGGGGCACGCATCACAGGCATTGCGCGGTAGGACAGTTCGGTTAGTCCGCTGGGCTCATAACCCAGAAGTCGGTGGTTCGAATCCACCCCGCGCAACAAACGCTGTACACGACGACAACCCAGAGAGGAGGCACGCGGCATGAGGCATCTACGTCAACGCATCGACCGTCAGCAGACCGTGGCGGTGTACAACGCCGACTACCGCGTGCTGACCCACGTGAGCTGGCAGGAGGCGGTCCGGCTGCTGCTGCGGGGCGCGGTCTACGTGATCGAGCGCCACAGCCCAGCCGTGCACATACACAGCCCTTCGACCGTGGTCGAGCTGCCGGTATCGGTGGCCCTGCACCAGTACGTCCACGTGCCGTACCGGCCCCGCAACCGGGTCAGCCGCGCCGGGCTGCTGGCACGAGACGCCTACACCTGCGTCTACTGCGGTGAATACGGCGACACCCTCGATCATGTGATACCGGAGTCGCGAGGCGGCCCAAACACATGGGAGAACCTCGTGACCGCATGCGAACCGTGCAACGGCAGCAAAGGCAACCGCACACCGGCCGAGGCAGGGATGAGGTTGCTCTGGGAACCCTACGAACCGCGTGAACGGCAGCGTTACCGGGTTCCCGAGCTGGTGTGAACACACACCGGGTGTGCATCACACACATCCGGTGTGTGTTCACCCGAAACCGCCGAACACAGTGCCCCGTAGCTCAACTGGCAGAGCATCGCATTGTTAATGCGGCGGTTGCAGGTTCGACTCCTGCCGGGGTAGCTATCTGCGCGCGGTGACGATGGCGTGTCACGACTGGCTGTAACCCAGTTGCTTCGGCTCAGTGGGTTCGAATCCCTCCGCGCAGACCACGCTCTTTGCCCCGTGGTGTAACCGGCAGCACGGCTGATTCTGGATCAGTCAGTCCAGGTTCGAATCCTGGCGAGGCAACATTCACGATGACCCGTGGTGTAACCGGCAGCACGGCTGATTTTGGTTCAGTCAGTTCAGGTTCGAATCCTGGCGGGTCAACTCAGGTCCGTTGGTGTAACGGCAGCACACCTGGTTCTCAACCAGACAGCAGGAGTTCAACTCTCCTACGGACTGCCACGCCGTCGTAGCTCAACCGGAAGAGCACCGATCTGAAAAGTCGGAGGTCGCTGGTTCGACACCAGCCGTCGGCACCATGCCCCTGTGGTCTACCGGTAAGGATTCCGCTCTTTCACAGCGGAGGAACGGGTTCGACTCCCGTCAGGGGTGCTCAGGAAGGTAGCGCGCCGTGGTGGCGCATCCCGTTTCGAAAACGGGCGCGGGGCGAAAGCCCTGGGGTTCGAGTCCTCTGCCTTCCGCTGTGTGCGACGCCGAAGTGGTCGAGGCACTTGGTTGTGATCCAAGATTCAGCGGGTTCAAGTCCCGCCGCACACCCACTGTCCGGTAGCTCAGTCGGTCAAGAGCGCCGCTCTGATACAGCGGAGGCCGGAGGTTCAATCCCTCCCCGGACAACCAAGGACCTGTGGAGCAGTCGGTCAGCTCGCCGCCCCGTCAAGGCGGAGGTCGCGGGTTCGAGTCCCGTCAGGTTCGCGACGCCGGCAACGGCGCTCGGGGATATAGCTCAGTTGGGAAAGCACCTGGTTTGCACCCAGGAGTCCGGGGTTCGATTCCCCGTATCTCCACACCCCGGGGGGAAGACGAACTGCCGAAGCGGCAGGGCCGGTTGCTAGCCGGTACGACGGCGATGCCGTTGGGGAGCGTTACCTCCGTCTTCCGCAACGCCCTTGTAGCTCAACAGGACAGAGCATCGTTTTCCGACGGCGAAGGTTGGCGGTTCGACTCCGTCCAGGGGCACTTTTGCCCGCATACCTCCCGGTAGCTCAATGGAAAGAGCGGCAGCCTACGAAGCTGCGTCACGTGAAGGTTCGAGTCCTTCCCGGGAGACCGTTCTCACACCTGCTCCGTGAAACTCCCTCAGCCGACCTGGACAATCGATGGCCTGGTCGGCGCACCCGTCCCCGTGGCCCAACCGGTAGAGGCAGCCGGCTTAAACCCGGCCCAGGTGCGGGTTCGACTCCCGCCGGGGACACCGCCCCGCCCGCGTAGCTCAACGGACACAGCACCGGTCTCCTAAACCGGAAATTGCGGGTTCGACTCCCGCCGCGGGCACACTGCGCAGGTAGCTCAGTCGGTGAGAGCGCCGCTCTTATAAGGCGGATGTCGCGAGTTCAATCCTCGCCCTGCGCACTCGACTTCATTCACAATGCCGGTGTTGCACATGTTGGCTTGTGCTCCGTTCTTGTAAAACGGCCCACGCGGGTTCGATTCCTGTCACCGGCTCAAAGAGGAGAATTCTGCTCGCCAGGGCCGAGAGCAGCAAACCCTCCCGCTCTCCAAACCGCACAGCGCGAACTGCCTGATGATGCCCGGCCAGCATGGTGTGCACGGCCGGCACTCATTGCACCTGGACGGTCGGTGTGTATCCAATCGGATACACTTGCGTTTTATGTCGGCTCCCGCTCGACTTCTTGCCGAAGCGCGTCGAGCGTCTGCCATGACGCAAGACGCGCTCGCTCACCGCGCCGGCACGTCGCGATCGACGTTGTCGGCATATGAGCACGGCCGCAAGTCGCCAACCCTCGACGTCGCAGCCCGACTACTGTCAGCCGCCGGGTTCGAGATCGCGATGCAACCGCGCATCGAGTTCGAGCAACGCGGCCTCGATCACGGCCGGCCCGTCCTAGTGCCTAATCGATTACCCCGACTCGCCCTCAACGAGGCGTTCCGGAACGTCGAGTTGCCGCTGCACCTGAACTGGTCGGACCCGGGGCGCTGCTACGACCTCGCCGATCGCAGCCAAAGAGCACGCGTCTACGAAATCGTTTTACGGGAAGGCACACCCGACGACGTCGTCACCTATATCGACGGGGCCCTCCTGGCAGACCTGTGGACTGACCTCGTGCTAGCAGCCGTCGTCAAACAGGCTTGGCAACCGGTGATCCTTGAAGAGACAGGAAGTCCAGAGGATGGGCTTAACGCCGTTTCAAGCTAGCCAGCACCAGTAATCTTCGCCATTTCGGCGGCGGTCGCCATGCTTGCCCGGCTGCACCTTCGCTGACACAAAAACCGTTCGCCCGCTGTCGGCGCATCCTGCCAACATAACGGCATGCACTACTTCACAGCCGACTTACACCTGGCACACCCGAAGCTCGCGGGCCTGCGCGGGTTCGACACCGACGCAGCGCACGACGCGGCCGTGATGGCGGCGCTCTACAAGCTCGAACCCGACACCGACACGCTGTGGATACTCGGCGACATCTGCAGTGGCGGCGTCGAGTCCATGCACATCGCGCTGGAGCAGCTGGCGACGCTGCGGGTACCGATGCACCTCGTTACCGGAAACCACGACCCGGTGTCTCCGATGTACCGACGCGCGCAACGCCACTTCGCAGACTTCGGCGCGGTCTTCGAGAGTGTGCAGCAGGTGGCGCGCACCAAGGTTGGCGATCACAGCGTGCTGCTGAGCCACTTCCCGTATGCCGGGACGCCGGATCGGTTCTCGCGCACCCAGTTCGACCAGTACCAACTTCCGGACTTGGGCATGTGGCTGGTCCACGGACACACCCACGCGTACGAGCGGCGCTCGGGGAAACGATCGATCTGTGTTTCGCTGGAGGCATGGGGCCTACGGCCGGCGTCAGCTGCGGAACTGTCCGAGGAGATGATGCGACGGTGACTGCGAAGGATCGATCCACTAACCAGCAACGGTGTCGGTGGTTTGTGGCAAGGTCTTTCGACTGAGCACATCCGGTGCTTGGTGGAAGGAAAATTGGCTAACCATGACCACCGACCACATCTTCGACGTGAGCGTTTGCCTCGACGACGGTGACCAAGTGATCGCCGGTGAGTGCCTCGACGTACTGCCCCGGCTGCCAGAGGCGGCATTTGATGCTCTTGTCACCGATCCGCCCTACTGCTCGGGCGGCACCGGGTCGGCGGCGCGCACCGGCCGAAGCGCGGCACGCAAATACGTCAGCAGTGATTCAGCGCAGGGACATGCCCTGCCAGATTTCAGCGGCGATGAGCGCGATCAGCGAACATTCACGCTGTGGTGTGAACGCTGGCTGACAGCATCACTGCGTGTGGTGCGGCCCGGTGGGGTCGCGCTCGTGTTTATCGACTGGCGCCAGTTGCCGGCGCTCAGTGATGCGTTGCAGGTCGCCGGTTGGCGGTGGCGCGGAATTGTGGTGTGGGCTAAGCGCAATGCGAGGCCGCAGCGCGGGTTCGCCAACGATTGCGAGTATGTGCTATGGGGCAGTAACGGCGCACCCGATCCCGATCATGTGCCACCATTTTTGCCGGGCGTGTACTCGATGGCGTCGCCGCGAGGATCTAAACGACGGCACATCACCGCCAAGCCCGTCGATCTGATGCGCTACCTGCTGCGAGCCACCCCGGTCGGCGGCCGGATCCTGGACCCGTTCGCTGGGTCAGGCACCACTGGTGTGGCGGCGATCACCGAAGGCCGGCGGTTCGTCGGCATTGAGCGCAGCGCCGCCTATGCCGACATCGCACGCCAGCGGCTCGCAGAGGCGCGCCAAGCCCACGGATCGCACCTGGATCTGGACCTGGTGTCCACCGATGTGGAGCACAACCGTGAACGCAGCCGGCGCCGCGGCTAGATGCGCGGCCCCGGCCCACCCCTCGCCCTGTCAACGGGTGATTCCTGGTACTCGCCGGTCACAGACTGACCCGGCCCTGTTCAATCGCGTCGGCGATCCCCTCGGCACGCCGTTGTTCCAGAGCTGGTGAGCCGAGCCGGGCGAACGCGGAATTGTCGATCAATATGTGGTCCACGGTTATTTGTGGACCCATCCGGTCTGACGGACAGTGTCCCCCGCGTCGATGTCGACGTTGAGGGTGCGGGATCGGACACGGTCGGCCAGGCGCCGGCGCCGTGTGGCGCCGTTGTCGCGTTCGGCGCGAATTGACGCGAGCTTGGCAGCGGAGCCGAGGACGACGAGTTCAGCGAGATCGGGACGGCTGGTGCCGAGTTCTTTACGCAGCTCGTTGAGCGCAGCCTCGACTGACGGTGTTTCAGTGATCGCGTGGCGGCGCCGCGATGTGGGCATAACGCAAAGGTAACAGCGGTGCTACACCGGCCACGATAGACATCGATGCTGGCGACCGCGGCCCGCCAGCCACGGGCGCGACTACTCACCGGGACATCCCAATCCTGTGGCCCACATCCAAGCCCACCGCGCGATGGGGTTCGGCGGCGTGCTCGCCTCAGTGATCAGCGCGATCGGTCGTTGGCCCTGATGCGGAACGCGAGCCAGTCTCGTGCTCGCTTGATGCTCGATCCGTACCGGGGGTCGACGGTCTGGACTCGGGCATCGATAACGGCCGGGTCGACCAGTCTGGCGTGGAGCAAGGCGTCGACGAAATTGTGGTCTTTGTCGCGGAACGCGCACAGCTTCGCCGCGCATAGGTCTTCCTTGTCCAGGCACCAGCCGACGTACCGCGGATGGCCCGAGGGCGCGGCGGTGTTGGCGTTTTGCACCTTGACAAGTCGGTCTCGCCAGCCGTCCGCAAGCGCCGCGGTGGTCAGGTCGACGCCGTCGATGCTGAAACCGTGTTGCTGTTCGAACAGTGAGAGTTCGCCTGCGACACCGACTATTAGGTCGGCGAGTTCTATGGTCCGGTTGTTGTCGTCGGTGATTGGGAGAATGTCCACTTCCAGGGACTGGGTGGCTCCCATGGGCAGTTCGTACTCCGGGTAGGTGCCCAGGATGGCTTGGGATCCGATAACGATGACTTCGGGCTGGCCAGTGATTTGGCAGGCTGCGCGGATCGCATGTTCCAACTGGTCACGTCGCATCAGACCGCTCCTCGTAGTGCCTGCATCCGCTCCGCTTCCGGGAGAAGGCCTCCCAGAGGGGTTACTTCGCGGAGTTCGATGGCGTCGCGATCGAGGCCGGTCGTTGCGTGGCGCAGGAATCCTAGATCTCCCGCTGTCACTGCCTCGTGCCAGCGGGTGAGGTTGAAGGTGTGCGGTCGGCCCCTGACCCCGCTGCGCAGCCGTTCGATGTTCGCCAGCACTGTGGGTCGCCACTGCTCCAGAGTCACGCGGGTCAGGTGCGTTGCCAGTTGCCGGTGCAGCCTCCAGGAACGCCATTCAGATCGTGTCAGCTCGGGAACTTCGGCACGGCGTGTCACCTCAAGTCGGAATCCCATGCACGACAGAAGTCGATCGAGCTGTTCGTCGCTGAACTCGATTTTTCCCGCCAGGAACTGACTGATGCTGGGCTGGTGGACCCCGCTGAGGCGGGCCAGCAGCGATTGGCTGGTAGATGTTTCAGCCATGGCCTGACGAAGCGTTTCGATCCTGCCCACAACCACAACTATAGCACCTGCTGCTATATCACGCTCGATTGGGCCTCAGCCAAGTCGCCCCGAGTGACGGCCTCCCCGGCGGGTCGTCTGCCATGCCGAGAGTGTCCGGCGCGGGACTGGCAACAACGCAAAATGACACACCGCCGCCCCTTGCATTGTCATGCTATGAATGTATGCTACGAGCATGACGACTAGCGCACGGTGGGAGCGCCTCGCCGCAGACCTAACTGCGATCGGTGTCGAAGTTTGCGTAACCGAGCGGCCGTACGCCGAGTCCGCTTACGGCCGTGTCCGGCACGGCGTCAGTCGAGGCATCACGATTCGCCATCCGGGGGGCGGCCTAGTCGAGATCCGAGACAAGTGGTGGCGCAAGAATCCCGACGTGTGGATCGGCTGGCAGGTGGACGTCGAGAACCGAGAAGGTATCGAGGTCCGACACTGGCCAATCACCAAGAAACGCAACGAAGTTGTCGCAGCGGTTCGCGACGCTCTGGGATTGAGCGTCTCGCCATGAGCGCGGCAGTCAAAGCGAGTGATGTCACCTGGGAAACATACGACGGCGAGACCTTCGGCTACTACGACCGCGGCGAAGCCGGAGATATCGAAATCAGCATCACGGGACGCATCCGACAGTCCATGTGTACGACCGGGACCAACGAGCGCACCTGGACCGTGCGCGACGAGGACAACAACCAGATCGGCATCGGGTACGAGGATGGGCTGCGGAACGCCAAGCGCGCTGCCCTCAAGGCTCTCAACGACTACCTCGACGCCAGCAGCGCGAAGGGACTGGCGCGGCAGTGAAAGGCATGTATCGGGTCGCGGCCGTCGCCAAGGAGGTTGGCCTCGATGTGGTGCTACCCGATCCGAATGTGAGCGGCATCTTGTGGGTGGAGGACCATTCGCAAGACCTCGCCATCGCCACGGTCTACGTATCCAGCAGGGGTGCAGCGACCGGTGGCCATGGTTGGACGCCGGATCGGCGGCTGATTCACTTCAAAGGCAGCCACAAGGACGAACAGGTATGCGAACTGCTACATCAATACGACCGGACGTTGAAGGAAGTGATCTGACGTGGGCGCTCCCCGCAGGACGGTGCGCATACCCGACACCGAGTGGGACGCGGGCCACGCAAAGGCCCAGGCGCAAGGCGAGACTCTGACCGACATCTTACGCCGGCTCCTATCGGGCTATCTCGTCGGCAACGCCAACGAACTCAAGGATTACGGCACCGAATACCGGGCAACGCCGAAGAACGCGGACAGCTCATTGACGGTAGAGGGCATCACCGGCCGCTTCGAAGAAGTGCGTCGGCTCTACCCGGCCAAGCACTGGCACCTGGAGGAGCGGACAGTCTCGCCCTACAGAGCGTCCTCACGCCGAACCGTGTAATCAACAGTGGAACACCACATCTAGGGGTGCTCAATTGAACGGCACCGCCGACCAGTCGATTTCGTGGACCCGTTCCTCGTACGGGAATTCGGCTCTCGATAGCGACGGGTTGTGCCAGTAGTTGCCCTCCGTCCAGCCGCAGCGCCGACAACGTTCACGGTTTTCCCCGCTGTCGTCGAAGCGATGCGGATACGGCTCGCCGAGCTGGCAAATAGTCGTGCCCTTGCGCGGTTCTTTAGCCGTCATGCTTTTAGCATAGCTTTTGAGCATGACGACTGGTAGTTGCATTCCGAAATCGTGAGAGATCTATTTCACTGACTGTAAGAGATCTATTGCATTGCGCTGCAAGGGATCGGGCCTCGTTAGCGCCCAGGCACTCGCGCGGACCTATCCCATCGATCCCCGGTCGCCGCCCGCCCACTACCCGCCAGGTGGACGGTTGCGGCGGCGATCACTGCTTAAACCTTTGGCTTGACTAAACAGTCATCATGTATCGGACCTTCATGGAAATCTGTTAGACCGGCACGCGCCAAACATGATTTAGCGAGGCCGATCATTTGCAGGTCGCCTGTCTTCTCGTATTCACTCATGATTCGGCCTGGATCCCAGACGGCGAAGATGACGGCTGTCCACCATGACAAGGCATGACCTTTGTCGTTGAGATCGCCGACCACCCTGGTCGGGAAGCATCCGAGTTTCAGCGCGGACATCCCGGTATCGTTCCCGGGCTGAACAACCCAGTAGTTGAGCCCGTAGTCGCAGTCGCCGTCGTGTTCGGTGTAGTCGCGTGCCCAGATGCCGTCCCAATTGAGCTTAGTGACGGGGGTCCTTGGCCGCGGCGTTGTCGTGGTAGTGGTGGACCAGCTGGGCGTTGTTGTCTTGGTGTATGACGGGGTCGGCGCAGCGGCGTACGGGGTGGTGTGCGGAGTGTAAGCCCCGCTGTTGGTGTGGATATTCGTGCTCAGTTTTGCCAGGTCCATGAGGACGGGCACCATGATGATGATGATGAATAACAGCGCGGCGCCCAACAGCCCCAGTGTTTTCAGCGCCGAACTACCTGTCTTCGTCGGTTGCCGCAACGGCGCCCGAGCGGTAGCCGCCGGAAAGGGAACCGGCCTTGGTACAGCGCTTGCCTGGAGTGCGTAGGCCTGCGTATCAAGCCTGGGTGGGGTCGGCGCGCTGGCTACGACAGTAGTGTTTGGTGTTGCCTCGGACTGATCTTCTTGGTGCTGTATATCCTCAACGACTCGCCCAAGAATTTGCGTCCACGCCTCTGGCGATGGGCGCGAGTCGGCTGCGCGGGTCAACGTGTCGGTGACAAGCTGTCGCAGCAATGTTGGCGATGACGCAGGCAGGGACTTCGGGTCTTTGAGGTGCTGCTCTCCGGCGAAGACCCGCAACGCCAGCAACCCCAGCTTGTAGGTGTCGGAGTACGGGGTGGCTTTTTCTTCACCATTGGGTACCCACCAGTTGGGTGTCTCAGCCTGAGGCAGTACGGATTCGCCGGCCACGCGCATGGCATCGCAGTCGAGGAAGTGCACCTTTGGTGGCGTCAGGCTAAACAAAAGGTTCTTCGGCGAGATGTCGCCGACGCAGATGTTGTTGTTGTGCAGGAAGGTGAGGGCCGAGGCGACCTCTCGAAGCAGAGCGCATCGCTGCTCGTCGGTGATGGCGATGCCGAGCTTGTCTAGGAAGTGCCGCGGGTTAAGCAGGTGCTGGAACTCGGCGAGGGTACGCGTTGCACCCTTGACTGTTGTCAATGAGATGTAGAAGTCGTCAGGAATCCTTGGCATGACGAAACCTGTCACCGCGCCATTGACCTCGACGGTAGCGCAAGGCCAGGTGGCCAGAGAGATCAATCGCTTACCAGCCTCATAGGGCAATGATTCAAGAAAGCCGGGCATAGCGGACAGTGTGTCGGGATCCATATCCCGCAAGGACTGAGGTGTGTACTCCTTGTACACCATTGCGGCAGCGAATTTGGTTTTGACCGCTGGTGCGTCATAGACGATTCCCTGCCCGCCCCGGTTGAGTTTCGTCAAGTCACCGAGGCGGTCGCGGTCGATGGGTTTGGTCACCACCCCGAAACCTCATCGGGATGTCCAGGTGCGTTCCACACAGCGACAAGAGTGCGGTCGTCGTCGAAGGTCTCGCGGCTGAAATCGACAACACGAGCGAACTCAATCAGCGATGGTATGCGGCCGATCAGAGCATCGCGGAGCAGGTTCCCCACCGCGCCCTGACCGCTTCCGAGAGGGTCGCCTATCCCGTCCGTGCCGACCAGGAGCACACTGCCGCGTCCGACATCGATCACCGCCGGTGTCAGCTCGGCGGGGACACGGGGAAGCCCTGACACCGCCGACGACGATATTCCCGAATCGGATGGCGACTTGCCTCCGAGGATGTTGAAGAACTCTCCTGCCGGCGACAGCAACCACGTGGAAGAATCACCGACGCCGACAAGGTATGCCCGCAGGCCGGAGTCCGTCGGCTCAATGACCGCGCACACGAATGTAGTCGCGAGTTCTTTTTCTGCAAGGACAGCGTCAGGCTGGTCGAGCCCAAGAAGGCTTTGTGCTTGTTCGGTGAGCGCCCATGCCGTGCTCTTGACCATCGTCGCCCAGTCAGTCTCGGACACATTGTCGGCAAGCTCTGATTGGAGCCATTGCGCCGCGTAGCGGGTAGCCGTGGCGGCGCCGATGTGAGACTGAGCCGCTTGTGAGACACCATCGGCAACAACGACGATCACGCGGCCATTTGGGAGGTGGTGGACGGCGAAATCGTCTTGACGGGGTGCACCGTTATACCGGTGCAGATGCCCACGCATCGACGCTGCCCGTACTGTCAGACGGCCGGTGGACCAGCCATCAACCACCGTGTCCGGGCGAAACGGGAACGAGCGGAAGCCGTGCCCAATCACTGAGGGCTCGACGGCAGGCGACGGCACTCCAACAACAATCTGCGGGACGTACACAGGATCGAGTTCCTCAACTACCCGTGACGGAACATGCTCCGGAACGCTGTTAACTGCGGGAGATCCGCTCGGAGATCCCGCCGGGTACCCGGACGCGATGGGCATCATGGGTACCTCGTCGGGAACGCTGCTTCGGTGCCATCGAATCCGATCGCGCCAACTCATCAACGGAGACCTTAGCTAAACGATGTCGACCGCGAGAGTGAAACCCTCGGGCTTCTCCACTTGCAGTTCCGCGTTACCTGAGGCGAACGCCTGTCCCGAGCTGATCACTGATTGCGTCAACGAGGTGATGAACTCCGACAGCGCCGTTCCGGTATCAACGCCCCGCGCCGCGACATAAGCATAATGAGGCTGGGTAGCAACCTCCCGGACAATCTCGGCATCCGCATCCCCGATCCCGAACGCAACGATGTTCGGGGCTGCTGGCTGGGCAAGCAGGTTTGCCCGTGCGGCCCGCCAATCCTCATGCTGATACGGCAGCCCATCGGTCAAGAAGAACACCGCTGGGCGGTGCACGATGTACCCCTGCCGCTTCAAGTTAGGGACATCCACCGAAACCCGATACGCTAACTGATCGAATGCAGCAGTATAAGATGTCCAGCCCCGAGCCCGTAGCGGGACCATGGTCGACAGATTCCGCAGGTCTTCTGGTTCAAGGTAGGTCTGTGCTGACTCCGCAAAGCCGATAACGGAGAACCGGACCATTGCGGCGGCGAAAGACTCCCGCTGCAACGCATCATGCAACGAGACCAGTCCCTGATTCAGCTCATCGACATACGGACCCATCGAACCCGATTCGTCCGCAACGAAATAGATCGGAAGAATCTTCCCCAGCGGCTCCATACGCCCCTTCTTACCACGCAATGACCGCCGACCAACACACCCGAAGGGCTAACGATGGGAACGGTAACGCTTCACACGGTGAGACTATGAGCGGACCGGTAATAGTGTGTTGGTTTTGAGGTTCCAGACTCCCGGAGATGAACTGCAGGTTGTGGTTGATGGCGTTGCCACATCGATGACACCGACGCACGATCACAGATCGTGGAATTTGGGCACTCCGCGCGCAATTGCCGAGTGGGAACGCCTCGTTGGAGCATTTCGACCCCGTGGACTTCTCCCGGTCGCACCATCGCAGAGTGCTGCAAGCTGCAGCGGCTTCGGGCTCATCGCAGCCGCCGGGGGAAGAGCGCGGACTTACTGTCCTGCACTTCCTCCGTTATCTTCGGTGGGTGCTCCGCCCTGTCGCCGGCGATCGAGATGCATGGTCTTTCCGCTATTGCTGCGGCCGATGCGGACGATCTCTTGGAGTTCTGTGTCGGCGAGATAGTGCATTTCGGCTGGGCTCAACACGATGGCTGGCGTGAGCGTTATGGTGCCGTCTGCATGTTCAGTGACGGTGTAGCGGTCGTGGCGGCCGACCTTGCTGAGGTTGAGTCGCCTGCGGCTATCCACCTCGAGTAGGGGTTGTGTCACGTCCCCCACGTTACCCTTGCCACGGAATCCCCGCAACGACCACATTGCCGTAACTGCAACACCGCCGTGTAGCATGGGCGTGTGGCGTTGAACTGGATTAACGATCAGCCCAGACAGTTCTACAACGGCCTCGTGGAGGCAGGCGACCCAATCGCGGCCGCACTCGATGCCGCCCTCGACATCATCGAAACCACTCCGGAGTCGGCCGCAGCACGGCCGCGATCAATTACCGCGGCCGTGTCCCCTCCCCCTGTATGGCTCGTCGACGTCCAACATCCGACCCACGACCTTCAAATCCTGTGGCAGGAAGACGATAACGGCGAGCCGATGCTGCTCTGGATCGGCGAAGCACGATTCCCCCGCTTGTGAGCGCATTTCGAAAGAGGCCCAGAAGACTTCGACCTCATTGCGTTATCGAAAGCTAACGAGCACGAGTCCGCTCGTAGATGGCAAACGCGCCGACGTCCCACAACAGCACTATCAGGCAGTCAGCACTGCCGGACTAACAGCCAGGCGCAGACTCGCGCCGGACGCGAGCCAGCTTCCGCACATCGCGCCGCCACGGGAAGGCGGCGGCCGGCATGCGAAAGTATTCGCCGGCGGGGCGCCATGCCAGCGCTATCGTGCTTGCCCGTGATGATCCAGTGCACGCCGTCGTGGAGTACCGCGGCCACCTGCCCGATCGACGGTTCATCACGCAGCGGTTCATCCCCGCATGCGCGGGGAACATGGAAACAGCTAGACCCCCTTATCCACAGGTGTGGGGGGGTCTGCGCTGACAACACTACACCGACTCAGGCATGGGTTCATCCCCGCCAGCGCGGGGAACATAGCGTGCTGCTCAACCGCCGCCGCCATCTCGGACGGTTCATCCCCGCATGCGCGGGGAGCATACTTCCTGATCTGCAGGCTAGCGGCGGGAGCCGACAATCCGGTGGGGGTTTGCCCGGTAAAGCGCCGCGCCTCCTGGCCGCGCTTTACCGGGTCCGTTACCGGCCGTGGCCGTGGCCTACGGGTTGAGCTGTCCCGGCGCCGGCGAAATCGAGGTTGAGATGCCAGCGCTCGAGGTAGGGAGCCACCAGCGTCGCAACAGTGACGTCACCATTCGCCGAAGGTTCCGTACATGGCTTTGCGGCCGCGAGACCTGTGAGTACGCCGACAGCGGTCGCGGTTCCATCCGAGTTACGGATGTAAACCGGTGAACCGGAATCGCCACACTCGCTCCGGGCACGGAAACCCAGCCGATCAGGCCCGACACTCTCAATCGGCCCGCAGGTCAATCCGCTGGCGAGGCCGAATTTACATAGCTGATCGCCGACTTTGAGGTCGTGGGCAAGGCCCGTGACGGGGCGAATCCCGACGATACGCGGGTCTGTCGGTATCACGGTGTCGAGCGCGATCAGGCCGATATCGTTGGTCTCGCCGAGGTCGTTGGGCACGACGGATTCACGGAATTTGCCAATGGTCTCGTACTGACCAGATACGCGCCAGAGCATCGAGACTTTGCCGCCGTGGTCGCAGTGACCGGCGGTAAGCAGTCCGGGTGCGCCGGTGTCGGTGTGGACCGGCCAGCCCGCGATGCAGGCGCTGCCGTCGTCGGCGGCAGCGTTGTACACCGCCAGGCCGGTTCCGGGCTGGATGGCCGGTGAAGACGGCAGGGGCGGGGATGCGGTGGCTGGGGTGGCCAGGAGTAGGCCGCCGGCGAGCAGCGTGGAGGCAGCCATGGCCGCGCGCGTCTTCCACGTGTTCATGGCGTCCTCCTTTCTGCTGGTCGGACCCTTCCGATAAGACAGTCTAATGGCGCGTTGTTCCAGCGCATAGGGGGTTTGGTCGACGTAGGATTGCTGTACTCGCCAAAATGTGACCCTGGCGATAATAAACGCACTGGTGGGGGCCAGATTATGACGATTGAGAAACCGACGGGCGCCGGAGCCGAGGAGATTATCGGTGATTCGTGGCCGACCTGGGACGAGGACGCGTACTCCACAGTGGCGTCCACGCTGATGGTGTATGCCGCTACCGCGCAAAAGGCCGCTAAATACGCTGGTCAGGGCCATCAGTACGCCACAACTGAGACCACCAGCGCCACGCTGGATGAGGTCGCTGAGCAGCTCGGGATCCACGTGTCGCTGCACCAGGCCCACGCCAGCGGGTTTGCCAAGTCCGCTGGCTGGGTCCGGAACATGGCGAGTGCGATCGAAGCCGCGAAAAACGGCATGAAGGCCGCCGTTGAGCAGCACGCTGATCTGCATAAGCAATGGCAGCTGGCCTCTAAGACTGGGGGGCTTAACGACGCAAAGGCCAAGATCATCGAGGCCCGGCACGCAGCGGATGTACTCGAGAAGCGCGGCACGGTGGCAACCTTGCTGGCGACGATGGAATTCAAACTGGACGCGGGCGAGGTTGCTCTCGCTAATCCGAATCCGGACGAGATCGCTGATCCGCCTGGTGGGACGCCGGAGATCGACGAGCGGTACGCGCTCGACGAGAACGGGCAGCAACCCGGCCTCCAACAACCAGCACCACCGCCCCGCCAGGAACAGCCCGGTGGTTTGCCTCAGGGTGCGCCGACGGGCACGATGCCGGGTACGCCGCCGGCCGGCGGGATGATGGGCGGGGTTCCGTTGGGGGCTCCGGCGCCCGCTGCGGTCAGCGAGGGCCCTGGTGCTCCGGCGGCGGCGCCGGGGGCTCCGGGGGCTCCAGGGGCTCCGGCAGCGGCTTCTGCTCCTGCACCGGCCCCGGCTGCTGCACCGGCCTCGTTCAGCCCGTCCTCGATGGGCGGCGGTGAGGGCAGTGGTGCCAGTGATGGTGCGGGTAGTGGTGCCCCGATGGGCGGTATGCCGATGAGCGGTATGCCGATGGGTGGGCAGCCCCAGGGTGGTGGCCAGCCGGGAGGAGGCCAAACCCCCGGCGGCGACGTTGCGAAGACGGTCGGTGACACCGTCTCCAAACTCGCCGGAAAAGACGGCCAGCCCATCTCGGAGGACGACCTAGACAAGCTCCTGGAGGCGCAGGGCGACGACGACCATGACGGTGCCGGCGGCGACCACAAAGCCCCCGATGGAGACAAAGACGGTTTGGGCCCCGACGGAGCGAAGCTGGGCGGAGACGGGGCGCAGGGCACCCACACCCAGCTCACCGGCCCGCAACGCGCGGTTGATCCGTACAGCGCGGCTAACACGAACCCGACCCTCAACAACCCGGGGCCGCCGTCGCCGGCCAGTCCGGCGGTCACTCCCCCGCCGGTCCACGTCAGCGCGCCGATGACGGAGTTGTCGGCCGACGAGCATGTCCCGGCGACGCAGAGTCAAGCGCCGCAGCAGGGCGCGGATCCGGCATCGGTTGCCACACACACCGCTGCGGCGACCGGCGATAGCCCGGTGCAGTCCGCTACCGGCGGAGCCACCACGGCTCCCGGCAGTGGCGCGTCGACTGGCACAGGTGGCGCGCTCGGCGCCTATCCAGGTGGGGCCCCGATGATGGGGCCAGGCATGGGTGCCGGCGGTGGGGGCGGCGCGCCGGGCGGCGGGTCGCCGGTGTTCGCTGCGCCGCCGTCTGGGCCTGGGGCGTCGCTGCTGGCGGCCGCGGCCGTGCCGGCCGGTGCCGCCGCGGTGGCCGGTGGCGCGCACCGCAGGGCTGATGGTGGTGTCGCGGTGGAGCCGGATTACTTCGCGGAGTTGACGCCGGAGCGTCAGGCGGCCGATATGCATCTGGCTGGTCTCGATCGGGTGTTCACGAGTCGGGGTTGGGCTGCTACGCCGATCGCGGTCGGTGTGTTTGTGACGGAGGATTCGCGGTTGCCTGCCCCGGTGCTGCGGTACATCATGGCGACTGCTGATGGGCTGTCGTTGTTGCCGTTGAGTGTGCCGGCCCCGACGGGTGTTGAGTTGCTGGATCAGCAGCCGCTGTCCGGGAGTTTCATGGCGGATTGGGGTGGGGGCCCGCCGGGCCGCAAATTGGCCGCGTACGCCAAGGAGTCGGAGGCTGGGCAGTTGGTGTATTTGGTGTCCAACGACGAACGCCAAGGCAGCGATCTCATCGCGGGTTTACCGGGCGGTGTCACCGAATCCGTCCGGCCGCACAGCGTGTTGCAGGCGTTGGCGCAGACCGGGCGGGCGAGCGCCGCTACGCAGTCTCGGGCCACAATCCCTGGGACGATGCGCATTCCGGCCGATAAACTCGAAGAAACGCTGACGTTGTTCGGGCAGGCATGGGGATTCGACGGTGACGACGACGAAGTCACGTTGGCGCAGGCGGCAGCGATCTTGTGGACGGCACGGTGGGATCACCGCCGAGGCCGCAACGCCGACTACCCAGCGATCCTGGCCACCTACCTGTATCTGGAGGGCCTGGAAGCTCTGCGGCAGGGACGCGACGCGGACGCGAACTATTCGACATCCGCGATGGCAGTCGTCGAACCCATCACCGTCTAACCACCCGCATGGGTGCGCAGCCGGAATGCAGCGGACCTTCGATCCGTGCCGTCCTGGCCGCGGTGGCACCCGATGATCTTGTCGACTTCGAGGCCGAGTTCCGGCGCGCTCTGGCGCAGGCCGACGACGATTTCGACCTGACACCAGTCCAGGCGGTAATCAACACGTGGTGGGGCCGGGCTCATCTGCGGCTGCATCCGCCGACAGCAGAAGAACGAATCGCCGTGACGCGAGCCGAGCGGGGCGACTACACCGGCCTGCGTGCACGAACCTCTTCCGGCGAGTGGATCACCCTGTAGCCATGAACGCTGAGAGCACCGACCCCGACGATCTGGCAGCGGCGGCCGCGGACATCGTGGCGGCAATCCTGGATCTGCCTCGCGCGGCATTCGATGACGTGTTGCGACGGTACACCCACCTGCTGTGCGACAGCGGGAACGCCGACGTTGTCCACACGCATATCGACACCGCGCTTAGCCAACGGGCGAGCAACGAGGGACGCAGGTCAAGTCCGAGGCCAGCGCGCTACGCGCATTGTTGCAAGCCGGGGCAGAATCGCTTCGCGAGTACGTGCTTGATGCCAGCTACGC
The DNA here is from genome assembly GCF_059812545.1 of Mycobacterium sp. NGS50. Taxonomy (NCBI): domain Bacteria; kingdom Bacillati; phylum Actinomycetota; class Actinomycetes; order Mycobacteriales; family Mycobacteriaceae; genus Mycobacterium; species Mycobacterium sp. NGS50. The sequence continues at coordinate 95,429 of NZ_JCALCW010000002.1, forward strand.
CGACCTGGCGGCGGAGTTCAATAGTGAACCTGTCCGGACAGAGAGGCGGAAGGCCCGGGACCGCCACACCCGCAGTGCCCAGCTATGAGTCGCGGAATGCGTGGCCGGATACGTCTTGGTCGATGACATCGTGCCGCTCTATCACGATGAGCTTGCTGAATCTCCACCGCTGTCGCCCGTGACGATGCGGGAGATCAGCAACGCTCTGCGGATCGCCCTGCCATGATCAACAAACGCCTGAATCATCTCTGGCCAGCATGAGCGTCGACCGGCGGTTGTTGCCGTCCTACCGCTGCCTCATTCAACGTTGCTGAACCCTTTACGCCAGCTCCATTTGCGGAAACGCTCAGGCCCGCTGAGGGCTTCGTTTCGAGCGGCTTGATCGAGTGAGCTGAAACCATCAAAGAGATTCGGTGATGCGACGACGATCCGACGCACGGTATAGACGACCTGCCGGATGCGTTCGCGAGAGACGCCTTCCCGTTGGGCGATCTGATCGAAGGTCTGCCCCTCCATCCGGGCCAGCAGAACCCGGTAGGCACGAGCGGCCGACTGCGTGGACTTCATACCTTTGGCGAGCGCATCGGCGATGCTGAACAGCAGCCGTCCGGCACCTATCGAATCGACCGCGCGCTCCAAGTCATCGTCGAGCTCAGCGGGGTCCGTTGCGGACCTGTCTGCCCATTCGTCCGGGTCGTCCGGCCAGTTCTCGGTCATGGCTCGATGTTCCGATCAGGTACCGACAGTTCGCGTTAGCTTCTGGTCGGGCTTGTTTGGGGGCCGCGTTCTAGGACGAGGGCCGGCAATAGCCCTGGGGTGAAGCGGAAGGTGCCCGTGAGGTTGCACCAGGCGCTCAGGTTGGGGTCGCCGAGAACTATCCGCAGGAACACGGTGTTCTCCGTACCAGGGTGCACCGCGATGACCGAGCGTTCCGGAAGCTGTTCGAGAGCTTCTGGGGAGGTGATCATTTCGGCGGTTGGAGACCAGAGTTCGTTGATTACGGCTCGCTCGGCGTGATGCCTCCACTCATCCTCGGTGGTGACCATCAGCCCGCACCGGCAGCGCCCTTGGTTGCCGTCGTCGCCCATCCAATCGCACTCGTGCGCATCGAGAATGGACTCGGTACGGGTGCTGTCTGTCTGTGTGCTCATGGCTGTTCTCCTCGTTGCAGCGGATTAGCGGGGTAGGGTTACGCAGTCCGCGAAGTAGTAGTCGGTGGCGGCCCAGCCGGTGACCTCAGCGGCGAGTTCAACTGCGTCTGTTTTGTTGGATGCAGTTCCGATATCTTCCGGGTCGCCGGGTCGGTGGATGCAGCCCTCTTGATGGATATGGCCGTATCCGGGGTATTCTTCGAGCATTTCGATGACGAGTCGCATCCGTTTCTATCCTTACGTCTGTTCAGAGTTCGTCGTTGTCGTGTCAGTCGACGCGGGTGTCGCGACGTTCGGTTAGGAAGGCGTGTACGCGTCGGGCAGCTGCGGTTGAGTTCTGGCGGCGGGTCTCCCAGCTCCACTGTTGGCCGATTGTGGTTTGGTCTTCGTAGCGGGCCGCCCAGACCTCCGGGTCGATAAGGCGCTGCAGGTCCTCAACCGATGCGATCCCGGCGGTGTTGTTCGCTGTCATCGTGGTCTCCTGTTGATTTCAGTTCTCTGTGCTCGCCTTATGCGCGGCGCGGTTTTCGTTGTCCGGGAGCCCGTGCGCGCCGGGCGGCGGCTAGGTCGGTGGTCTCTCCAAGGCCCTCGATGTACTGGTCGAACTCGTCGCGGTGTGCGGCAATCAGAGCTTCTATTGCCCGTAGTTCGGCTGTTAGTTGGTCGCGTTCCGGGGTCTGTGATACGTAGATCCGGTAAACGCCGCACCGCTCGGCCTCGCGGCCGATGACTCCTATCGGGTCGTTGTCCCATGTGTCATGGCGATGACTCGTGACCGTGTTCCAGCAGGTCATGCAGACGGTGAACGCGGTGCGCTGCTTGCCATAGTCCTTCACCCGGGCAATGAATTGATCGCGGGTGATCGCCGAGGCCACATCGTCGAACTCTCGGCCACATTCCGTTAATTGCACGCTGCGCCACGGCAATACGGCGCGTATCACATGATCACGTTGCTCAGCCACCGCTTTCCCCTTTTCTTCAACGGTCTGTGTTGTCACTGCCGTAGCAGTCGGCACGGTCGCAGTGGCCGGCCGCGAAGTGCTCGATTGCCTCGACCCACGCGCTCCAGGACTGATGTCCTACGGCAATTCGGGCACCCTTGTCGGTGTCGACAAGCACCAGTTTGTCCTCCGCGGCGTCGGCCGATTCGATGTAGTCGACCCATTGGTTCGCAGCTATGGTTCGAGCAACGCGCGATCGCGTGTGTGGCTGCGTCCCGCCGGTCGTGCCGTCTTCCCTGGTCGCGTGTTGGCGGACGACAGTTCGCAGCTGCTCGACCTCGTCTGCCAGTTCTTGGTGCAGTGCATCGCCGTTGCCCCACTCGCACGCATAACGCGCTCGTGTGACCATGTCGAGAGAGTCTGGCGGGTAGCCGGCCGCGATCGCACGATCGACGGCCTCCTTCGCGCTGGAGTCGTTCGTCGGGACGACTACCACCGTTTCGTCACATGCATCCTGTCTATCGATGCCGCCCCTCGTGTCATCGGTGAGATTGCGGACCAATGCGACCGCCTCGGCGAGGAAGGCCAGGGCCTGACCGGCCGCGGTAACGTCGAGTTGGGTTGGCGCTTCGACGTCGAGGGTTACTTCGCGGATTCGTTTTGCGCCCTGGGCTGTCGCGGTCTCGTATTCGTGCACCAGGATCGCGTTGTACTGATCGAGGCGGCCAACCAGATGCACATGCTCACGCATGAACCCCTCGGGCCACTCGTCCTCCCAGCCATGGCCATTCGGCTTATCGCACCACGGCGGACACCCACCCACGACAGGTTCACTCGACATCACGGTCTTCATTACCCCTCGCCCGTCGACTAATGCCTAGGCCGGACAGACGCGAGACTTTCACGGAGCCAGCCATTGTCGGGTTGCGGTGCACTGGATTCAGACTCCATCCAGGTATGAGACAGCCGTTCAATGGCGTCTGTCGCGTCGTCGTACTTGACGATGTGGATCATTTCGATTTCCAAGCCAAGCAAACTGACAACATCGCGCAGTCCAATCGTGTCCAGCGCCGCGACGTTGGCGTGCCGATGAACGTCTCCGCCAAGGACGACTGGACCGTCGACAGTGATGACGGTTCCTGTCCGACCCCGCATAGCATTTGGGATCGGGTAACCGAGACAGTCAGCGTTGCGCACTCTAAACCGAGTGCCAGGCGCGTATACGGTTGCGCCCGGCCATACGGCAGTGATGATCTGCACGAACTTGCCGATGTCTGGACCGTGATTCTCGATGTGCTGGATTGTTGTCATGTAGTCACTCACCTTCTTTTCCGTATCGTGAGCTCGGTCAGAGCCATTTCGGTCGGGCATTCGACGGCGTGCTCGCGCTGGTAGGTGGCGTTCCACCCGCAGTAGCCGCAGTAGTTGCCATCGTCGAGCAGCTCGCCGAGGCACTCCGGACACATTGATCGATTCCTCCTGCTGGTCAATAACGTCTGACGTCAGGTGGCCCAGACTGGCGGATTGATCGCCAGCAGTTGTCCCGGCAGTGGACGTAGGCCGTTGGGACAGCTGTTGTCGCCCGGGTAGGTGTGCGCTGGAATCGCCCATAGCGGCACGCCGTTGCGCTGCGTCAGCACTGGTACCAGCCCGCACCTGCCGCATTCGAGGGGCGGCCCCACCCACTCAGTCATTGTGTCGGACGCCCGCGTGCGGTCACGGCTCTCCCGCCGCTTTCGATGCGCGGAACGCCGCGAGGCCGGTGCCGGCCTTGTCGTCACGACGGACGGTCCAGCCCGAGCGCTGTAGGGCGTCGCGGTCTCGTTTACGGGGCTCGAAGCGGCGCCAGACGTTGTCGATGCTGTCCCAGCCCTTGGCGCGGTAGCTGTGCCAACCGTCGATGACTCCGTTAGGGTCCACTAGCAGCCATACGGGTGTGCCTTGCGCCGCCGCATCTACGCGGGCGATCGCCTCAGCGTACGTCTCTCTGACCTGGTACTTCTTGTCGATCTGTGCTTTGTATTCGGCGAGCTGTTCGGCAGTGCTGGTGATTGTCATTGGCCGGTTCCGTCCAGCGGCGTCCAGGTGACCAACTGCACTTCGCTATCAAGGTAGGGCACACGCGGCCCGACACCCTCGATCCGATGCCATCCGTCCTCGCGGCGGATCAGGTCGACGTGAAGATCCGGGCGATGGGGAAACTGTGCACGGATCTGCTGTCCAACTTTGAAGCCCATACCGCCGTCCTTCCTTGTCGTCCCTCGCCTTCACGCGGCCGGCCGTGCGGCTCGATGCGTCTTCGGTAATCGTGCCGCGTTGACGCAGGCTCGCCCGGGACGCTCCGGCGTGTTGGGGGCCAAATTTCCCCACGGCGACCGCCTGGCGGACCGAGCCACACCTAGGTGGGAAGCACGCCGATGAGCCCCAGCCTTATGTCACCAGAGTCCGCAGCGTCCATCACAGCGACATCCGCATCCAACGCATCTGCTGGTGCGTTCGCATGCACGTGCAGCATCCGCCATCAGGATCTCCCCCACGTGTGGTTCAGGGCTGCTATCTCAGCTAGATCCGAGGCGTCGGGGTCTATTGTCCAGGGCTCGGACCGGTGAGGACATCGGTTATGCCTCACCCGGATTACTCGTCCGTCACGCTCCAGAGCGACCAGGTGGCGGTGGATGTCAGAGGCGCGACAGCGGCGGCGAACAAGGTGCCAGTTTTTGTGGCATTCAAGGAGTTCGACCCCGACTCCGGGAATTCGGTGATGTTCATTCGGAATCGGTTTGCCGCAGAAGAATCCGCGACAATCGTCGTGCATCTTGGCAACGACTGGGGGCAGTTGCTCTGCCAGGGCGGCGGTGACCAGCGCTCGGGGATACGCGGCCTTCAATGCAGCGACGATTTGATCCCGTATCGTCGTCGACCGTGGCCTGGGCTTCGCCGTCATCTGCTCATCTTCCCGCAAGGATGCGACATCAGGTCTCGGCGACTCGAACTCGAGCAACTATTTTCCGGCCTACTCGACGTGCCCGTGTGCCTGTTTCCCAGCCCGGCCTTATCCGGTTATCCGGGGAGTCGCCTCCCCCGAACCGGCAGTTCACAGATCGTTTTCGTCCATCGGGGTAGCCACTGACCAGATCGGCGGTCTTCCGGTCGCTTCTAGCTGCTCAATCACACGCAACGCCTCGCCCTCAGTGGCTGGTGCAAGTTCCCAGCTGTATTCGTAGTTGCCGTGGTCTTCAGTGATCCGGCACCGTGTGCTGCTCAGGTGGTCATCGGTCTCGTCGCCGGTGATGATGTACACGATTTCGCCTACCTTGTGTGGTCTGGCGAAGAATCCTCTTGTTCTCACACCTACCTCAAGAGTGCTTGGACTGGGCAGTTTTCACCGATGATCCGAGCCTTTGATCAGGCGGTGGACTGATTGTTGGACACCCTTGGCCAGCTCCTTGACGGACACGACGAAGGGCATGGCCCGCGGGTAGCGCACCATCGCCCAGCCCTCAGCGAGGGCCATGACACGAACGGTGACGCCGACGCGCGCGGGGAGGCCGTGCCCCTGCCTGCAGATCGTGCACTTGTCGCCAACCTTGATCGCATCCATAGTCATTCCCCTCACGTCGGCTCTGTTTCGTTCTGAAATATCTGGGCAGTGAGGGCAGCAGCCGCTTCACCCATCGTGTCCGCTCCTTCTTCCAACAGCACTTGGGCTCTCTGAAGGGCTTGCCCGATCAGATTGTCTACACTTGGGAATCCCGTGGTAGCCGGAGGTGGATCTGCAATGTCTGCGGCCACTCGTAGGTTGTTTTCGGCCGCATCGGCACAAGCCTTTGCCGCTTCTTCAAGACTCATGATTGCCCTCTCCCAACTACGATGCTCATCGCTCAATCTCCTTGATTCAGTTGCAGATACTAACAATGAGCGGGTCCGGTGGATGTCGTCTACTGGTCGTGCGCGTTGTGTATGGACAACGCGAACCCAGTGATCACATCACCGCGAGCGAGCTCCGCAATGGGCTTCTCCATGGGCACTACACCTCCTACGGCTACTGGCCTTCGTTGAGCGGCAACCTGAGTTGCGGTGCGGGCGGGTGTTGCTGGCGCTTGCGTCGAGTCAGCGCGATCGACTCCGGGCCGCCGGCGACGATGGCGACCGCGCCGGCGCGGATCGCCTGAGCTCGCTTGCTGTCGGTGACGTCGTAGTGCGACTTCCAGGTACCGGGGTACTGCGCCCAACTGCGACGTAGCCCGATGCCGGTCGCGAAGGCGTGCAGCTCCTCGTCGGTATCAGCCATCAGGTGCGACCACCGTGCCTCGATCCGCCCCACACGGGCGGGCAAACGCATGTCGTCGACGTACACCGTCATCGCACCCTCTCCCTCCGATTACCGGACAGCTCTGTCGGCGGTTAGGCGGTTGGCGGCGGCGGTGAGGGCTTCCGCGATGAGATATCGTGATGATGGGTTGTTGTTCAATTCTTCGACGAAAAAATGGTATACCGACAGCCTGGCCTCGACGGTGAGCGGGAACTTATATTCATCCGCCAGGTAGTTCAAGAACAGGTCAAGCCTCGGATCTAGCGTTGCTACGAACTCACGCTCTTTGTCATCGGCCAAACGCCGAACCGCGCCGTCGTTCGTGTGCGCGGGCGGCGCGTACTTGGACAGTTCGGCGTCGAGGTCCGCGGCGAGCGCTGGGTAGTCTTCCCGGCACGACTCCGCGTACGCTCGCAATGCAACACGGGCGTGCTGGTCGGTTGCGTACCCCAGAACGAAATGCGGACCTTTGTCCTTGCCGTCGACCCGCTCGACGCGATACTTGCCGTAGAGCCCGCGGCTCTTATCAGACTCTGGCATCGCTATCTCCTTAGTTTTCGATTCTGCATACCGTCGGTGGACAACTAGACGCCGTTGCGGTCCAGGACGGCGTGGATCAACCGGGCATGGTCGCCATCGCCCCATGGCCGAATCAGCTCACGAATCTCGCGGATCGCCTGGGACATGCGTTTATCCTGTGGAGCAGAAGAGTTCGGGGAGCGTCCATCACCCAAGCGATGTGGTTGTACCTTCACCGGACTGCCTTTCCGTAGCCGGGCTGTCCGCTGATGACCATGGATACCGGCCCTTCGTCATCACACACCGACTCCCAATCGACCCGCAGAAATACCAGCCGGTGGTGATGCACGATGCTCTCGACAACCGCGTGTGCACGGACGTGGTCCTCCGGCTCGAAGACGCTGACGCGTTCTCCGACACAGGGAGACGAACCACGGAAGCTCGCTGGTGTTAGACCATCAGACGTGCGGCGGTTGATATCAATCTGGAGCCGTCGGCGGCCGGCGGGGTAGCCTGCGGCTAGAAAATTCGTTAAGAGCTCGCGACTGTGCCGGGATTCTGCCGTCACGTCGAAATAGATAGCCGACCGATCAGTGTCGGCTATCCCCTTAATCGGGCAGTCTCCGCCCAGCCGCCGAGCGGCTGCCCTGTTAGCGGCGCGCGCTTTCACCCTTGGCTTGAGCGGAAAACGCCAAGATACTAGGTCCATAGCTTCGAATCTCCCTCTGCGCTTAATCCATCGTGGATTACCTTCCGCGGACTAGTCGAAATCCGCTGTTCTCCCGATGGATGGAATATCACTCGGCAGCGGAGCGGTCGACTCGATCCCCAACAGCTGGCCGACCCGCGCCCGTTCACGCCGAATACCATCAACGAACACTGACCAGACCTGCTCCCAACTAGGCGAGTTACGATGTGCCGAAAGCCGTACGACGTTCATTGGGTCCGGCCCACTTGGTTCAGGCGCCGCACTCGCGCCCGTATCAATCGCGTCGGCAATCGCTTTTAGCTCATCGACGTTGAGTTCGTAGGGATCGATGGCCGCCGCGGCTGACTCCAGCCGACAAAAGAGGGCATAGCGTTGACGCATGTCTTGTGCTTCACTCACATGAGACTCCTTGCCCTGGTTGGTAGTACCTTTAGCGGACGGACTTAGGAATCCGCGCTCTGGTTGGCGTCGTGTAGGTCGTGGACTTCGACCACGGGGATGTAGGCGGTATCCGGGGGGCTCGCATAGCCCGGTTTGCTCACTGGTTGCCAAGTGGCGCCAGCCGGCGCCCAGACGTGATGCCCATCGTCGCGCCGCTCGATGCGCATGTTCGCAGTTCCGAACGGAGACGTTTGCACGGTGTAGTGGGGATGGAGCCAGCAGCGTCGCTCCGAATCACCCCACATACCCCATTTCACGGTGTAGGCGACCTCGCCGACGGCCATGTCGCTAACCTTTGAGGGCTCTCGATTCTCCGGCAAGATTTGCTGCCGACCTTCCCGCTTTTGGCTAGTCAACATCATCTCCTCTGTTGGATGGGTGTTCCTACCTATCGCGGTCTAGACCGGATCAATGGTGTGCGCCAGGTGCCAGTGGGCACGTCCACCGGTGTTCGGATCGCCAGAGGGCAGGTGGTCCCACATGACCATTACCCGGTTGCCGTTGATAGCAACTACCGTTCCGTAATCATGCCGGGTACTCGAGTTGCTTACGACCCGGGATTGCGTGGTGTGAACATTCATTTCTCTACCGCCTACCTTCACCGGACCGGGACCAGCTCGTTGAGCTGCTCGACCCGGGACTCATCAAGGTGGTCGGCGGGAGCGAATGCTGCATCGCCCCAGACCACCCATACGCGCTCGTCGTCTTCGTGTCCGACGACAGCTCCGACAGTCGGGGTGCGAAGAGCGCTCCCGCGGCGGATCACGTTCATCTCAGTCTCCTCGGCTTGCGCGTTTCGCGGACTAAATTGCGTCCGGCCTGGCAACTCGGCCCGCAAACGTGGTCTTTCCGACCATCATGCCGCCGCGTCTGTCTCATTGGGCCGATGGTGCGCCTGCGTCGCGGTGTTTTTCCTTCGGTTGGGTCGTACGTGGGTCTGCGCGGCGGCGCGGTTGTCCTACGGGACCGTTCTCCGGTACCGCCACGCGGGCCGCCTTGGATGTCCCCTTGACACCGTCGACAACTAGCGGCGGGTTCCGCGGGTCCGTGAAGCCGATGCGGTGGTCATCGACGAGTTGGTGACGATGCCTCAGGCGTCGTGGCCGGGCTGGAGATGCTGCCGGACTACGGCGTACCGGGGTTAGTCGCCGAGGTGCTTGGGTGCTGCGGCAGCCCAGGCTGAGGTGTCCTCACGCCAGAGCTGTGTCGCCGGACATCATCCGAAATCCAACTATAGATGCGTTATTCCAACTATTGTTGGTCACAGGGAGGTGAAAATGCAGCTGAGCCGGCCATTCGCCACGGTTACGCCCACTCTGGACGGCGATGTGCTCGCCGTGCTGGCCGGCGCCCCCACAGAGACGTTCACCATCAGCCAGATTCAGCGCATCGTGGGTTCGGCATCCGGCGAAGGCATCCGCAAGGTCCTCACGCGGCTGACCGCCCAGGGTATCGTCCTGCACGGCCAGGTCGGCAGAACCCACATCTACCGAATCAACACTGAACACCTTGCAGCCGAACCGATCCTGGCGTTGCAGCGAATCACTATCACCTTCCTCGGGGGCATTCAAGAGATGCTCATGCAGTGGCGTGAGCCACCCGTGTACGCCGCGGTGTTCGGGTCCGCAGCCACCGGTCGGATGACCCTCAGCAGCGACATCGACCTGTTCCTGGTGCAGCGGTCTCAACCGCAACCATCGGATGACCGCCACGATGATTCAGACGTGTGGGAGGAGCAGGTGGTGGAACTCGCCCGATCGGTGACCGCGTGGACAGGAAACGATGCCCACGTCGTGGAATACACCGAAGGCGATCTGCGTAGCGCGGCCGCCGCCGGCGAGCCCCTGCTGCAGAACGTGGCCGCGCAGGGACTGACCGTGGCCGGCAAGCGGGCGTGGCTCAAGGCACAGCTGCGAGCATCGGCGGGCCGAGCTGACGCAACACCTCGGTTGGGGATCTGACCGTGGACAAGCCGATTATCGATCTGATCTCCGGTGATGTGATCACGGCTCTGGTGTGGCCGGACGGCCGTCGCCGCGAGATACGCGGCGGTCCGTTTGAAGTCGCTTCCATAGCCCCGACCGGTGGCGCTGTGGAGGATGTGCCGCAGATCGAGATTGTCGGCGCCAGCTGTACACGGGCTGCCCGCTACGCCAACGGCGCGACTCATGCCGAAGTCCAGTAGTCGAAAAGGAGGAATCTCAGTCGATGTTGGAGATTATTTCGCGTCAGCAGGTCGAAGAATGGGCGGGCGTGACGCTTACGGACGCTCAGTTGGAGTTGCTGGTACAGGCAATCCCTTACTCGTCGATTCCAGATGCGATCGACACGATCGTGCATGAATCACTCGGTATCGGTTACAACAAGTAGCCGTGCCCGTGGCGATTCCGCGGTCGAGGTGGTCATCCTTGACGCGCCCAACTACAACGGAGTGGCTGATCCTGTGGGGCGTTACGGGTGCCGGTCCGGCGAGATTCTCGACTTCCCTCAGGTGCTGCGAGATGGGCCGCTGCCGGCGGTTGCTGGATTTTCGTGGTGGCACTTCGAGTATCCGTGGATGGCGTGCCGGGAGGCCGGGGGCGTCTCGTATATCGATGCGACGCAGCTGGGGCGGGTGTGGACCTACTGTCGAGTTCGTGCGGACACCCATCGTGTTTTCCGACCGATTCAGATGTGTCGTATGCCGGCGGCATTCGACGAACGTCGCCTTTCTGCCTGACAGAAGGAGGTCAATATGGCAACGGAACTGGGAAGCAAGACGGTTCGGTGTTCAGTTCAACGGTGCGTCGGAACGGGTTGTTGTCGGGCAACTCAACGAGGCGGGAGACGCCTTGGCCGGTGAGCCAGAGGATGCGACCGATGAGGCGGTTCGATCCGTCGCAGAGTTCGTCATCAACGCGTTCAACGGGGCGCTGGAGGTCGACTACGAGGACGGGATCGTCTATCAGATCGAGGTGGTGAAAATCGGGCGGCAACACGCGGACGGGTCCCGGTACGGTCTGCACCCGGGCGGCATGATTGTCGGGTACGAGCAGCGCGACCAGTGACGATGGGAGTCCAGGTGGAGGATCACGTCCCGGTGCGACTGCGGCAGGCGGCGGGAATCTTTGCGTGGGTGGTCCTGCTCGCCGCAGCGGCGGTTGCTCTCATCAGCCCCGAGTTGTTTTGGGTCGGGCTTCAGGCTGTGGTGAAGGCGATCTGTGCGCTGGGCCGCTGTGTCGCGAACGGTTACCTCCAATGACCGGGGGCGACACCTCTAGCGAGTTCAATACTGTAGTTGGCGATTTCGCCCCGGAATGGAACAACGACCGCGATCAGTGGTGGGACCCGGTTGAGCAGTGCTGGACTCACTGACGCGCCCGGGTTCACCATCGCAGCGACTACGCAGAACGACTGACCTGCTCCAATCTCAACGCTACATTGATGTCGAGAAAGCGCACCTCAACAGGAGATTCCGATGACGTTGCCTTCCTTGGCCGAGGAGCCGCGGATCATCGACGGCGGGTGGTGCGTGAAGGTGCTGCCGGACGGGTCCGCTTGCGTCGACGTCCTGAAGATGTTCTTCAACTACCGGGTGGTCCTCTCTCCAAGGACACCCGGATGCGTGGATCACCCCGTTACCTATTCGCGCGGGTACTGCTACTTCGGGCATGGCGTTGACCAGACCGGTGCGCCACGATCTATGCAGGGAGCGCACCTCGCGGCGATGGCAGCGGCGTCGGTGTGGGATGGCGCCGGAGATCCACCTGGATTCGACAAGAAGGTGGGTGCGCAGTGACGGTCGATCGAGGGAACGGGCCGACGCGGACCGGTGATCCGCTACCCGCCGAGTGGAATCCTGCGCCGATCGTTGCTGCGTTGCAGCTTATGGCCAGTGAACAACGCAGCGTCGAGCGGCTGCTGTTCGACTTTGGTGCAGCAGGAGCGGTCGAAGTGGTCCTCGATCTCAATCCCGCCGTGTTGACTCAGGAGGTGGCCGACGGGCTGCTGGCCCAACTGGCCGAACTCTCGCTGCTTGCCGCCAAGCAGGCGCGCCACGAGGCGGTGATTGAGGTCGAACGGGCCGGCATATTCCAGCGGTTCGCCGGGACTGCTACCGAATGAACATCAGGTGTGTGATGTGCCAGTATTGCGACAGATCTATTGATGACTGCCTCACCGAGCCGTGCGAGGAGCGCGTCGAGTGCCTCCAATCCGAATACGGCGGTTGACCGCTCTTTAGGCAGATCGCTGATCAGCTGCAGGCCTAGGTTCGCGAGCGGTGGGTACGGCCCTGGGGATCGGTTTCCGTCCGAAGCGGGGTTGATGTCCCATCTCGGAATGGCTCGCATGACCATTCGAACCGCCATCGGATGCACGGCTTATCTATACGCTCGGGTAGGGGTCTCCCGTGTCGCTGGCTGGACCGGAGTTCAGTTGGGCTGGTTGATCGTGCCGTCGTCGCCGTGCGTGGTCGACACTCGGCGGTAGCGCTCGAACTGTGCTGCGGACAACAGGTCACGGTTGAAGCGGCCGAACTGGCCGGCGTCGAACACCACGAATCGTCCGGCGGGAGTCTTGCCGATCACCCACTGGTCGACGTCGGCCCACCACGGTGCTTCTCGTAGTTCGTCGTCTGACAACTTGCGGGCGTCGACGACATCGACGCGCTCCATCTCAATGACCTGGATGCCGTCGATTTGGGCCCAAGAGCACCGGGCTACGGGGGCGGGGATTGCGCCGCGGACTTCGATGTCGTTCACGAGGTCGCCTTCGCTGCCGAAGGCGAGCTTGTAGACAACGTTTTTGTCCGGGAACACGACTCGGTGTGCCCCGATGTTGTAGTCGCCGAATCGGATCAGTAGGTGTAGCGCCTGGGGACCTATCTGGTCGAGGTCTTTGTCTCTGGATGCTCGGCGGCTGAGTTGCGCGGTGAGAGCGCATGCGCGTAGCTCGAGCGGGGACAGCGCTGCCAGTGTTTTTGAGTCTGTTCGGGAGGCGCGGATTGTTGTGATCGCTTTGGTGTAGAGGGCGTCAGCGGATGTTTGCCAGGTCATGGGAAGGTGTCCTAACTGGTCGGAGGTGCGGGCGTCGCGGTGCGTCAACGGTTGCGCGGCGGGCGATCTCTACTCAAGGCGCAGGGTTACGCGCGTAGGGCTCGGTTGTGTGCTGTTGTCGAGGTGCGTGTACTGGCGCCGCGGCCACCTGGTTGGTGACTCGGCCGGGGATCAAGGGCTGTGCGTTTGGAGGCAACTGGCCTAACGGGTAGGTGCGGCGTTCTTCGCAGGTTTGGGCGATGAAGGTTCCGATGTTCGTTTCGACTGCTAGGCAGGGTGTGTGGATGAGCGGCGGTACTCCGGTTGGCAGTAGCCAGGCTCGTGGTACCCCGTTTGGCCAGGAGGGTGCATCGTGAGCGGTGGCTGGGTTTTGGCTGCGGACGAAGACCCCCTTTCCTTGTACAGGTCGCACTACGCCCTCCTCCCGAAGAAGCTGTAGCGCCTGGCGCACGGTCATGCGCGCCACTCCGAAGTGGGCGATCAGTGCCGACTCGGATGGGAGCGGGCTTTCGGTGGCGAACTGGCCCACGTTGATCGCTTCTCGTAATACTTCAGCGATCTGCCGGAATACCGGGCGGGCGCAGGATCGGTCGATGCACCCGAGTAGTAGTTCGTTCCGCGAGCTGCGTGAAGTGTTGGCCGTGAAGTGGTGTCCGGTCGCGTCGGCCTGGTGGGTAGTGGGGTCTGGGCCGCAGCGACCCCGCCGAGATTGCCGCACCCCAACGCGTGTGTCCATTGCCAGATTCTGCGTTCCGATACCGCCTTTCCAACGAACCTCGGCTTCCTTGAGGCCTGTTTTTTCAGCGCGGCGATAATCCCAGCGAAGACCTGTGCATGCGATGGCGTCGAAGACGTACGCGGCCTGAGCCTCGTGCTCTCAACCACGGTCCCGCCGGCGGGTCGGAACCTTTTCGGTCTACCCCGCCGATGTACCCGGTACCTTCTGGAGGCCGGCAGGGGGCTTCCGCACGATGGCGTTCCGGACCGAAGGGCCAGTCCAACGGCTTGTCGGTGGGGCCTGCGATGCTGTCCGCATGAAGATGCCTTGGGCTGTCGTCGACGTCGAAACTACGGGACCCGATCCTGACGAGGACCGGGTCATTAGCATCGCCGCCCTCACCATCGACGCCGACGGGGGTGCGGGCCGGGCGGTGATCAGTTTGCTCAATCCAGGTGTGGATCCCGGTCCTACTGACATCCACGGCATCACTGCACAGATGCTGGCGGGCCGGCCGAGATTCGCCGACCTCGCCGACGACCTCGCCGAGGTTCTCAACGGCCGCGTCCTCGTTGCTCACAACGCCGCTTTCGACTACGCATTCCTGGCTGCCGAAGCTCGCCGCGCTGGCCTCGCCCTTCCGATCGGGTCGGTGCTGTGCACTGTCGAACTGGCTCGAAAGTTGAATCTGGGGGTGCGGAACGTGAAACTCGCCACGTTGGCGCAGCACTGGGACATCCCGCAGGCGCGGCCGCACGATGCGTACGACGATGCACGGGTTCTATCGCAGGTGCTGATGCGGGCACTCGCTGTTGCTCACGACAACGACGTATCGCTGCCGATTAGACTGCCGCAAACGCTTCCACAGCCCTTGTTCAGCCGTGGTGCCGTCGCTTGATCCAACGCACCGATTATCAAAGAGGCGGACAGGGCCGCAACCGGTGACCATGGTGCCGACGGTCTACCGGAAGTATTCACGGTTACCCGACGATGCGCTTCACATCTGTTCTGTCAGCGGGTGTTTCAGAGCACTCCGAGCAGTCCGGCTAGTTCTTTGAACGCCACGGATTCGGCCATTTGGGAGGCGTGTGCGTTACCGTCGTTGCCGCATGCGGCATCCGACCGGTTGATGAAGTAGATGCCGTGTGGCCGTTCATTCCATAGCGGACAGAACTTGGCGTGGACGAGCCCTGCGAGTTGTTCACGGTTCTGTGCAGCCATCATCTCGCGAGCCGCGGCGTACTGCGTACGTTTCGTGTGGTCGATGCGGGCGTCGCCGGTGCATTGGCTGACGCATTGCTTGTCGTGAAGCCAGAGGGCGATGTCGCGGAGTCGTGGTGCGGGCATCGGGGTTGTTTTCCCTTCAAGTGTTTGCGGGTGGGATCATGTCGCCGTGGCGGGTCCGGGACAGTTGCTGTAGCTGTCGACCGGATCGATCGGCAGGAGGCCGCACACCGAACAGGACTTGGCCCCGGTGAACGTGGCGCACCGCCAGATGTGCGGTGTCATCTGAGTAGCTTTGGCCGCTGCGGATTCCAGACACCATTCGCATCGGGTCTCGCCGGCGGCAGCTTGGTTACCGCAGTCACACGCCGCCGGGGCGGCCGTCACGTCTCCTCGCTTTCGAGCCATCCGCGAGCGGTGATCAGGCCGAGCGGGCCGGCGGCGACGGCCTGGTCAGGGTTGCCGTGATTCTTCACGATGAATCCCGCGATGTTTTCCGGGGTCCACTCAATCAGGATCTGAGTGCCGTAACGCTCGTAGGCAACGAGCTCACCGCCGGATGGTGTCACCCCTCCGTGGCTGTCTTTTCCGGGGATGACGCTCCATCCGTTCATTTCGGCGACTTCTGCCATTACAGCGCGCCCGTTGTACGTCATGATCAGATCCGATTCTCGGTGATGTGGTCGGTGGGGCTGTCGGCGGGCCCGGTGCGTTCTCCCCCGTCTTGGATGCGTTCGTCGGGTTCGCGGGGCTGGGGTGGGGTTGGGGGGCGGTCGTTCTGGGTTCCGTGGATCGCTTCTGCGTCGCGGATGATGCCTTGTCGTTGGTCTGTGTCGATCATTGCCAGTGCCAGTCGAATTGGCGGCCAACTAGGTCGAGTCGCTCTGAGCATTCGGTGATGAGTACGCGTAGTCCGCTCTCGTCGGGGCGCTGGAAGGGGTCGAGGTCGATCAGGTGTTCGCTTGCCCAGGCCCGTAGCGATTCTGTCCCTGGCGCTGGGACGTCGGCGTTAACGGTGCGTGTTTGTTCGGAATGCAGGGTGAAGCCGGTTACTTGTGCGCTGAGTCGCATACCGTGTCCTCTCGGGCCGTTGAGTCCTGTGGTTGTTCGGTCGTTGGTTCAAACGCCCCAGTCGAATTCGCGGCCGACGAGGTCGGGGCGCTCGGTGCAGGCGAGGATTTCGGCGAAGTAGCCGGCGTTGCCGGTGGGGTGTTTGCCATCGCCGGTCAACGGAAATAGGTGTTCGTCGGACCAGTCACGTAGGTCATCGGTGTCGCTGGGATCGGGGGCGGGGACATCAATGGTTTCGGTACGTGCATGTTCGGTTCCGTCGTAGACGTCGGTGAATTCGACGGTCATCTCCATTGGGTTTCCTTCGGGCTGGGGTTGGCTAGCGGGTGGGCGGTGTGTTGTCGGTGGGGATTACTTGGGCGACGAAGAAGTTTGGGTCTATTTCTTGGATTTCGCCGATCATCGTCCAGTTGTCGGGAAGTTTGGCGAAGGCGCCGGCCACGTCGGCGGGGTCGTGTGGGTCAAGGTCGGCCTCGTAGGGGATGGTCACGCCTCCCTGTGCGTGGTGTTCGCCGACGGTGAGTCTCGGAGAGTGGTAGGTGGCGTATTCTGCCCACCACTTGGAGTTGGTGTGGTCGTCATGCCTGGGCATCGAATCGCCTCTCGGGATCACTGGTTTCGTGATGGTGTTTCATGCGAGCGTCCATATTCTGAGGGGTCCCCCCATGGCCTGGCCGTTGTCGAGGCGGATGTTCACGTAGCCGTTGTGGTCGATGCTTTCCACTACGCCGCGGTCGTCGGGAAAGCGGTGGTGGTGGACTGTGTCTCCGACTTCGATCTTGCGAGGGGTGGTCATCGGAGTTCGCTCATTTCGTTGATCTCGATGCGGTAGTGGGCCGCCATGGTGCGAAGTACTGCGCAGGGGGCGGTCACGGTGCATTCGGGCAACAGGGTGCCTTCCCATTCACCGGCCCAGGACCCGGCGGCGGAGATGGTGCAGCCCGGGCAGATGATTTCCTGGCACGGGCATTCGGTTCCGGGGCTGTGAGCGTTGCTGATGCCGATTTCGAGGCATTCCTCGCATCGCGCTATCACGGGAAGGTGGCGGCTGGCCTGGGCCAGTAGCTGGGATCGTTGAGAGGGTTCGAGTAGTTGGCTGCCGTGGTCTAGCTTTGAGTCTTCGCCGATCGCGGTGAGTAGTCGTCGGCCCAGGTGTGGGTCGCCGCCGGCGGCGGCGATCGCCGCGGCGTCGATCTCGTCGAGGCTGGTGTACGTGGTGATCTCTTGTTCCGTTTCACCGTGGTGTAGCGCGTAGATCCAGGCGCAGTCTGCGCAACGCCCTGGATGTAGCAGCGCTGCGGTATGGCTGTATGGGCCCCACGCGGTGGCAAGCCCGACGAGGCGCCTGCAAATGGAAGCGGCGGTGACCAGGCGCGGATCTTCCCCGACGAGTTCGAGTGCTTCCAGGGCCTCTGTCCTGGTGATGATGTGGTGGTCATGATCTGCCAGACCAAACACGAATTCGCCCTCGGGCAGCGGGATGATTTCACCGGTGTTCATGCGGTCCTCTTTCGTCAATCAGGAAGCCCCATCGCGGCCATTCGTGCCGGCGAATGGGCTGCCCCCTGCCCCGTGCTGCCGCCCCCGGCGGCTGTAGTTCTGAGTCTGGCCCGCACCGATAGCCGGGTGCTGAAGCAACACGATTTGACGGGCTGTTTTCTCGGCGACGCTGACCGGGCGGTTCAGTCCTGCTCATTCGCGGGTGCCTTCGGGGCGACCGTGATCGTCGCCTTGCAGTCGTCCGGGATGACCATCACCGTGGCACCCGGGTGCAGTGCCGTGCGAAATTCACCCAGTTGAAGGACGAGAAGCGGTCTGGTCATCGATTCGGTCGGAGCATGCATCAACGGGCCCGTGAGGATGTTTCGCCCCTTGCGGATGGCTACCGTGAGGCCGACATGGCGTGAGGAGAGGGCTCCGACGTTGATTTCGAAGGGCTTCGGGTCGGCTGCCGCCTGGAGCCTGCGGGCACCTGGGACTGGCTTCAGGATCATCGATCACTCCGCATCGAAGTGACGTGCGGCATTCCGGCGCCTGACGACTGGCCCGTCGTGGCAATGAGTTCGATCATGCTGGGACCTCGCCCGGTGCGTATCCGCTCCGGCACTGCTACTGGCGGTCTTCGCGAGCCGGGTAGTCGGTGAACAACGCGACAGCGCGGATCAGTCGCTGGTCGGTAGTGCCGTGCTCCACTCGCACGTCCTCGATGATCGCGGTGTCGATTCGCAGTGTCGCGCGCTCGACCTCGCCGCGGGAGTTGATGTGCACGTCGATAGCTTTGCCGAGTACACCGGGCCCATGGAGGAAGTCGTCGGCCATTTCTGCGTCGCCGAAGATGATATGCGTGTCCTCAGCCTCTGGGCTGCTGCCGCGGATCTCGATGTAGTCTGCCGCCCGAGCTGCGGCGCGGATCGCGGCGAGTGTTTCCGCGGTGGTGTTCATCGGCCATCGCCTGATGGATGCCCGATCGCCACCACGGCGCCCCCGGCTGAGTCGGGAGCCATTGGGCCGAGGCGATTCGTTCCGGCGATGTGCGTCATCGTTCACCGGCCTCGCAAAGCTCGGCGTTGAGGACTTTCATGTCGGCGAGCGTGACACCCACGTCGGCAGCAACCAGCGCGCACTGCGCCCAGCCCAGCCACCGGCCCAGCTTCGCGTCTGAGAAATTCGAGTTGCTCACTGTCTCAAGCATCGCCCGCAGGTGCGACAGACCTAATTGGCTGCCGGGTAGCTCTGGCATTGAGTGCTGTTCGGCGATCCTGACCGTCTCTCGAAGTGCTTGGGCTTGATTCATCGCTTCTCAGTCACCCCGCTCTGCGTTGCTCGTGGCATGCACGAGCCAGCGGCTGGCCAACCACGCGACGGCTGCGACCTTGTGCTCATGTTTGGGCTCGAATGATCGCTGGATCGCCGCTAGGTGGCGGCATGCGGCTTCGACGTCGACGCCGGCGGCGGCCTGTATCGGGTAGTTGTCGGGCAGTGTGCCGGCGAACCACGCGTGCTGAAATCGTTGCCAATCCTCGCGGTGCGGGTAGTCGGCTGGGATCGCTTCCAGAGGCGGTAGCAGGTCGCCCAGTCGTGCGGGGAACGCCAGCAGCAGGTCGTCGACATGCTGCGGGTGGGCGTAGAGGTCTGCATTCGATGTCATCGTGGTGGTCCCCCGTGGTTGATGTCTGGCGGGGCAACACGCAGCTGCACTCCGTAATGCCCTGGTGCGTATGGGTCGTAGCCTGTCGGCTCGACGGAATAGCCGTGGCTACGTAACTCCTGTTCGGCGGCGCGGGCGTTGCCCCCGGAGTTCAGGTGCAGTACGACCGCTTCGCGTTGGGAATGGTCGCGTTGCACGGAGATGATCGTGCCGGGCGTGTGCCCGATTCGGCGCGCGATGGCACGTTCTGCGTGCCGTTGCACATTTCGGATGTGGACCTGCTTGATTTGGGTCATCACCGTCGCTTAGCCCAGTGAACTGCCGGGATACGAGGGGAGCCTGGATGGTGGCGGCGGGGGCGGTGGGGCGAGTGTGACAGTCACAGTCGTTGTGACCGTGGCCGCAGCAGGGCACGGGGCCGGCGGTTCCGGGTCATCGGGGTCGGCGGCTGACGGGGCGCCTACAGCCACTGTGATCGCTGCCAGCATCGACGTGATTGCGGCCAGCAGACCGGTGATGGTGATCGTTCGCCGGCGCATCTTCGCCGAATTGCGGGGGCGGAACGCGCCGGCGGGCCGACCACCGCGGCTGTGATGCACGCCGCCTGGTCTGAGGCCTAGCGGGGCGATTGGTGCGCGGAGATGGTCTAGGGCCTGGGTGAGGTCGCCAGTCGTGGGTTGTTCGTCGCTGGTCACGGCGTCCTCCTAGGTTTGGGGCTCGGCGGGCGTGAGTTGCCAGGTGGTGTCGCGGGCCCGGCGGTCGGTCGCCAGTGCTACGAATTCGCCGCGGGCCTCTTGTATCTCGCGGATGCTGCGTCGCAGGTAGGCGCATGGTTGGTTGGAGGCTTCGAGGCCGTACATTCCGTCGACTTCTAGCCGCCAGAGCATCTTGTGCCAGGTGTCGAAGATGTATTCAGGCATAGCCTCGAGTGCTTCGTCGGGCAGGGTGGGGAGTTCATCGGGGGTCGTTTCGCTCGCTATGGTTGGTATAGCCATCGTCGTCTCCTTGGTTGTGGTTTAGGTTGCTGTTAGCGGGCTCGTGGAGGTCGCTAGTTTCAGCTCCCTCGCCCGCTCGAATACCGTCTGCAATTCCTCGGTGAACGCGGCATCTGGCGTCTCGCTGGTCGTCGATTCCAGCGCGTCGACGAGCGCGCCCCATTCGTCGAACTCGAAGACCGGCAGTGATACGGATTCGGTGTCGCCCGTTCGGCTTTCGTTGTCAGTAGCCACTTCATTGGCTCCTTTGTTCCGCAGTTTCCCTTGTTGAGTTCCGTGGTCGGTCTTCACGCGATGTCACGCAGCCCAGGAGTTGAAGCTTCGCCTTGCCAGGCCGGCGACCATAACAGGAGTGCGTGTAAGGCGATGCTGCTGCCGGGGACGTGTGGAGCGCCGTCGGTGGCCCACGTTCCGTCGGCGTTCTTCTCGTAGATGGCGCCGGTCTTGCTCTTGATGACTGCGCCGTCAACACGGGCCGCTGGACTATCGCTGTGGACTGCGCCTGGTAGCGCGTCGAGTTGGTCGACGGTGGTGATGACTTCCAGCCGATTCGGGTTTCCTGTGGTCTTGGCTGGACGCTGATTTTCGAGGGCATTGATGACGGCGAGGATGGCATCGGGTGATACCGCGAAGATGAACCTGCCCATCAGGATTGCGTCTTCGGGTGCGGTGGTCGTGGAGGGGCGGAGTATGTCGATCCAGACATCGTCGTCGCGGCCCCAGTTGCCTGCCCCGAAGGAGTCGAGGTAGTCCTGCGCGCGTTTACGAAGCCCGTCGAGGTCGACGGTGTGCCGGCAGGATGTCCCCGACGACATGTCGCCATCGTCCGGGCAGTCCATGTGGTCGTGGACTTCGTGTGTCCAGGCAATCAGCGGCCGGCTCATCGCCGGGGCACCGTGGTGGGGTCAACGGTGACGCCCCGGTCTACGAGTGCTTCAGCGAGTGCGGCAGCACCAAGGGTGTGTGCGCCGTCTACCTCACGGATCAGTGCTGCAATGTTCTGGATCGTGGCTATGCGGGCAGCAGCCAGCTTCATTTCATATGCTCGCCCGCGGCCCTGCTCGGCCACGATCCTTGCGGTGCTGGCTTGGATTCTTTCCATCAGCGGTACTCCAATCCTGTGTAGGGCTCGATCCGGCGGTCCACCGGTTCCTGCGTCGAATAGGTTCCGTCGGCGTGCACCACCCCCAGCGGGAGGAATGAGTCGAAGCTGGACACACTCAGCTTGCCGTTGTCGGCGACAACTCGGAGTCGGATACCGATGTGGCCGCACCCGCCGTGGTGGGCGACGATGTGCGATATTGCCGAGCAGTGCTGGTCGATCTGTTTCAGCGCCTGCTGGTCTCCGACGGAGCCGAATCCCTCGGCTGCTTCCACGCTCCACCGTGCGAGGCCGTCTGCCTGGACTACGCCGTAGTACCCGTGGTTCAGCTGCCAATGGGGCTGGTCGTTCCAGCCGTCGGGGTCCATCAATGCCACGTGGGGCCCGGGGCGGTCGTAGCGGGCGTCTGGCACGCTTCCTGACATGGCGCTATCTCCCTCCGGTAGCGGCGGATGCAGTTCGCCGGTCACCGGCTGCGGTGCGGCGTTCCTTTGAGTGTTCCCGGCCGCACGGGTGGCCGCTGGGAGGCAGCCCGGTTCGCACGCTGTTTTTTCGCCGGCGGTCTGATTCGGCGGTGCCGCCCGGCTGCCGGGTTCAGTCCTTGATGCGGGTTCGTGCGCGCCAGCCGTAGCGTTCTTCGACCTGGGCGTGGGTCAGGCCGGCCGCAACAAGCCGTCTGGCCTTGGTGGCGTTCGTGCCGGTGAAGGGCAAGTCTTCGCCCTTGCAGGCGGCGCGCAGCGTGGCGCCGTTCGTGGCGTTCGCCAGGTTGAACTCGTCGAGGGTGATCTGTCGTTCGCCGGCGTGGAATGTCACTTTGACAGCGGTGCCGTCGACGTTGATGTACTCGTCCGGCAGTTCCGTGGGGCCGATGTCGGTCATGGGTCTCTGTCCGGTAGGTGGTCGTGGTTGAGTGGCCGATTCATCCGAGCGCGGCCCTCTAGATGCGGTCTGCTCGCGTGAATTCTGGTGCTGGTGGTAGTTGTTCGTATGGGTCGGGGAAGGCGGCGACGAATTCGTGGAGGAATTTGAGGTCCGCTTCCCGCCTTCCCAGTTCAACACGATCTTGTCTAGCGCTTCCGCGACGAAGTAGGCGGCCTGCGCGTGATCCTCGGCTAATCTGACGTTCACCGCGGTATCGGTGGCTGTGTCGCCTCGCGTTAAGGCAGCGACGATCTTGCCGAGCGGGAAGCCCACCATTCGGATGGTCGCATCCTGCATGTTCCTCCCTCATCTCTCCCGCCTTTGCGCTGCTTGAGGTTTACCACGACGGGCCGACTGAGGTCGTTTCCTGCTTGCGGGGCGAGGTGGTTTCTCAGCGCGGGTGATCGACTCGCGGCGGGTGGCAGCGGCATATTTCCGGGCGTGTCGGTTGGAATTCTGTTGACGCGGCGGCCGGCGGGTGCGAATCTGTACGACTGCCCATCTGTCGATGCAATCACGCGAGATCATGAGCCTGACCGATAAGGAATTGAGCGATCTGACCGCCGGACTGGCCGGCGGCGCCGACGTGCGCCGCCGGCCCATTGCCGATGTTGCGGCGTGGTTGGACGGCCTCGAGGTCGGTGCGCGGCCCGCGTTGCGTGCTCTTGGGGAGCTGCTGGTGGGTGTCACCGGCCGCGATGGTACGGAGAGCGCTGAGCGGTTCACGGCTCGTTGCCTCGGCGTGGCCGATTGCGGGCACCTGCTTGACGAGGAGCGTCCGCTGAGTCCCGTTGCTCGGACTACGACTGCGCTGGCGCTGGCTGAGTGGATCGATGAGTACTCGCAGGTTTGCGAGATCGGGCCTGGTGAGTACTCCAACCCGCCGAAGTGGACACAGACCGATGTCGGTGGCCAGGTGTATCGGCATCCGCTGTGCTTGCGAGTGTTCTTTCCCGCCGGCACGTTGCTGGCTGAGGCCGGGTGCGTCATCTATATCGAGGCGCGTGAGTCCGTCATGCACTCGGCGGAGGTCAGTGCCTATGTGAGGCCCGAGCATCAGGCTGATGTTCGCGTCGTGCTGGACCGGCTGGCTGAGCGTGCGAACGGTTTGAACCCGTACCGGGGACGTGCGGTGCGGGCAAGTTATTCGCGTGGATTGTCTTTGTCTGTCATTGATCTGCCGGCGACAGCGACCCGCGAGAATGTGATCGCGCCTGACGAGGTGTGGGCTGAGATCGACCTCGGGTTGGCCGCGGTGCGCGACCATCACACGGTGCTCAACGCGCACGGCCTGGGGGCGCGGCGTGGTGTCTTGTTGTGTGGGCCGCCGGGGACTGGAAAGTCCGCGGTGAGCGCGGTTGTGGCGCGTGAGGTCGTTGGCGAGTTCACGGTCGTTTACGTTGAGGCGAAGGCTGGCGCCGAGTTGCTCACCGCGGTGGTCGAGGAGGCTCAGCGTCTTGGCGGGCCGGTGCTTCTGATTTTGGAAGATGTGGATCTGTGGTGTCGTGGGCGTGCGGCCGGCGGTGGCGGTTTGTCGGAGTTGCTGCAGGCCATGGATATTCGTCCGGATGCCAGGATTCTGACGTTGGCGTCGACGAACGATACCGCGACTTTGGATAAGGCTGCGATTCGGACCGGGCGGTTTGATTCGATCGTTGAGGTCGGGTTCCCTGGCCATCGCGCGGCCGGCCGGATCCTGGCAGCCCTCGTTTCGGGCCTTCCCGGGGGCGAGGCGGTGGATGCCGCGACGGTTGTTGCCGGGTTTCCCGCAAACACCAGCGGGAGCGATATCCGTGAGATTGTTCGCCGCGCTGTGCTGGCGGCCAAGGATGGGGGCGTCAGCACAGCGTCCCTGATTGCGGAGGTGGGTTCAGGCCGGTATCGGCCGGTCGTTCCTGATGGGATGTATCTGTAATGCAGGACAAGGAGTTTCCGGAACTTACCGAGGCGGAAAAGGTCCGTTGGGCGGCGGCGACGTCTGACATGCGCGAGTTATCTGTGCATCTGCGGGAGGGGACTGCATCGAATGAAGAAGCGTTGGGCGCGTTGAATCGGCTCGCGTCCTGCGATGTCGATCGGGACAAGCTGCTCAACTCTCTTCATGTGCCCGCTGACGCCGGCAAGCACGCGGATGCGCTAGGGCGGATCTTGCGGAGAATCCCCGACGGGTGGGGCCGCTGGATCAGCCTCGACGCCGGTTGGTATCCGCTGGTGGCCACGCTCGATGAGCAGCTCGCTGGGATCGACCCCGACTACGTTGTGCACCAGGTGAAGGAAAAGTTAGGCGGTCTCCGCTATTACTGTCAGCCCAGTGAGGCCCGGCGGTCGGCATTGTGGGCGATGTTCCGCGACATCATCACTGCGGCCGAGCAGGTCGCGGAGATCACCTGCGAGCGTTGCGGGGAGCCGGGGATTCTGCATGACCGCAACCGCTGGCTCAAGACATTGTGCGCGTCGTGCGCTGAATCGCTGGGCTACCGGCCCGCGGCGCGGGAATAGGGCCACGACCCGTGTACCCGATGCGGGCATCTATCTTTCGACCCGATGGGTGACGTTGAACGGGTGTGATCGGGTTTTGTTGAGCCGCTTGGTTGTTCCGCCTTCCCGGCAGCATGGTTGGCGTTCGAGGCGTTGGAGTAGTCGTGGCTGGTTTTGCGTCCGGTGACCGCCCGAGGTGTCCGTTCTCATTGATTCTGGGGCATTCTCATTGAATCTGGGGTAAGTGCGTGTCTTTCTCATTGAATCTGGGGCACGAGGCTTAGCGTTTATGTGTGCTGACGTCGGCTGTTTCGGCTGGGCCAGGTGTAGCGAGTGCAGTGGACTTGGAGTTCAACACCCGCGAGGGATGCACGCGGCAATCGCTGGACCGATGTGCTGCAACCCGGTTTGAGTTGGACTGTTCACCAGTGCGGAATTTCCCCTCGTTTCGAGGTCAGCGTAACTTTCCCGGGCTGTGGTGGTTCGCCACAACCGGCGCACATGTAGGTCACGAGTCCTGGGTAGAACGTGACCAGTTGATGGCGTTGGATGCCGATCCGGATGTTGTTGGTGTTCTGTCGCAACCATTTTGGATTCATTGGCGTGACGGCACGCGGCATGCTCCTGACTACTTCGTGCGGCGCCGCGATGGATCTGTCGTCGTAGTCGACGTTCGTGAGGACGACCGGATCTCTGACGCTGATCGGGACGTGTTCGATCGGTCTGCCGCCACGTGCGCGATGGTCGGTTGGGATTACCTGCGTGTCGGTTCCCTCGATCCAGTGCTGCGGGCGAATCTACGTTGGTTGTCGGGTTATCGGCATCCGCGAGTATTGAAGATCGGTTTGGCTGATCAACTGGCGGAGGTCTTCGCTCGGGTCCGTCCGTTGATGGCTGGTGTGCACGCGGTCGGGACTCCTTTGGTGGTGCTGCCCGTACTGTTTCATCTGCTCTGGCACGGCCGTTTAGTTGCCGATCTGCAAGGAGCGGCACTTGGCGACGACACGGCGATTGGCCTCGGGACCGGGTGGTGACCTGACGTGCGAACGGGTGTCGTCCGAGAGGGAGACGAAATCCGTTTATCAGCAGGTGTTTTCACCGTCGTAACCCTGTCGGGCGGATCAGCTCGACTGGTTGACGCTGTCGGCGAGCAGATTGTGGTGCCGCTCTCGCAGCTGATGGTTGATCCGGCATTGGAATTGGTGTCGGGGTCGCGACCGCCACTGTGTTCTGAGGAAATGCTGGCTGGCATTCCCGAGGCAGCCGTCGAGCAAGCACGGTGGTGGGAGCGCCACATCGTGGAGATCCTCAGCGGCCGCCCGCCTGGGACGGCCGCGGGCATTCGTCCCCGCCCAGAGTTCGACACGGCGAAACGATCTCTGCGGCAGCGTGAGCTGGCCAAGTTGGACGAGCTGCGTGCCGCCGGCCACGACGTGAGTCGGAATGCGTTGCAGCGTCGCCGATTTGCCTACGAACGGGACGGGCTCCTGGGAGTGGTTGACGGGCGCCATAATCGGCGGCGCGCGGTATTCGGCCGTGTGGACGACCGTGTCGTCGCCGCGGTGCGGGATGCGATCGAGGGCGAGACCGACCTGTCAACGGGAACGGTGCAGCGTCTGCAACGGCGGGTCGCCAAGACGCTGGTGGCCACCTATGGTGCCGACGACGCGCCCGCGATGCCGTCGCAGCCCACCTTCTACCGGCTGGTCAAGCGCCTCGCGGAAGGACGGCACACGTTCGGGTCAGCACGGACGCGGCGATCGCTGTCCAAGCAGCCCGATGGCCCATTCGGGTCGATCACCGTGGTGCGCCCCGGCGAGATGGTGGAAATCGATTCAACCCTTCTGGATGTACGGGTAGTGCTCGATGACGGCATGGTAGACCGAGTCGAGCTGACTGCGATGGTCGACAACGCTACGCGGTCCATCCCGGCCGCGGTGCTGCGACCGACGACCAAAGCAGTGGACGCGTCACTGCTCTTGGCGCGGGCATTGACGCCCGAACCGATGCGCCCGGGATGGGCCGATGCGCTGCGGATGTCCCGGTCGGTACTTCCGCACCACAGCCTGACCAGTGTCGATCAGCGCCTGGCCGATGCTGCGGCCAGGCCGGTGATCGCTCCCGAGACGATCGTCTGCGATCACGGGAAAGCGTATCTGTCCCAAACATTTCGGCAAGCGTGCTGCACATTGGGGATCAATCTGCAGCCGGCTCATCCCGACTGCCCGACCGATAAGCCGAAGATCGAGCGGACATTGCAGTCGGTGGGCACCCTGTTCGCACAGTACGTGGCCGGTTACGTCGGTTCATCGGTGGAGCGGCGTGGGAAAAACGCCGAGGACGACGCGGTGTGGTCGATGATTGAGCTGCAGGCGCTGCTGGACGAGTGGATCATCGCGGTGTGGCAGAACCGCCCCCACGATGGCCTGCGGGATCCGGTGACGCCGGGGAAAGCGTTGTCTCCCAACGAGAAATACACTGCCCTCGTTGAGGTGGCTGGCTATGTACCGGTCCCACTGGACGCCGACGACTATATCGAATTGCTTCCCGTGCAGTGGCGCACAATCAACAGTTACGGGGTCCGGATCAACCATCGCACCTATGACGCCAAGGCGCTCAACCCATACCGGCGCCAGCATTCCGGGGTCGATGCCCGTAACGGACAGTGGGAAGTGCACTACGACCCGTATGACGTGTCGAGGATTTGGGTGCGCAATCACCACGAAGACGGATGGCTGGCCGCGACGTGGACGCACCTTCGGTCCTCGCCGGTGCCGTTCGGCGAGACACTGTGGCGCCACGCCCGCTCCGTAGCCGACCGCAGAGGGGCCCAGAAGACCCAGGAAGCGGAGATTGCGGCCATCGCGGAGGACTTGCTGGACCGCGCCGCCGCTGGGCCGCAGCAGCAGACGAAAGCCGAGCGCCGAGTGACTGGACGGACCAGCGCCGCGAGCGCCGGCCGGGACTGGCCGGACCCGACGGAATCATCCGAACATCATGGCCCGTCACCGTCGGAACGGGCCGCCGACAACGAGACTTTCGACGATGACGGCGAGATGGCGGAGGTCATACCCCTGCCGGTGTTTGATGCACGCAAGGAGGCCCAAACGTGGCGACTGTGACCGAGATTGCGGCGGTGGGTCAGTTAGAGGATCGCCGCCAGCCGACCACGACGCTGGAGGGCTGGCGGCGTTTTGTTGATGCCGATCCGCCGGAGTTCACGTTGCTCGCCGACGACGAGTGGGCCAGCCTCGGTGAGGACGAGCGGACGGCCTACAACGAGGCCCGGGTTGCGCATCATTCGGAGCTGGTGGTGGTCACCACGTCGGCGATCGAAGCGATCACCCATCAGGGCCGGCTGTTGACATTGCTCAACCAGCGCGAGATCGGGGCCCGGCGCGGGCTGATCATCTCCGGCGGGGCAGCGACGGGGAAAACTACGGCGATCAAGCAACTGGGTCGGTTTCACGAATTGCGCACCCGTGCACGGTTTCCCGGCGATGAGAGCCGGATTCCGGTGGTGTATGTGACGGCCCCGCCGAAAGGGTCGCCCCGCAAGTTGGCGATGGAGTTCGCACGGTTTCTGGGGCTTCCCACGCTCAATCAGCGGATGAACGTGACCGATATTTCCGATGCCGTGTGCCAGGTGCTCATCGATGCCCGTACCGACATCGTGGTGGTCGATGAAATCCACAACCTCAACCTCGACACCCGCGCCGGCGAAGAACTGTCCGACCACCTCAAATACTTCACCGAGCATCTGCCTGCGACATTCGTTTACGCCGGGATCGAAGTGGAACGCTCGGGGCTGTTCACCGGCACGCGGGGACGGCAGTTGGCCGGCCGTTGCGGGGTGATCCACACCAGCGCATTCCCCGACGCCAAGGAGTGGCGACAACTCGTCGCCGCCATGGAAGGTACCTTGCGTCTGCATCGACACGAACCGGGAAGCCTTGTCGCCCAGGCCCGTTACCTGCACCGCCGCACCGGCGGGATGATCGGCAGCCTGGCCCACTTGATCCGGGCTTCAGCAATCCAAGCGATGCTCGACGGCACCGAGCACATCACCCGCGAGGCCATGGACGATATTTTGATCGACTACGCCGCCCACACGGCCGCGGCCCGCACGGCCAGCTGAC
Organism: Mycobacterium sp. NGS50; assembly: GCF_059812545.1. NCBI lineage: Bacteria > Bacillati > Actinomycetota > Actinomycetes > Mycobacteriales > Mycobacteriaceae > Mycobacterium > Mycobacterium sp. NGS50. Next base: position 124,334 of record NZ_JCALCW010000002.1, read on the forward strand.
GTGGCAACTGTCAGGCCGTGGCCGCGCGGACCACGCCAGCGGCTCCCGCGAACGATCGCACCGTTCCGTTGGGAAGCCGTATCGTCCTACATCGACAGGCTGGCCCGCGCCAACCATATCGGCGTCTCCACACTGCGCGGCCATGTCGCCGAATCATGCGCAGCCCGGCCGCGACCGGACTGGTTGGCCGTCGTCAGCGGCCAACCTGAGCAGGTAATCCGGTCCCGTCTCTGCGGGCTTGCTGGCGACCCCACCGCGCTCAAGCAATATCTCCGCCGCCCTTTGTGTCAAAGATGTATGGCACGCAAGGGAATACACGAACCCGTCTACTGCTACCTGCCTGCACATGTCTCCGTATGCCACCGTCACCGACGCTGGATCGGTTCACCAACGCGCGTTCTTGACGACCAGGTGGATCTTCGTGACCGGCCCACGGTGCTCAGTGCCGGGCGCACGCATCGGCGCTTGGCCCGTCAGTATTCAGAGGTCGACCTTCATGACGCCTTGGGCGACGCCCGCCACATCCTGGTCTTCTGGGCTCACGCAGAGCGTCACGTGGCGGCGGGGATTCTGCAGAATGGCCTAGAAGCGCACGTGGTGGCCTACCCCGATGTGATCGCCGTAGCCGCAACATTGCTCACAGCTCGCCCTCGGGTTGAACAGCCCAGGACGCCAACGGAACCCGCCTGGCCGACGCTACTGCTCGACCGCATCAACGAACGCACCGGCGCCCACCATGCCGACGCCACCCCCGTCGAGCAATGGGCGCAGTACCGACGCCTATTCGCCACTGCCGTATTGACGACACGCTCAGACGGCGCAGAACTGGCGTGTCGCGCTTAGGGGTCGGCAGTCTTGAATGTGCCTTATCAGTAAGGCACTTGTGGTGTGCATCTGACTGTGTCCGACGGTTGTATCTATCGGCTTTCTAATCGTTAGGGACAGTGGTATCTGGCTGGGTGTATCGGCCGGTGAATCATCACCGGCGGCGCTGCTTGCCGGTGATTGGCCGGCGGTGGGTGGTCCAGCACGCGGCCACCGCGCTGACCACCACAGCGAAGGCGGCAATGACGCTGGCCGGGAGGGCGTGGTCCTGCAGCCATCCGGTCGCGGTGGCCGACCAGCCGGTGAGCAGGTTGCCGCCGCTGGCGGTGTGCCCGGTGGCCGCGGGCAGCCAGTACCACGCGAGGTAGGCGCCGGTGGCGATGAGGACAACGGCGGTGACGCGGGTCCCGTGGCGGGCGAGGATACCCAGATGCCGGGTCAGGGCCGTGCCGGCGATGGCGGTGCCGACGCTGACCAGCATCAAGATGGTGGCGGCACCGGCTGTGTATGCGGTGAACACTGCCAGCAGACCGCCCCATCCGCTGGTGGCCTGGGCCTGGGCGATCACCGCGAGCAGTACCCCGAAGGTGCAGGACAGTGACGCCAGGGCGTAGCCGATTCCGGCCGCGAGCACACCACCGGCTGTTGGGGAGTCCGGCCGATGACGCGTCCGGGCAGGCATACGCAGACCGATGGTGCGGCCGGTGAGCATGAAGCCGCCCAAGATGGCCAGGGTGAGCCCGATCGTGATCCCGAGCCAGGGAGCAGCCGTCACCAGGGTCCGGGCACCGGCACTGATCGCGATACCGGCGAGGGTGAGGGTGCCGGTGAACCCGATGGTCAGGACGGCCCCGGTGCGCAGTGCCCGGGCCAGCCGCACGAGCACCGCATCGGTGCCGCCGGTGGCGATGGTGCCGGTGATCCACGCCGGTAGCAGCGCGAACCCGCAGGGGTTGACCGGGGCGAGCATGCCAGCGGTAAACGCGAGCGCGAGCAGGTTCACCGTGCGGCGCTGCTGCCGAGGGCGGCCAGGATCTGATCCTGGGACGGGGCGTGGCCGCGGTAGCTGATCTGCCCGGACGGGTCGATGACGAGGGCGGTGGTCGGCGCGGTCACCTGGTAGCGGCTGGTCAGGGCCCCGTTAGTATCGACGACCGCGGGCAGGCTGGTGCCGCCGATCTGGTCCAGGAAGTGGCGAACATCGGCGGGTTTCTCGGTGGGGACGATGTCGACGGCTAGGAACTTGGCGCTGCCTCCGGCTTTCTCCACGGCCGCCCGAGCAGCGGCCAGGGATTTACCGCCGCCGACGCATTCGCCGCACCCGTAGGAGAAGAACAGGATCGCGGTCGGGGCGGCAGCGGGCAGTTCGACGGTTTTGCCGTCCACCGTGGTCAGTGTCGCCGCCGTCGCCTGGGTTGTGGCGTTGGCGTGTGGCGGTGAGGTCGGATTGCTGGTTGTGGCCGATTGGCCGCACGCGGTCAGCGCGCCCGCTGCCAGCATCACAGCCGTAACGCCCGCCCACCTGTGGGGTGTAAACGAACGCGTTTCAGACATTGTCGATGCTTCCTTTCGTCAGGTCGTCGAGCGTGTGCGTCGCGGGTGAATGGCTGTCGGCGGGACAGCAGTGATCGCCGCGTTGACCGCGGCGGGCGAAGGCGACCACAGCCGCCAGCAGCAGCGCGACGGCTGCCCCGATGACCCATGGATTCTCGAGCAGTCCACACACGGCGGCGAGCGCGCCGCCGGCGATCAGGACTGGCGCGGCGCAACACAGGGCCGTCACCAGCACCGCTGCCGCACCCAGCAGCACGGGATTTCTTCGTGGACGTTGATTCATTGATTTCTCCTCATCAGGTTGGGTGCGGCTGGTCAGCTGCAGCAGCCGGGGTGGGCAGTTGGCGGGGTATGGAGCTGGGTAAGGATTTGTGTGGTCAGGGCTGCGCCGAGTTGGTGGGCCTCAGCGACGCTGACGATCTGACCTTCGGGGTGCTCGGCGAGCCACGGCGCGGCGTCCTGCGCGCAGGTGAAGTAGTGCACCTGGTTGCAGAATGAGGACCGGATCGAGGTGAGGTCGTCGGGGTTGACCAGCGAGACCACCGCGGTCTCGGGCTGCACGCTGGTGACACCGTTTTCGCCGACCGAGACCCTGATCGGGTGCCCGCTGACGGGTGATTCGGATTCGATGCTGGCGGGCCGGTCCAGGATGGTGGGAAAGATGAGGGTGTCCAGGGCGCACCAGGTGTAGAGCTCTTGGCCGGCCACGGTGAATCGGTGGCGGGTCGGGCGCAGGGTCAGGCCCTGGCCGACGATGCGGCCCTGCTCGTCGTATTCGGTGTCGGGTACCGCGGCCAGACGCCGGGTCACCTCGTCAACCGGGAGGCCGACGGCCGCGGCGAGCGCCTCCACGGTGACCGGCTCGCCGGCGGCGAGCAGCCGCAGCAACGGCACCAGCATCGTCGGGTCGAGCCCGGACTCTTCCGGAATGGTCAGGCGGTCAAGGAAATTGGGCATCAGGAACCTTTCGAGTGAGCCATGCGTCAGGATGCGCAGCAGGACAGTCGGGACATATCGGCGCTGAAGGACTGGGCGGCGATTTTGATGCCTTCGGCCATGGTCAGATACGGGGCCCAGGACCCGGCGACCTGGTCGACGGTCATCGCGGCGTCGAGGATGTAGACCGCGGCGGCGGCGATCTCGCCAGCATCCTTGGCGACGGCGGTGATGCCGTGGATGCGGCCGGTGCCGGCGTCGGCGACGAGTTTGATGAAACCGCGGGTGTCTCGGTTGACCACCGCACGCGGCACATGTTTTAGCGGCAGCACCCGGCAGTCGCACCGTGTCCCGGCGGCGAGGAGCTCGGCCTCGGTCGTCCCGGCCGCACCGACCGCGGGGCTGGTGAACGTCACGCGGGGCAGATGGCGGTAGTCGACCCTGCGGCCGGCGTCGGTGAAGATGTTGTCGGCGACCATCGCGCCGTGATGGGCGGCGACGTAGACGAACTCGCGGTGCCCGGTCACGTCGCCGGCCGCCCAGATCCGTGGGTTCGACGACTGCAGCCCGTCGCTCACCACGACCTCGTTGTTCTCGCCGGTTTTGACCTGCACCGCTTCGAGATTCAGGCCGTCGGTGTTCGGACGGCGGCCGGTGGCGACGAGGACTTTCGCGGCACGGAACTGCTGCGTTCCGCCGGTGATGGTCGCGGTGACCGTGACCTGATCGTCGGCCTGCTCGACCTCGCTCACCGTGGCGCGGCGCACCACCCGGATGCCGTCGTCGGCGAACACCTCCAGCAGCGCCATGCCGACTTCCGGCTCTTCCTTCGATGCCAGCGTGGAGCGGACCAGCACCGTCACCGTTGACCCGAGCCGGGCGAACAGTTGCGCCTGCTCCAACGCGACGTAGCCGCCGCCGATCACCAGCAGCGACTCCGGGACCTCGGTGACTTCCATCGCGGTGGTCGAGGTCAGGTAGGCGACGCCCTCGAATGCGGGCGGGATGACTGGGTTCGCGCCGGTGGCGATCAGGTAGTGCTCGGCCTCGATGGTGGCATCGCCGACCTCGATGACGGGCGCGTCCGGGGTTCCGGCGAACCGCGCTTGGCCCTGAATGCGCTGCCAGCCATACGATTCGGCCACGTTGAGGTACTTCTCTGAGCGCAGCGACTCCACCAGATCGTGCGTGCCGGCGATCAGGGCCGCCATGTCCACCGGGCCGGCCGTGGTGGCGATCCCCGGGAACCGGGCAGTGTCGGCTGCGGTATGCCGGGCCTCGGCCGCTGCGATCAGGGCCTTTGACGGCACGCAGCCGGTGTTGACACACGTGCCACCGAAGATGCCGCGCTCGATCATGACGACGGACTTGCCGAGCGCGGTAGCGCGGATCGCCGCGGCCATCGCCGCGCCGCCGGAACCGATGACCGCGAGGTCCAATCCCTGACTCATGCACCCATCCTTGACCTTCAAGTAGGCTTGAAGGTCAAGTGTTCTGAGGAGACATCGTGAGAATCGGGAAGCTCGCCGAGGCGACCGGGGCCACCACCGCGACGCTGCGCTACTACGAAGACGAAGGCCTGCTCCCGCCCGCCGAACGTTCCCCGGCGGGGTATCGCGACTATGCCGCCGACACGATCGCCCGGGTCGGCTTCATCCGACGGGGACAGGCCGCCGGGTTCAGCCTCGCCCAGATTCGGCAGATCCTCGACATCCGTGACAGCGGCCACGCGCCGTGCACGCACGTGCGCGACCTGCTCGACATCCGACTGACCGACCTCGACGAGCAGATCAGCGCACTGGTGGCACTGCGCGAGACCATCGCCCGGCTGCGGCAGGGCGCCGAAAGCGTCGACCCGGAATCATGCAGCGCCGATGACGTATGTCGATACCTCTAGGAGCCACCTCCGTGGCACCGGAGGCATGTATTTCGTCAAGTCCGTTGACCCCGGCAGTCGTCATGAATTTCCGCCCCACTGGAGGTCGTTGGTGCGCGGGAGCGCGGGGCCTGCTGAGCAGTAGGCTCACCCGATGCGGTGGGATTTCACTCGAAGCTGGTCGCATTGGCCGTGCTGAGCCCAGCCACACTCGTTCAGGCGATCGCCACCTTCGCCATCACCAATATCGACGACATCGTGGTCCTCGCGGTGATGTTCGGCCAGGCGCCCGGTCATCGTGGCGCAGCCATCCGAGTGACCGCCGGTCAGTACCTCGGCTTCACCGCCATCTTGGCAGTTTCGGTCGGCGGCGCACTCCTGGGTGCCACGCTGCTTCCTCCAGCCGCACTGCCGTACTTCGGGCTGCTGCCCATCGTGTTGGGGCTGCGGGCGGCATGGCTGGCCTGGCGGGATCGCCGCACCCAACCGGCGCCGACCGATGATCCCGCAACACTGTTGACGCCTGGCACCTGGCAGGTCGCAGTCATCACCTTCGCCAACGGCGGCGACAACATCGGCGTGTACGTTCCGATCTTCGCCGTCTCAACGATCGCCACCATCGGTGTTTACATCATCGTGTTCCTCATCGGTGTGGCCATCTGGTGCGCGGCCGGCCGATATTTCGCCTCCCACCCGATCATCGCCAAAGCACTCTCACGCTGGGGCCACATCGTTCTGCCCGTTGCACTGATCACAATCGGGGCCCTCATCCTCATCAAAGGCGGAGCGTTCGCCCTCTAGCTCGGAGCAACTTCACCACTCAGGGCCAGGAGGCGCTCCTGCATCGGCATGTGTTGGCGTTCAACCACTTTGGTGATGTCCCGGCCCGTATCCGCTATGACAATCTAAAACGGGCGGTGGCCAAGGTGCTCAAAGGCCGCAGCCGGCACCCGAACTACCAACACGAGCGAGCGCACCACAGAATCATGATCGTGTGTCACGAGAGACACGATCACAGTAGTTATACCGAAGACGTACCCGAGCCAACGGAATCGACAGGAGACCATTCCGGCTACCCTGCTGCGCTCGCAGCCGGGCGCGGAAGCAGGGTAGCCCCAGATTCAATGAGAAACGTCGCGATCGAAATTCTCATCCAATCTGGGGCAATGCAGGTCAGACTAGTAAATGTGCCCCAGATTCAATGAGAACGGACACGAGGTGGCGATTATGGGTGTTGGCGGCCCCTCCCCCGGAGGCATTCCGGTGTGGCCGCCGTTTCGTCACATGACGTTATTGTTCGGCCGGCGATTCCCTCGGGATGTCTGGGGTGTGCGGTCCGATTCGATGGTTGTTGTAGTCCGTTGCCATCGGAGCCGAGAGCTGCGTGGGGCCGGCCCCAGTCTCGCTGAAGACGGAGCGCTGATGTGGTGTTGTCCCTGGCCGCTCTGGTCTTTGGGGGCGTATCGGTGTCGGGCGGCCAGGCCCGCCGTGAGCGTGGTCAGCGGGGAGCGTTGCATAGACCTGCACCGCCTAGCCGGTAACGCATATCTTTACGTGCTATACATGCTAGGTGAGCTATGTGCGCATGGGTTGCTAGGGGTGCTCGCGGTGGTAGTTGCGGAGCGGTGTGGCGGGGCGATCGTCAGATCTCGTTGACTCGCTGGACGGAGTTGTCGCGACTTTGGCCCATGGCGTCGGCGATGGTCTTCAGGGCTGTGGCGTCGCCGGTGACGTTCTGGTGAAGTTGCTCAATGTTTTGATGGACTTTGCGGCCGACCGTGGCCAGCGAATCCAGCAGTGGCGAGTAGTAGGGCGACGGGGCGCCGTCTGTCGTCTGGTTTTGCTGGGATGCCTCTTGTTGGACTGCGCTGATGACTTCCTTGATCTGCGGCAGCACGGCGGCGAGGTCCTCGGCGACACTGCTGAGTTGTGCTGAAACCGTGCGCAGGTTGTCCAGGTTCGCGGAGGTAACTGGAGCTGCCGAGTTGCTGGCTGGATTATCTGTTGCCATGTCGTTTTCCCCCTGGCTTGTGGTTGCTGGCTTAGGTATCCATTGTGACGCGTTACGGCCCGGGTGTGGGTGTTGGCGCGGCGGATCGGGGTGCCGGTTCTCCTGCCGGTAGTTGTTGGGGGGGCTGGGGGGTGAAGTGTTCGAGGTAGGTGATCCAGCGGACCGCCGCCGCCAGGGTCATGATGAGGCCGGTAAGGGAGGCGAGGGTATGGAGGTCCACGCCGACCGCGGGGTAAGCCAGCGGGAAGGTCAGCAGGTGGTGGTGGCCGGCTGGGGCGATGAGATTCAGGTGAACCCACAGGTTCGAGGTCGCGGGTAGGTAGGCGCCGACCAGCCAGGCGGCGAGCGTAGCGAACGCAGCGATGAGCCACCAGCGGCGGTTGGGCGATGTCGGGTTCATTATTGGATTTTCAATCAGCGGAACATGGCTCTGGCCTCGCGGGCCGCGACTTCGGATTCTGTGTTCTTGCCGGTGGAGATGACGGCGGCCCCAGGGCGGTTGGTGCCGCCGGATCCGGCGCCGTGCATCATCGGGGCGATTCCGCCGCCGCCGGCAGCGCCGCCGCCGAATCCGCCTGGCGCAACGGTGCCCATCGTAGGTCTGGTTGAGACGCCGGTGAAGACTTGACCGGATTTGACGGGTGCACCGGAGGCGCCCATGTAGGAGCCATGGGCGAGCATGCTGCCGCCGAGTCCGCCGCCCAATGGTATTCCGCCGCCGCCGGCTGATGCGCCGCCGGCGTCTGCCGCTGAATTGAATCCGGTGAACGCCGCCGACGGCGGGCCGGTAAGTCCGAAGCTTCCGGCGTCGGTGGTTTGGCCGCCTAGTTGCCCCATCAGCGACTGGAAGGGTTGGGTCAGTGAATTGATGGGCTGGGTAAGCGAATTCAGCGGCTGGGTAAGGCTGCTGCCCATTTGGCTTGGCATGTTGGCGAACTGTCCGACTGACCCGAGCATGCTCGACATCATCGATTCGGGGGATCCAGCTGCCTGTGCCCCGCTGCTTGCGTCTTCCACTCCCTGGCTGAGGGCCTGGGTGGCGGCGTCGGTGCTCTCGCCGATGCCCTGGTTGATGGCTTGTTGGGCAGCGACCTCGCCGAGCATCGCGCCAGAACTCGCGGCGTTGGCCAACGGCGGTGGGGGGGACACGGGCCTGGGGATGGTGGCGGCCTGGCATGCTTCGTCGTAGGTCATCATCGTGGCTCCGTTTTGGCCCCACATCCGGGCATAGTCGGCATTCAGGGCGGCGATGAGCCCGCTGTTGACTCCCAGAAAGTTCGTGGCTACGGCGATGGCCTCGGAGATCCGGTTGGCGTTGACTTCGGGAACTGGGGCCATCGCGCCTTGGGCGGTGGCGTAGGCGGAAGCCACTGCGAAGCAGGCCAGTGCGTTGGAGGTTGCGATGACTTCCATCTCGGCCAACCAGGCCATGAATGGTCCGGTTACTCCGGTCAGTTGGATCGGCGCTGTGCCGTTCCAGTTGACGCCGATAGTCGCCAGTTCGCCAACCATGACGGCCATCGCTTCGCCGACTAGTGCGGTGAAGTCGGTCCACATCGCACCCGACGCCATCCAGGTGGCCACACCGGTGCCGGTCTCCAATCGTCCGGCGTTGATTTCAGGCATGTAGCCGCCCCACGGCTCTGTCGTCAAGGCGGTCCCCCTTCGGTGAGTCTCGTGACCACTGAGCGCCGTGCAGGAACAGGTGGGGCAGGGGCGGCTCTATGCAGTGGTGGGCTGCTTATGCTGCTCGGCCTAGACCCTTGCTGCGCTGGCTGCGTCGCTGAGCCCGGTGGCCGCCGTGGATGCGGTCAGCGAGACTAGGAGCTCTTGCATCTGCTCCAGGCCCGCCCCGAACATTGCGCCGAACTCGGCGGCGTTGGCCTGCTGCTTGGCCATGGCCAGCGCGGATGCGCCCTCATTGCCGGGCGGTGTCACAGCCATCGCGGTGGCCGAGTTCGCGGCTGTCATGGCCATGAGTTGGGCCTGGATGCCCTGCAGAACAGCTACTGAGCCTCCCATGCCGGCCAGGCTTGTCATTCCAAAAAGCATGTCCCCTCAGTCCCCTTTCCCACGAGAAGGTGGGTCGCATGATGATCACCCACAATAGTCGATGTTGACGCACTCGCCACCCCGTAATTGACGATAGTCGGGCGTTTTGTTTTGTGTGTTTATGCTGGGCTTTCAGGCAATGGTCACGTCATCCTCCGTTGCGTTCTCAAGGCCCGTGTGGAGCGCGGCGATCGCACGGGTCATGCTCGCCGCGGTTGCCGGCTCGTAAGTGATCCACGGGCGGCCGTCGATCGCGCGTGTCGGGTAGCTGACCACGACCCCGTCCTTGTCTCCTGCGAAGAACAGAACGCCGGCCGCGTTGTTGCGGGCAGTGCGTTTACCCAGCGGGGTCCGGCGCGTCAGGCACAGTTGTGCGACGGCCACGTTGTCCCGTTCGAGGAGCTCAACCAGTGCTCGTACCGTCGGTGTGGCTAGTTTTGCCTCCTTGAGGCCTGTGCTGGTGGCATCGACGGCGTCGACGAACTTGTCGTCGTCGGCGAACTCCTCGCGACGGTCTCCTTTGAGGGCGTCGGCCGTTGCGGCCGGGATTGCCAGCTCTTGCATCGGGTAGGGATTCCAGACCTGTTGGGGGTCGAGGATGGCAGACACTATCGCCGCAGTATCGGCATATGCCTGCTGTTCGCCGCCGCGGACGAGATCCGATGTGATGACCATCCGGCCAGCGGCCAACGTCGCCGTCGTCAGGGTCTGCTCCCGCATCCCGATCAGGAACGTCACCCTCGGAACGGCGCGCTGCGCGAAGTGAACGCCGTACTGGACGAATTCGCTGGGCAGGTCGGAGACGATCGCTTGTCGTTCGTTGTAGAGCAGGACGATGCCCCACACCGCCCATTCGTAGTTGACCAGGCCGGCGAGGGTCTCGGCGGCCGCAGGAGTGAGGGCTCCAGTTGAGGAGTCGACAATGTTCCAGCGACTCAGGTCAGCGGCCACAGCGGGGCTGGTGTCGACTACCGGCATCGGGCCCAGTTCGTAGGGCAGCTCGTTTATCAAACCCCGCTTGTAGAGCTCGATCAGGTGGCGCTGGTCGAACTGTGCCTCATCGGCTTCTGGTTCCGTGACCACCACGGATGCTCCCTCCATCAAAATCAGTCCAACACGTCGCGCAGCTGGGCGGCCTGCTGTAAACAGAAGTTTAGTGTTGCGGTATGCATGCCAGCGTTATTCGTGCGGTTCGAGGGGGCGTTTTAGCGGCGGCGCGGCGAGCGCCCCTTCTGGCGTTGGCGATGCGCCGGCGCAGAGGTGGGCGGCGCCGGTGGTTCGTGCTCGTTGCGGCCGCTGCAGTGATGCTATTTGTGGTCCTCACGATGGGCGCCTTTGCGCAGTTCCCGATCACGGTCGCTGACACGGCCGCAGCGTGGCTGTTCGGTGGGCGTGGTGACCAGACGTGGCAGGTACCGGTGCCCGATATCTGCGTGAAGCCTCCATCGGTAACCCAAACAGTCGCACCAACAGTAGATCCGGTTGTTGAGCCTGCCGCCGGCGATGAAGGTACTGGTGGCGCGCCGGAGCCAGCTGAGCAGCTGGCCGAGGGGCCGCCGGCCCCGGGGCTCGATGACGATGGCCGGCCGACCCCGATCGCGCGGGCCATCATCGATCAGATCCCGATCGGTGGCGATGTGGCAGTTGCGCAGGGCTGGGTGTTATACCGGCTTGCCCATCCCGACGATCCGGTGATCACCAACGTCGATACGTTCGCGGCGGCGTACCAGCGGCTGACGGCTGGTCTTAGTGAGCAAGCTGGCCCGGTCGATGTCGTCGCCACGATGGATCCCCGCGCCGACTACTCCCCCTATCTGCTTCTGGCGCAAGCCAGCGCCTACCAGATGATGCGCCAAGGTGCGCTCACCGCCACCGACTCGCAGCGCGACACCCTGATCGCGGCACTCGGTGTGACCTGCGCTGGGCCCGATGGAAAAGGGTCGCAGGACGGCGGGGCACACCGCTGAATAGGTCGGTCCGGGCGGCCGGAGGATCTAATTTGACGTCCTCCCCACGGCAGAAGCCGGGGTCCGCCGCACTACGACCAACCCGATCGGTGGTTCACTCCGCACGGCCCAGGAGTCGGCCGCAGAACCGCAGCATCCTGGCAACTGCGTCGTCGGCTGATGCGCCGTCGAGGGGCTGGCCGACCAGTGCCCACTCTTTGCCGCCGCGGTTGCTGTATTCGGCCATCATTAGAAGACCTAGTTGGCTGATTGCGTCGGCTTCGCCATCTGTGGCCGGCCGGCCCGCCGCGAGCTCTTGCACTCGGTCAGTGGAGATCTCAGTCCCGGAATCGGTGAGACGCGCTGCCAGGTGCCGCGCCGCCTTGGCGCTGAGATCGTCGTTCACCACGTGCTTCTCCGCTTGAGAGTCGGTGTCGGGATGGAGTCGGGTCAATGTTCCCACAAGCTGGCAAGGTGTTGGTAGACCTCGGCCGAGGTGGCCCCGGCTGTTAATCCCGGAATGGGTGCCCGTGCATGCCGCTGTGCGAGAGGGATTTTCAGGTAACCGACGTAGGTGTCATCGTTGGTCAAGCGGATGTCGTCGGGGTCTTGGGGCCACCATCCGTGTCTGGCGGCGGAGGTGAGAACTGTCCGGAGGGCATTTTGCATGTCCGCGCCGGTACCGTCATCAAGCGCTGCCGCGGCAGCCTTGCGCGGTCCTGCGACTACCAGGCGCCAGGCGTCTTGGGCGGCACCGAGAAGATATCCGGCGGCCCAGCCGAGCGTGGACACCTCGCTGAGCGCGTCTTCGATCCTTCCGGTGCGTTGCCGATCGATGATCGCGGCCTCGTCAAGGCCGTATCGGGTCCCGCTCGGAGTGCGCACGCCAACCAGCACCACCCCGGTGCGTCCGGAGAGTCGTGTGTATTCGAAGTCGTAACCGGGTCCCGGGGCGGGTGGTTCGGGTATCCACTCGATCGGGATCTGCTCGACCGCTAAATCGGTTGAGCCTTCTCGGGTACCTGCAGCGACCCAGTGGTGGCGATTCTGGCTGGTGACAGCGATAGTCCAGCGGACCGTGTTGATTGGCCAGTCGAGCTGCGTGTTCATCTCAGATTGTCCGTTTGGGACGCAATGGTGCCAGTCCCGGCGATGAGGGCTTCGACGAGCGCTGTGGCAGCGCCGACGCGAGCAGCGTTCTTGGCGGTGGCCGTGTTTGTCGAGGTGTGTCCTGCGATGGTTGCGGTACAAGTGAATGTTATTGCGTGTGCTGGGCCTTCACTCTGGTAGTGGTAGTCGACATCACCGAGGTTGTGGGTCATGCTCAGGCTGGCGAGCCAGCCGACTGGGTTGCTGAGAGCATTGGATCGTTTCTTACCGCTGATACCGGCCAGGTGAGTGCGCAGTGAGTCTGAAAGAGCCGCAAATGTGGGCGTTGGGGTCACTGTAGCGGCGGAGTTCGTGTCGGTTGTGGCGGCCGGTGCAGTAGTCGGTGCTGGCTCCCACGCCGGTGGTTCGTCACCGGTTGAGCCGGAGGGACTGTGGCCGCCGATGACGGCGAGCAGGTCCCACATTGCGTCGGCTTGAGCCGTTTTCTTGGATTTGCCGGTCTGCCAGCGGCCGATGAGATCGCCGGTACGCGCGCGGGCAGCGAAGAGCGGCTGGTGGGTCGGTCTGCTGGGATCTCTGGTCTCGTCGATCTCGATTGGGGCGGTGTGGCCGATGATTTGTCTCCATCCGTTGATCGCGCTGGGCCCGAATTCAGGGTGTGCAGCTTGGATCTTCGGGTAGAGGCGCCGTTGGATGCTTTGCCAGGCTGGCCCGGCGGTGGCCAGGCGGGCGACATCGTTGGGCAGCAGGAGTTCTTCGTCAAGGCGGCGGTGGAGTTCGGCTTCGATTCCTTGTGTGGGTGCAATTTTGGTCATTAGGTCGAACATTTTCCGCCATTGCTTTGGGTCGAGGTTCTGGTAGGTGCCGTCGAGGATGTGCGCGGCGGCCTCTTTGCGGCGTTGCTGTTTGAAGTGGTCGTCGCGGTCCAGGCGCCGACGCGCGGTTGTGGTGTTGATGTGGTTGGCGATGTCTTCGAGCTCGGCGAGGGTGTACGGGCTGGGGCGACCGTCGAGGTAGTCGAGGATGATGCGCTGAGTGGCGAGGTCGGCGTAGCGGCGCAGCGGTGAGGTTGCGTGGGTGTAGGCCATGAGGCGTAGGCCGTGGTGGCCGCGCGGTGTCGACGCGTAGGTGGCCTTCCCCATGGTGCGGTTGATGCGTTCACGTAGGTGGTCGAACAGTTCGGGGTCGTGCAGGCTGGCCGCGATGTCGGCGGTGAGGTCTGCGCCATTGGTGCTGGTCAGGTTGGTGCGGTGGTTGCGGAACAAGATGGGCAGGTCGCGGTCGATGCACCATGAGGCGATCGCGTTGTTGGCGGCGATCATCAGTTCCTGAACGATGACGTAGCCCGCGTTGCGTTGCTGTTGCGGGATGTAGGTGATGGCCCCTTCCTCGGATATGGCGAACCCGTGGTTGAGGTCGTAGACGGCGAGGGCGCCGGCCGCTCGGCGGGCGGCGAGCAGTGTGTCGGCCAGCTGGTGTGCGGCCGTGAGTTGTTGGTGTAGTGGGTGGCTGGTGTCGGCGAGGACTTTCGGTACTCGGCTGTAGGGAAGTCGGATGCAGGTGCCGGCGGGCAGGTGGGTGCGGGTGAGTTCGGTGGTGGTGCAGGTACCGGCAGTGTCGAAGGTGGCTGAGACCGACAGCGCGGAGCGGGGCTGGCCAGCGGACAGCGTTGCGGCGCGTTCGAGGTTGCCGAGCATCGGAGTCGTCTTGTGTGGGAGGTATGTGGTCTCGATGCTGGCGCGGGCCCGGTGGTCGGTGGGGCTGTCGGCGGCGATCGCATCCGCGGCGGCGGCGATGTGCACGGTGGCGGTCCAACCGGAGGGTGTGGATCGCACGGTGATGGCATCGTCGAGGTCACGGCTGTCTGGGTCGTCGATCATGACGGCCGCCGCGGGTCGGCACGGGCGTTCCCGATGGTCCACGCTCATCTCGTTGCGTGCGGGGCTGGTGCGGTTCATGCGGGCCGGGCTGTCGTCGTGTTGTTGATCTCGATCTCGAATGCTGTGCCGTCTTTGTAGTCGATGGCAAGGCGGCCACCGTAGTGCTTGATGATGTGCTCGGCGACGACCCTGATAGCCATGTCGGTGCAGTCTTCGTGGTGGAGGGTGGATAGGTAGTCCTCCATGCCGGCTACGAGTTCACCGGTGTCGGGGTCGACGATGTCTTCTCCGGCGAGGAAGCTCGTGTTACGGGAATTGAGCAAGCCAACGTTGAGCTTGCCGGTGAATGCGCCTTCCTGGATTCCGAATTTCATAGTCGTTGCCCTTCAGGTGGTTTGGTGATTTTCATTGGGCGAAGGTTGGTAGTTGCGTGGTGATGTGTTCCCACGTCAGTTTGTTGGAGGCCGCGGAAAGAACAAGTATCTCGGCGGCATCGACGTCGAGGGTCGGCGAGACGTGGTGGCCGTTGAGGCCGAGCAGCAGCCAGCATGCCGCCCAGGCGGTGCGTTTGTTGCCGTCGGCGAGCGATTGAGTGCTTGCTAGTGAGTGCAGTAGCGCGGCGGCCTTGTCCCAGACGCTGGGGTAGGCGTCCTCACCGAGCAGGGTTGTTGCCGGGCGCAACAGGCTCGATTCGAACAAGCCCGGGTCCCGTACCAAGGGGCGGAATCCGCATGCACGTTCGGCGGCGATCAGTACCTCGCCGGTGCTCGGAATATCGGTCATGCGAGTCGCTTGTTCAACTCGTTCGAGCGCACAGCGATCTCGTCGGCTAGTGCTTGTATTCGGCCATGGCGATCGCGGGCTTTGTCAAGGATCGCCTGCTTGGCGAACGACCGCATCGACGCGCCGGCATTGCTGGCCGCGGACCGCACGACCGCCAGTTCTTCTTCAGTGAACTCGACATTGAGGGCGGGCATGGCTTCCTTCCCCGACAGTGATACTCCAATAGTACCATTTTATTGGTACCATGCCGGTACCAGACCGGTGCTGGGTCAGACGACGTGCCGTGAGTACATCGCAAGGATTTCTGGGTGCGGCGCGATCAGTTCCGGATCATCGAGGTCGATCTCGGTGTCGAGGCCGTGGTACTCGTCATCGTTATCGCCGAGTTGTCCGAGCACTGCTTTGCCTGCCGCGATGCTGCGGATACGAAAAAGGCTCGGGTTGCCGATCACCTCGTACTCGTGCTTGATCTGCACCAGGTCCCCGACCTTGAACCGATTGTCCGTCACTGCTTCCCCCGTTCTTCCCACGTGGCCGACCGCCGGCATACATTGCGACGACAGCTTTCGCGCATCGTGCGCTTACCAAAGTGCGGATACGCGCACTGCCACCGGATATTTCATCAATTTCGTTGGATGTGTTCGCTCGGCGCCAAGGGGTAAGCATCGACCGGGAGCTGGTCAAGCGGATACGAGCCGGCCCCGTCCTGGCTGCGGGCCTCGAACGTGCCCGGGTTGCCCTCTATCGCCAGGCACGGTGTTCTGAGCAGCGGTGGCACTCCAGTGGGTAAGAGGCACACCCGCGGGACGCCCTCTGGCCAGGGAAAGTCGGCAGTCGCAGGTGTCGACTCGGCGCCTAGGTGTGCAGCGATCGCAGCACGCATGGCATCGATGCGGTTCATGTGGTGAGTCAACTACCTGGCCATGAATGGCCAGGCTTGCAGCTGTTGTTCGTGACTGGCTGCCACGCTTCACGCCGCGCTGGGGACCGTTGACTGGGCCCAGGTGGTTGGTGCTCGGTGCGCGATGTTGTCGGCGCCGAGGATATCTGCGTGTTCTGCGGTGTATCCGCAGTCCCGGCAAACGAACCGGGCCTGGCTGGTCCGGTTGCGTCTGTCGATATGGCCGCAGACCGTGCAGCGCTGGCTGGTGTAGGCCGGGTCCACTTGGACGATCGGCACACCGGCACGAGCTGCTTTGTAGGTGAGGAACACCCCGAGTTGGGCGAAGGCCCAGCTGGCATGTGTGGCGCGCTGGGGCTTGCGGAGCCGTACCCGTTCACGGATCCCGGTCAATTCCTCGACCGCGATTCCGCGTCCGGTGCGTTCAGCCTCGGCCACGATCCTCTTCGAAATCTGGTGGTTGACATCCGCGGCGAAGCGGGCTTCTTTACGGGCGCGTTTGCGCAGCAGCCGTTTCGCCGACTTGGTGTTCTTCTTCTGCAGTTTGTGGCGCAGTTCGCGGTTGCGGGTGCGGCGGTCTTTCACGCTGCCACGCCCGGCCGCCCCGTCCGGGGCGCCGGCGCCGTAGGTGCCCATCAACTCCCGCGCCAGGGGTCGGTCGTTGGTGACCGCGATGTTCTCGACCCCCATATCGACCCCGATCCACCCAGACTCGGTGTCCAGGTGTTCGCCGGTGCGCACCGCCGGTTGGGGCAGGTCGATAGTCGCGATCAGATACGCCACCAGCCCGCCTCCACCGCGCCGGCGGCGGCGGATCACCAGATCGGTTTCGCCGCTGCGATACGCGCGCAGCAGCGCGATCTGGCCGGACTCGCCGGTGAACTGCAGGTTCTTCAACCTGCCATCGACGGTCCAGATCGACACTGCACCACCGGTAGCACTGTCGGCGTCATGTGCCCAGGAAAGACAGCGGTCGTCGAAAGGCTGCGCCGATAACGATCCGAACCGGATCGGATTCGCCTCCGCCTTCTGTCGGCGCGCGCTGCCAGGTTTGCCGTACCGGCCGTTGCGCACGTTCGCTCTCAACGTGGTGTAGGCGTCTGCGACCTTGCGAATACATGACTGGGCCACCTGGGCGCCGAGTCCGGCGTGCTGGCGAGCCTGGGCATAGGTGATCGCCCGCAGCTCCCGGCCCCGGAACACCCGCTCGCGGTGCGCGATGGCCGATACCAGGTTCGCGGTGTCGTTACACACGATCACAGTGCGGACCAGCGCATCCAACTGGCCGGCATCAGCCTCCAGTCGAACCTGCACCACCTGCTTCATACCCGCACCCTAACCGTGACCACCGACAGCGCTCGTTCCGCTCGTCCGTCCACAATCTAACATTGGTCTATGTCACCACGGTGGGAACCAGATCCAGATGTTCGCAGGGGACGATCGGTGGTCTACAACCTTCACGCCCATTTGGTCTTCACACCAAAGTATCGTCGCGGTCCGTTCACCGACGAGATCCTGCACCGGTGCGAACAGATCATGGCCGATGTCTGCGCCGACTTCGGCGCCGAGCTTCGCGAGTTCAACGGAGAAACCGACCATGTTCACCTGCTCGTGCACTACCCACCCAAAGTCGCGCTCTCGCGACTGGTCAACAGCCTCAAAGGTGTCTCCGCCCGACACCTACGCCAGGAATTTCCCGCTCACATCCGCAAATACTTGTGGGGTCAACACTTCTGGTCGCCCTCGTACTTCGCCGGATCCTGTGGCGGTGCACCACTCTCAGTGGTCAAGGACTACATCGAGAACCAGAAGCGCCCCAACTAGCCCAAGGTGCCTGCGCTACGCGCCGACACCACGATGAAGATGCGATTCCTCCCGACCGTGAACGACCGGGGTTCCTCGCAAGATCACCGCTGAAGTCCGCGCCGTCATCTTGGAACCGCATCGCAAGTTCGGATGCGGCTGTCGCGTGGTGCGCGATCAGAGTCAAGATCTCTGAGAACAGCAGTCCCGGGGCGTCGTTCTGAAGCGTCATGTGATCCGACTTTCCGGCGAGGCCAGCGAGACGCGGCCTGCGGCCTGCATATCGCCGTGTGCTTTGCGCTCTGCTCGCAGAATCACTCTTTCGGCGACGGAGTGCGCGCGGCGCAGGTGGGCTGCGAATGCATCTTTGGTCATTGGTGGCGACATCTGGCTGGCGAGTTCCGCGAGCGACGCGGCGTTGTTGGACATTCGCGCGGTCAGCACTTCGATGTACCGGCGGTATACCGTATCGGCAAGTCCGGCAGGCTGGCCGGCTTGCAGGGCATCGAACGCGCGCCGGGCGTCGGCAGCCTGCTCGGCGGGGCTACGTAGTCTCAGCGGCGGCCGCAACGCCTGGGTTTCGGACATGGTGTGCGCGCGGCGCAGCTGGCCGGCGAATGCACTTCTGGTCATCGGCGGCGACATCTGGCTGGCGAGTTCGGCCAGCGAGGCGGTGCTGTTGGACATTCGCGCCACCAGCACTTCAAGGCGGCGGCCGTGTGCAGCAGCGGCCATTGCCGCGGGATGGCGGGCTTGCAGGGCATCGAACGCGCGCCGGGCGTCGGCGGCCTGCTCGGCGGGATCGCGTTTGGCGCCGTGCGCTGTTCGCGCTAGCGGTCGATTGCTGGCCATTGCTGTCCCCCACAGATCACATGTTGTCCATCGCGCCCAGTAAAGGCGGCACATCTTCCGAGTGTGGTCGGCCTAGATGATCAGAGTCGGGATTAACACGTTTTCGAAGTGTGTTTCGGCAGTGGCTTCCTGCATCCGCGTTGCGTTAGCCGGCGATGCCGCCAGATACCGGGGTCAGGTGGCAGGCCGCGCGTGCCTTGATTGCCGGGGCGGACCGGGGACAGATGGCGGGGGTGGTGCTGCGTGGCGGGACGCGCCGATGGTGAACAGTGCCTCTTCGGCGGTCGATACCGACCAGTGGTAGCGGATTTGACGTTGGGGCGAGTGCAGGGTGCATTCGTCGCGGCCGGCGATGATGGCGTGTTGTGGGGTGATGGAGGGTTTGGTCGTCCATACCAAGCGGACCTGGGTGGGATGGGTCGGGTCTGTGACGGAGTCTTCAGTGCAGACCATGATGTCGGCGTCTGAGTTTTGGTGGTAGGTGGCGCCGATCTGCGTGGCGAAGCGGCTCCATTCGTCGCCGGGCAAGGTGATGTCTATGCTGCGGCCGCTGGTTGCAAGGCGTAGGAGTAGTTGTTGGCACATGGCTGCGGGGGTGATGAGGTAGAACGGTTCGGCGCCGGTGCTGAAGTTGACGAAGACTTGGGCTCGGGTCTTGGTGTGGCCTATGAAGGTTCCGATTCCGGCGGCGCCAAGCGGGATGGGAAACGCAGTGCCTTCAGGGATGTCCTTGCCGGGGATAGCAGTGGGCCGTACTGTGCGGGCGGCGGGAAGCGCGGCGGTGAGGATGTCTCCTTGTTGGCCGTACTCACGCCGAAGGCCTAGGGCTGAAACGGTTTCCAGCGCATTGGGATCGGAGGTGAGATAGCCGTAGTACATTTCGGCGTGGTCGATGCCGCGGCGGCGGTCCAGACGTAGGACTTGTACGTGCCGGTGTGTGTTGACACGGCACCATTCGCGGTAGTTGTCGGTTGTCCAAGCGCTGCGTGCTGGGGTGTAGCTGATGGCGCGCATGGTGGCTGGGCCGCATGCTCCCCAGTGTTCGGCCTCCAGCGCTGGCAGGAGGTTGGTGGCGCTGTTGAGGTTGAGTGCGTCTATTTCGGCGCGGTTGAGTAGTTTGGCCTTCCAGCCGGAGCTGGCGATACGGCGGCGGATGCGTTCTGCGGCGACGGCTACGGTTCGGCTTATTCCGGTCCGGGCGTCGGCGTGGCCCCTTCGAGCGTAGACGCTGTCGAGTGATCGGCTCAGGTCTACGGCTACTTCCACGAAGGTGCGGCCGTAGAGGAGGGCGGGGGTTGGTCCGACAGCTGCATGATAGGTAGTTGCCAGTTGTGTTTGTCGGTGGTATTTGTGGCCGATTGTGACGATTGTGATTGCATCGCAGCGGATATCGAACTGGACCAGTTCTTCACGGATCGCATCAATGGGTAGGCTGCGGATCGTGGTTTCTTGATCTGTGCCGACGATCGTGGATTCGTAGGGCTGGGGTGAGATCTCGATGTAGGCAGCAGCGCGCTGTCCGTCCCAGGTGATTCCGGTGTTGTCTGCTTCGTCGACGAAGATCTTTTCGCGGGATGCGCGGCGAAATGAGATTCGGCGGCCGATCCAGCCGAGCGCCGTTCGTGATCGGTACGTCACGACTCCGGTTGCGAGTGCTGCGGCTGCAGCGATGGCCCAGGTTCCGAGACGTTCCTGGTGTGTAAGGGCTGTGGCCAGAGCCGTGCTGATGCCGACTGCCACGAGGAATAGGAGATTTGGCAGGCCGAGTTGCAGCCCGAAAGGAGTGTCTCGTCTCATGAGTTGGGTGTCGACTTTCTGAATGCGAACACGGTGAGCATGGTGATGACGAGCACGGTGGCCGCGGCGGCCAGTGCAATGAGGGCAATGTCGCGGGCGACGTTGTCTGGTGTTGGGGTTGGCGCGGGCGCGGGGGCGTGCACGCTGGGCACTCCTGGCGCGATGGGGTCACCTGGCGGGAGTTGTGCGGTGAGTGCGGCCACGGGATCGATTGGCCCTGCGCCCATCGTGTTGTTGAGTCCCTGTGCGGGGGCGTGGGCAGTGGCGGTGATGCGGTTGATTACCTGATGGGCGGTGAGTTTTGGGTACTTTTCTCGGATGAGGGCTGCCAGTCCCGATACATACGCGGCGGCGAAGCTTGTGCCGTTCAATGGGGCCGGGGCGTCCTTGACAAGGCCGGCGTTGGTTAGTGCGCCGGGGGTGGGCTCGGTCGGGTCCAGGGAGATGATGTTCATGGCCGGAGCGGCGACACCGACCCAGGGCCCGGGCATCGTGTTGACGTAGGGGTCGCCGGTCAGGGTCATTCCCGCAACGGACAGCACGAGATCTGAGAAGTAGGACGGCAGCGATACGCTGATCACACCGTCCCAGTTGCGGTGATCGGCGGGATTGGCTGGGTCGTATCCGGGGTTGCGTTGGCAGGTTTGGCCGCCCACGTTGCCGGCAGCGGCGACGACCACGACGTTTCTGACGACCGCCGCGTAGTAGAGAGCGCCTGCTAGGGCACGCAGGTCGGTCGGGCTGCCGGCGTCCACGCAGGCAGTGATCGAAAGGTTGATGACGGTGGCGCCGAGGTTGACGGCGTGCACGATGGCTTTCGATAACGCTGAGAGGTTCGCAGCGGACCGGTCCGCCTCGTTGTAGCCCTGGGGTGGCTTGTCTTCGGTGAATGCGGCCGACGTTTGGCGGATCGAGAGGATTTCAGCGCCGGGTGCAACGCCGATAAAGCCGTCGTCGGGGGCTGGTGCGGAGGAGATGATTCCCGCGATGAGAGTTCCGTGGTGGTCGCAATCGGACAGGCCGTCGCCGCTCATGATGTAGTCGCCGCCTCCGCGCAGCCGTGGTAGGCGCGAGACTGGCTGGACTCCGGAGTCGATCACGGCGACTATTTGGCCGTCTCCGCGAGCGAAGTTGTGTAGTTCCTCGACTTGGAACACTGCGCTGGCTGGAATGGTGTCGAATTGACTGTCGGCGAGCACCGCCGAGGCGGCGCAGACGGTGCGTTGCTTCATAGGCAGCGCCGGCGCAGGGTCTTCATCTGGAGGGGCGATGTCGACGGCTGGGTCGATCTGTGGTGGCGGTATAGCCCCTGAATCGGGTGCGTAGCCGATTGCGGCGATCGACAGCGCAGTCGCGGTGAGCGCGGTGAGGCGTTGCAGCACAGTCATTTATCGTGCCCTGGCCTTCTGGTAGAGGTCCATGGCGAGGACGACGAACACGAACGGTGTTGCGTAGAGCAGCCGTTCGAACACTTCCATGACTCGCTTTACGATCGGGCTGGCAATTCGTCGTTGCTGTACGGCGTAGACAGTTGCGATCAGTATCGCCAGCAGGAGGACACCCAGGGCGACGACGGCCCGTGTGAGGTTGTTTTCGTGGCTGTCTGAGGTGATCAATCCCGTGCCGAATGATGCGAGCAGGATCGTGGCGGCGATGAGGCAGATGGCTTGCAGGAGCGCATCGTCGTAGCTTTTCCCTCGGTACACCAGGGCCAGTGAGATCACCATGACGAAAGAGAAGATCAGCCAGTGATGATTGTCCAGATTGTGGCCGATGAACCACCCCGTTCCGCACAGCACTGCCAGCGTGCCGACGAGAAGCCCGACATGGCTGTCGTAGGAGTTCAGGATTTGTTCTTCCTGGTTGAGGATGGATTCGCCGGACCGGCCGCCTGATCCCTCGCGAGGCAGATTGCCGGCGTCGAGGTCACCGACTCCGTCGCCGGAGTCATAGCGTTCGTCAGGGGCTGGCACATAGGGTAGGGAGATCCTCGCCAATGACAGCGCCAGGCGAGGGGCGATCAGCACGATCAAGAATCCCACTGTTACCAGCTGGACTCCGAGCACCGCGGTGGGACTGCGGTAGGCCATGTTGAGGGCGGCGATGAAGGTTATTGCTAGTGCAGCGGCGGCAACGCCGTAATGCAGACGGGAGTTGCTGGCGTGAGTGAGTACGGATAGGCAGATGGCAGTGGTGAACAGTGCTGCGCCGGTGACCACGAGCTGATAGATCCCCAGAGGGCGCGGAGTGACGAGCAGTGCTGCCGTGCCGATAAGAAGATAGGTGATAATCAGGAAGGGTGCGACGGTCGATCGGAACTTCTGCTTATCTGCACGTATCACGACGATCGCGATTGCGGCGGCGAGCACGGCTCCAACCGTCATCACTGAGCACACGACCACGCGGGTGTTGAACGCTGGCGCATCGACGCTGGCCCAATAGGTCGCCAGGATGCACAGGAGTGCGATAACGGCCGGCAGGGCGGTGAGAGCGAGTTTGCTCGAGATCCTGTCGTTCCAGGACGGGAAGTGTTCGCGCAGCCAATAGGTGATGGACTCGGCGACATCGTCGAACAGTGGGCTGAACTTCTCCCCCGGGTCTTCTTTGACCAGCAGCAGCCTGGTCCCGTCCCGGACCTTTTCTTCCTCGGGGGTCTTCTCTGGGTCAAGGGGCTGCGAGTGGAATGGGCGGCGCAGGCTCCAGTGGGCGGTGGGGTCATCAAGCCATGTCACGTCTTTGCCAGCCCGGCTGAGCTCGCGGCGCAGGAAGGGGATCAGCTCGGCGAGGCAGTCCCCTACCGTCATGTAATTGGGCATGGGAATGTCGATGACATGTCCGAGTGCCCGTGGATCATTCGAATTGGACGTCGGTCCTGGGACTGCGATCTGGACCCGGGCTTCAGCCTGTGTGGTGGCCACGTGCTAGCTCTCTTCCGTTTCGGTCTGCAGTTTGAGTCCGGTGTCCGGCGTGGTTGTCATTGCAGCTCGGGCTGCGCGGCCGCTTCGGGGGAATCTCCGTTAAGGGAGCGTTTGCGTCCCCGTGTCGCCTTCTTCTTCGGCACTTCGTGGCCTTGGCGGGCCAGTGCTTCGGGGGTGGCCCAACCCGTGGCCAGGACATCATTGATCTTGGCGGCGTAGACATCAGCGGCCTGCTCGGCGGCTTGTTCGGCGACGGCGACCTGCTGTTGTGCTGAGAGGTAGTTGTCGCGAAGTCCATCGAGTTCGTCGAGGCCAGCGGTGACGGCACTGGCGATGGCCTGGCGGTCGGTGATGACGTCGGTCATTTGTGGTGTCCCCCCGTGTTTTCGGTTGTGGTAAGTGCCGTGAATTCTTGGATCATGTCGATGGCAAGCTGTCAATGAGCAGGGCTGCGGCTTTGACGAAACGGCGTCTGGTCGCCTTGTTGAGCAGGTCCAGCGATATCGGGCCGGCCTCGGCGATGTGTTCATCCCATGGAATTTCCAGCGTTTTGCGTTGCTCGTTGTTTTGGAAGTACGACAGCGTTCCGTCGATGTCGAGCGAAGGCTTTGCCGGGCTCTGGTGATTGACCAACACCATTGTGCGCGTGGCTAGTTCATTGAGGTTGTGGGCGCGTAGCCATTCCATCATGTGTTGTCCGGCGGTCGCGCTGTCCAGTGCGGTCGCGCAGACCACGACGAGGGCGTCGAGACTCTTCATGATGGTCTCGTACGCGGGGCTGGCTGTCGATGTGTCGAAGTCGACGACCACGATGAGGTGGTTGCGTTGCAGGAGCTCCAGTGTGCGTAGATACTCCTGCGGCTGTAAGGGGCCTGCCACTGGGGATTGGCTGGACCCGAGGACCGACAGTCGGTGCTGGTTGGTCAGCATGTACGCCTTGACGTCGTTGACCGAGTTCAGCTTGGTGTCGGCGGCGAAAAGCTTGATGTCTCTTTCCTGTTCGCCTTTAACCCGTAGGGCGAGCGAGCCGTTGTGATCGGTGTCGATCGCGACAACTTCGCCCTGGTTGCGGTGTTCGGCGATGGTTGAGGCCAGTGTCATCGTGCAAGCGGTCTTGCCGACCCCGCCCTTGAAGCTGGCCACGCCGATCGCCTTGGCATAGCGGAGCTGCTTGTTGATTTTTTCGATGTCGTGGTCGTACTCGAGTTCGTCTTGGCTCTTTGCGATCGGGATGTGCAGGCGGTGCAGCGCCGCGCGCCAGCCCTGCTGAGGGCCCTCGCGTCGGGAACGCTGGAGCGCGAAGGGCTGGTTGGGCTGGTCCGCTCGACTAGGCAGGGCGCCGGGCATAGGCGGTAGCGGCGCGGGTGACTGGTAGGTGTCCGGCGGCGGCTGGTAGCCACGTTGTCCCATATCAGGGGCGGGCCGAGGCGGGATGAAGTCCAGGGGTGGGGGTTGGGGCGGCATGTAGTGCGGCGGGTTGGCGGGGTCTGGTGTATGTATCGGGAACCGCTGACCAGGCTCGAACGATGGCTGTGGCCCCTGGTAGGGGTTGTATTGATGTGACAGAGGGGGGGGTTGAGGCTGTAGAGGTGGCTGGGATGGTGGCGGCTGGTGGTCCGCGGGTGGTTCAGGTGTGAAGCTGTGTCCGATGGTGCTGGAGTCCATGGGGCTGCCGGCGGAGCCATCAAGGGAGGTTTGCGGGGCTGACTGTGGAGTGAAGGGGGTTCCTTCACCGCGGGACACGTCGGCCGGGGGACTGGTGCTGGTCGGCCGGTCGGCGGATTCGGCGGTGGTGGAAGGCTGTGTTCGGACGGGGACCCTCACCCGGTGCGCTGGGGGCTCGGCGTCTGCGGGGGTGGAGGTATCAGTGCCCGTGGCGCCGGCGCTGCCGTCGGCTGGATCAGTTCCGGTTTGGGAGCTGGCGGGGCGTGCGGCCGGGGACTGGTTGACTGCCGGTTCCGCGTGTGCCCCTGAGGTGCTGGTAGGCGTATCGGGGTCGGCCGATGACCCGTTGCTGTTCGGGGTAGAGGCCATTGCCCGTGCAGCGCGTAGCGCTTCGGCGTTGAGCTCAGATGAGTTGAATTTCATGTTCCCTGCTTCTTTCGGCACAGCACCGACCATTCTTACGGCAAAGTTTACAGTTGGTTGGCGGGTGGATGTCACACGAACTCCCCGAAACCGCGGTCATTTATTGCTTCGACTTTGTTGCGTCCTGACGCGTCGGTGGCGAAGACGATCCGTTGGGTTGCCTCGTCTTCGTCGGACAGCTTCAGCGGTGCTTCCACACCCCGCGCGAGCAGCACATTTCGGTTATGACTGAACTGGTGGGTCCACTGAGCGGCGGCCAGCACCGACCTCAGGTCGGGGACTTTCGGGCGGCGCGGGCGAGGCGCGGCGGCTGACGGCGGCGTGTCGTAGCCGCCATAGCCGGCGGTGCTCAAGGCGACGACAGCATCGACGGTCCTCGGCTGCCCGGTGGGTGCGCCGTGTAGAAGCGCGGCTTCGGAGCGAAGTCTGCGCGCCAGCTCGTCGATGCTTCCGCGGTACGCAGCTAGTCCTGCGTGTTGCGGTGCAGTTGGGGTGCTGGGCGTTGCCGGCGACGGCGGGGTGATGGGCTCGGCGACAGCGGGTAGGAGACTGGGCGGGGCGCTGTATTGCGGCGATGGCGGGGCCAGTTGCGGTATGCCAGAACGGAACCATACGACCGGCGGCTCGGACACCTGTCCAGGCGTCGGTGTGGATTCGATGCCGGCATGGCGCGCGGGGACGACATCGGTGCCGGTCTTGGCGGCGACGACCGGACTTGAGACAGGTATGGCTTGGTTGTCTTGATCAAGGACGGTGCCGAGATCGCTACGGGTCGCTCGATGGTCAGGATCGATGGTGATCGGGTCTTCTGAAGGTCCCTCATAGAGTTGAAACCTGCTGGTCCGGGCCTCGGATTCGGGGGTGTCGGCGATGATGTTGGTGGGCACGGCACCTCCCTGGGGTTGCTGGTTTGGCTGGTTGGGTGTCTGGCTCCATCTAACGCCTGCTTGCTCACGGGCTCTGTGGTATCGGTGTTTGGTCCAGGACCAGGGGTTTGTCCAGACTCCGGACGTGATGGTGGACCAGGCGGTGTGCTGCGCCGGGCCGGTGCCGGATTGGGCGTAGAGATTGTTCAGGATGTCCGATTTGTTTATGCGGTCGTGGAACAGGCTGAACAGTGATTCGAGGTTTTCGCTGGCCGCCAGGATCAGGTTGGCGGATAGGTAGTAGCCGGCGGCGGCGACGAGTACCTGCAGTACGGCGGGCAGGAAGGATAGCGCTGACGTGGACAATTCGATGAGCAGTGCTGGTCCTGCAGATCCGATGAAATAGAACAGCGTCGCCAGGCCTGCGTTGGCGGCCGCCCTGGCCGCGCATCGGCCCAGCGGGTCATAGGGGCGGCGGCGGGCCAGGGATGCTGCAGCGATCCAGGCTAAAAGCAGAGCGTAGAAGATGGTCAGACTGAAGTGGTTGAAGAATTTCAATGCCAAGACCCCGGCGAATTTGAGAAATGCCCACCCGATGGGTATCGCGGCAAAGGCCAGGAGCACGGTAACGATGTCGGGGTCGGTGGCCGCGGACTGTGCGGGGGTCAGGCATGACGGGTTGCCGCCACCGAGGTTGATCAGCCACGACCACGATTGCGCGCATTCGGGGGATAGTACTGCTCGGTAGTTGATGAGAAACGACACCGATCGCAGCATGTTGGCGGTGTTGGAGATGGTGTAGGCGCCGGCGCCGCCGGCGCCGTTGGTGAAGGTGAGGTCTGAGGCGACGGCCATGATGTCGTTCATGACTTCCGAGATGATCTCGAATGGGTTGGTTGCCAGGACGACGACCACGCCCATCAGGACCAGGCCGGAACTTAGGCGCTGCCACTGCGCCTTGCTGATCTGGGTGTTTGAGGGCATCCACTGGCTAAGGAGGCCGGGTTCGCCTCCGGTGCGCATCTGGGGTGGCATGCCGGCGGCTGAGGTACCCGTGCGGTTGAGGAACACGCTGAGGACCAGTGCGCAGAAGGTGACCAGCATGATGGCCGTCGGCGGGACGACGGCGTACACCTTGGCGGTCAGCTCGTGGTAGAAGTCGGCCAGCGGGGTCAGCCATTGGTTGGGGGTGAGAATCCACTGGATGAGTGCGGCGCCGTAGGCGGAGCTGATCAAGAACAGGGTGTAGAACAGCTCTGTTGCGCCGGCGTAGCAGACCCGGTGCAGGACGTCGTAGAAGTGTGGTTCCAGGATCAGTTTGTAGTTGGCGATCTTGCCGCCGTCGCTGTCGGCGAGGTCGAGCCAGTCGAGGAACGGGTTGCCCGGCCGGGTGCCTACGTCGGGAAGTTTTGGCGGCGGGGCGGCCGGGATACCACCGGCGAAGTATCTAGTGGTCATGGCATCGGCACCGTCGGCGGGCGGGAGTGGGTGGGCGGCGGTGTCGGATGATCGCCATTCGGGGCCGCTTGGGTGGCGGGCTGGAGTTGCCGCAGTTCGTTGGCGCGGATCATCTGCGATGAGGTGGTGTTGCTGTAGCGGCGGCGGTCAGCACGCAGGTGGCCGAGGAATTTCACCCTACCGGTGTTGTTGTTGCCGTCGTTGTACCAGCCTTCGCCCTCGCGGCCACGGCGCGGCATGTTGTTGCGTTCGGGATCCGGCGGCGAGGTATCGCTAACCATGCGGGTGACCAGTTTGTCGGTTGGTGGAAGGTCTCCCCATTCCAGAGCTGCGGCCGCGTTGGGTCGGGTTTCTTGACGCAGCATGACCTTGCGGCGGATCAGCTTGTAGTGGTCGTCGAAGTCTTCGGCCAGCTGTGCGGCGGCGACGACGAAGTTGCCGCCTTTTCGGCCTGTGCGGTCTGGCTGCTCGATCAGTGTCTTGAGGACGGCCGATCCCTTCAAGAACTTCATCTCATCCCCGAAGAAGCCGCAGGGGCCTTTGATCTCACTGAAGTGTTTCGCGGTGAGCCGGGCGATGACGGTATAGGCCATGGCGGTGAATCGCTGTGAGGCTTCGGCATCCTCGAATGCGACCCCGTCGCCTGGCCGATACACCGAGAGCTGGTGGGTGCGGAAGATGACACACAGCTTTGTGGGGTTGAACGCCTCGTACTCGATGGTCTTGCCGTTGATCACGGGGTCGATGAAGGCGTGGGTGTAGGGCTGGCGGGCCCAGAACCCGAACGCCAGCTGCAGGTTTCGAGAAGCGGCACCAGTTTTCGTCGTGAGGTGGTCCAAAAGATCGCGGGTGGAGTGCAGGCCGACAGCCTTGCGGTATTCCGGGACCAGCAACGTCGACAGGAGGTCTGCCTCCTCGGACGCCTCGTCGATCCCCCTCAATAACGGCAGCCACCAATCCATGAAGAGCTGCGCGGCGAGAGCGGGAGGAAAACACTTGAGGGGATCAAGCGATCGTGGCCCAGTGCTTGACGCGGTCGGGTCGGCGATGTGGATGATCTCCGGCTCGGTGAGGGTTTGCGCGAAAACCTCAAGTTCGCCATGGTCGGTTTGGTCGACCGCCCACGCTGGCCGCCTCATGTCGATCATGAACCCGAACGTGACCTTCAGGCCTTCGGACTTCCCGGCCCCCTGAGCGCCGCAGAAAGCCGTCGACGCATTCCCTTTGTCGGTGGCGTTCAGGATGTCCCAGTGAACAATCTGGCCGAGTGCGTTTTCCTTGTTGATGGCGATCGGGACCCCGATGGGGTCGCCGAGCACAGTGCGCCGCACTGGCATGCAGGCGCTGAACAACCGCACGGTCGTGGTTTGCTTGAGGTCTTCGACTGTTGGGGGGCATGAGGCACCGGGCATCATGGCCTGCCACAGGTCGAACTGGCCGCCCACCGGTAGGAGCGGGGTGAAGTCGTGGTCAGTGAAGTGCTTGATGATCGCGTCGACCTGCTCGGCGAGGAATTCCCGGTTCTGGTGGGCGAAGGAGAAGATCGCGGCGATGCGCATGCCTCGTGCAGCGGGCTCATCCTTGACCGCGCGGCGGAAGTCCCCCATCTCGGTACGCCGGTCTGCGTAGTCTTCGGCGTCGAATTCATCTTGGGTGTTGGCGTTGTCCTCGGCGTCGAGTTCTTTTCGTGCCTTGCGCATCCCGGTCTTGGTGACGAGCTCCTGGGAGAAGTCGAAGCGAAGCGCGAAGTCCGCATCGACGCCGATCTCCTGGTCGACCAGGTAGGTGAAGCTGTTGATTCCGAAGGATTCCACTGACGGGAATCGGGCGATCGCCAATTGCGTTTGGTAGCTGGTGTAGCCGTCGGGGAATTCGGGGCTGCGAGTCTCGACATTGTGGACGCTGAGCGCGCGCGCCCAGCGGGTCGAGCGGAAGTTCTCCCGCAAAACATGACGTCCGGGTAGTCCGGTTTGCTTGATCCGCATACTGCCCAACACGGTGGCCGCTACCGCCAGCAGGGTAAGTCCGGGACTGATCCACTGGTGGCCGGATCCGGGGAGTAGGTGCGCGGCCATGGCGGCGACCCAGAAAGCGATGATCAGCCCGAGACCGGGAAGCCCTGAACGTCCGCGGGTCATGACGGCCGGGTTGTCGTCGGCGACTTTGGCCACGAGGTCTTCGTAGAGAGCGTCGGTATCGGCGTTCTTGTTGATCATCACCTCGGCGAAGCTGCGCGGGCCATCGGCTGCGGCCCGGGTGACGGTGGGGTCCGGCGGCGAGGGAACTGTAATGCCTCGTTGACGTGCCCGGTCCCATACCCAACGCACGTGGTCGGGTGTGGTTCGGGCAGGCATGAACTGGCGAGGTAGGGCCCGGAAGTAGCGCTCTTCGAGTTCCTCGATAGCGCGGTTGCTGACGTTGCGGTGGGGGTCGGTGACCGCGACTGACGACATCAAGGATTCGATGATCGAACGGCTCACGGGGAAGCCGATCGAGAGGA
This sequence comes from Mycobacterium sp. NGS50, assembly GCF_059812545.1. Lineage (NCBI taxonomy): Bacteria > Bacillati > Actinomycetota > Actinomycetes > Mycobacteriales > Mycobacteriaceae > Mycobacterium > Mycobacterium sp. NGS50. The sequence goes on from NZ_JCALCW010000002.1 coordinate 154,490, forward strand.
GAAAGACTCGCTGGAATTCGGCGTGCTCGCCCGAGATGAGCCGAGAGTACAGAGCGTTGTATTGGGCGAGCAGATCTGGATAGCGGCCGGGCTCGTTGAACCCAGGAATGTCGGCGACACAGCGGGCCATCACGGTGTCGTGTGGCGTTTGGGCTTTGATACCGAGCAGGAGGAAGTCGGAGGCCGGCAGTTTGGACAGCTGGCTGAACAGCAGATCGTTGTCGGCCTGGCACGCCTCGACCTTGTCGGTGTCGTAGGGGTTGGTGTTGATCCCCCGGAGCAGATAGTTGGCCCACACAGTGCCGTCGTCACGGTTGAAGATCAGATTCCCGGGGCGCTTGCTGATCCGCGGAATGTAGTCACCCACGTTTGAATGTCCTTCCGGTGGTGATGATCGGTCGGCGGGCTGTGCGCCAGACGATCCTCAGCTGGGTGACCTCCCCGAGTGCTCCGGTGGGGTTCATCTGATTGACCCGCCAGTTGCCGAAGACCACGAGCACCCCACAGATGACCACGAGCGGTGCGGCGACCCAGGCGTTGATGAGGAACGCCGCGGCGGCGCCGGTGGCCAAGGTGGCCACGATCAGACTCATCGACGGGAACTGGTAACGCTGCCCGAGGATTGTCCATTCGACATCGACACGGCTGACGTCGTTGAAGACACGGAAGGCTCGCATTGTGGTCGGTCGAATTCCGCTGCTTTAGGAGCCTGCGCCGCCGAAGACCTGAGCGGCGATTTCGGCGATCACCCAGACGACCGCGATGAGGCCTTCTGCGTAGGCGAAGTTCTTCGCCTCGTCGGTCAGCTTCTTCGTCTTGCCGCCGCCGCCTGGGCCTCCTTCTTCTTTCGCCATACCCGTCCTCAGGACCAGAACGGCGAAGCCGCCGGCGAGAATCACCGCGCAGCCGGCGATAACCTTGCGGACGATCGACATGATCGACCCGTTGGAAGTTCCGTCACTGGTGATGTCAGCCAGGAACCGGACGGTGTCAGAGTGCGCGGCGAACGCGGTAACCCAAGGCTCGACGACATCAAGCATGTGACTTCCCCCTGTTGTTTGCGCGTCGCCCTGTTTGGTGGTGGCGCGCGGGCCCGTTCTTCTCAGGAGCAGCCCCATGTTTCTGGCTGCTCTCGGTGCGAAGGTAGCAGCCTTGCGTGGGGGTCGACGCCGGTGACACAACTACGGCGCGGGCAAATAGTCGTGCACGGGGCCCCTTGTGGGCGTTTCGTTTTCACGTGGGCGTTTCGTTTTTAGGCCCCGTTCTTGGTGGGGCCATCGCCGATCGCGCACGCCCGCGTGCGGGTCGCGGTGAGCTGCCGAGGCGGGCGGCTTCTCGTGGATTCGCGTCACGCCGCAGGGCACGCGTGTGGAGAACCGGCGGTTTGCGGAGGCTCTCATCGCCGTACTTCGCGAGACGGCACCGAGGGGTTAGTTGTGGGGCGACTCCGGCGAGCACCGCCTGTTCGCAGCAGCTCTTTGTCAGCAAACTGCCCGAGCCTTTGGGCTGCGAAACGGAAAGGGCGCGGATCCAGGGGCCGGCCGGCGGCCGCGACGCGAGTCGATAATCTGGACGCCCGGTGGACAACCGATGGTGAATGTCCGGCCACCTCCCGCCGGGGTTCGCCGAGGGGCCGGCGCCGCGTTCAGACCTGGGCCTGGAACCTAACCAACGTCCTGCATCACCCGATCCCCTGAGTACCCCCAGGGCAGGTCCTTATCGCCCTCTACTCGCCCTTCCAGGAGTGCCGAGCAGGCCCCCGCGCTCGCCCCGCTATCGGTGGGTGCGTGTATAGCGCTCCTAGAAGAACGGAAACGAATCCGCTGGTTCCGTTTCTGTTCGTGTGTGTGTTGCACCGCTTGCTGATGCTGCGATGCACCCGTTTATAGCAACGCTATACCTTTAGCGGCTCCCCCACCTGGACCCCATTTGCGGATTCAGCGCCTTATCGCTGACCATGTGTGAGCCCCGTCATGACCCTAATAGGCCCCCGACACGGCCCTGTGATGCCCCTGCCGTGACTTTGGCGGGGTTACGCTCCCGGCATGAAGGCTTACATCTACGCCAGCCCGGCCGGCGCAGAAGCGCGCGTGCTGTCTCAATGCTTCAGCGATTTCGCCGAGCTGTACCGGCGGGGGTTCCTCGGTGAGGGCTCAACGGTGTGGGCTAACGCGGAAGCTCCGGATGGTAGTTTTTGGGCGCTCACCGATCGAAGCCAGTACGTGTACGTGCATCGCAGCACCGAACCGGGCTACGTGCGGCTAACTTCTGGGCGTATGCGCTGGGCCCGCACATTCGACGACACCGCGAAACTCGCCGAGGTCGACCTCGATACCAAATCCGTTCCTGGCGAGCGCGACAAGAACCTGACGCTGATCGTCAAACACCGTGTTCCCGGGCAGACGGTGAAGGTGATCGACGGCTCAAGTCGTAGTGAAATGGTCGATGGCACCTTCACGAATGGCCACCTGACCGTGATCGATCTCGGTGCGTACAAGCCAGCGGATGCAGTGGGTGAGCCTACTGAATTCGAGGTGAACCATGCTCGCTATCACGGCGTCAACCACATGATGGCGAGTCTGAATTCGGACAACGCCGAGTTGATCCGCAACCATCTGGGGATGTTCGCGTTCGACATCACCGCCGAGCACATCGAGAACATCAACGGCCATCTCGACGTGGTTGAGCGCTTCGCGGATGGGTTCGCCGAGGTGCTCTACGAACGGTTGTCCGGCGCCGGTACGGCCAGCACGTTCGAGGAGGCCGCCGGCGTTTGAGCCGTTAGTTCTCTGGCGCCGGACAACGGTTGCAATTGCTTGCGCCTAGTGCTCTTCCCAGGGGCGTGCGTGCGCTGTTTGAATGATTTCGGGAACCATGGTTTCGGGATCGATGAGTGCGGCCTGGCCGGGTCGGCGTGGCTTGAACTTGATACCGGTTCCCTGCCAGAGCGTGCCTTCGGCGATCGGACCACTGAACAGCAGTGTGGCCGCATTGGACCCGGCCAGTGCTTTGTACAGCTTGTTGCTCATCCTCGTCGAGGGGAATCCTTGAGCAGCGCCGGTGACGTAGACATGCAATCCGAGGTCGTTGCGGGCTTCGATCAGCTCGATGAGCGGAGTGATCGGAGCGTTCAATTCGTAGCCACCGCTGGCGAAGGTTTGGGCGCCGTCGATCAGGACGAACACCTCCGGCCCGCTGTACCACGAACGGTTCTTGATCACGTTGGCGGTCAGGTTCTGATCCATTGACGGGATGCGTGCGCCGACCTCGTTGGCGATTGCCTCGAAGGCGGTTTTAGCCGAGTTCTTGTCGCCGGCGTAGGCCAGTAGGTACCCGCGCTTGTTCAGCTCTGCCTGTTCGGTGATGAGGTCGTATTTGCTTTCCAGGATGACGATTTGTGCTTGCTCGGGTGTGAATGTGTTGACGATCGAGTTGATCAGGCCGCGTAGCAGCGATGTCTTTCCCGATTTTGGATCACCGACCGCGAGCAGGTGTGGAGACACCTGGTCGACGACGGTGACGATGCGCAGATCCTCAATGCTGACACCGATCGGCAGGTGCTTGTCCGTTGCCGGCTGACGGGACCACCACGCGTCGAGCTCGCCGCGGTCCGGTGTATGCCCGATGCTCTTGGAGACGAGTGTGGTGCGGTACCGGTTGTAGACGTCCCATACGACCGAGTAGTCGATTTCCGGCGGGGCCGGGTCTACGGTCGGTGCGTGCTCAGCTTCGGGGTATCGCTGACGCATCGACTCGACGAACCGTGCAATCCCGTGGCCGTAGTCGGCGTGCTCATCGAAGGTGGGGTTGCCGCCCTCAAAGCCGGTGGGCTGGATCGGTTCGTATTGTGGAACCACGATGCGGGCGGCGAGTTCGCGTTCGAGGTCGACACAACGGCCGGGTTGGTTGTCGGGGATGGCGCGCACAAGCGATTTGGTGCGGCTGTTGAGCATGAGAGACATGCTGGGATCTTCGACTCCCAGGTGGATGGTGGTGCCGAAGTGCTCGTGCATCTTCATATGGACACGTTGGTAGGACTCCGCGGTGATCACCAGGTGCACGCCGTAACGGGCCCCTTCGGTGAGCAGTCGGACGAATGTTTCCTTCGCTTCGTCGTGGTCATCGACATAGCTGGGGAAGCCGTCGATCACGAGGAAGAAGTGCCCGTACGGGTCGTCTTCGGGCGGGTTGTCCTTTCGTGATTCGAAGTACTGGTCCAGCGAGGTCACGTTGGCGCGGGAGCCGAATTCGCGTTCGCGAATTGCCAGCAGTCGGAAGGTCTCACCGATGAGGCGGTCGACTCGGTCGGTGTCCGATTTGCGGGCGTAGGCGCCGACGTTGGGCATGTTCTGGAGCTCACCAAGCTTGCCGCCGGCGTAGTCGATGCAGTAGAAGGAGCAGAACTGCGGCGGGTACGCGCGGGCTGCTCCGCAGACGATCGCCTCCAGCGCGGTGGTGCGGCCTGAGTGCCCCTTTCCGAGGACCTGGATGTGTGCCTTGCCGCCCTCTGGGGCGATTGTGTAGGGAAGGCGTGTGTGCAGTCTGGGGGCGTCAGTGTCGCCGAGCCGGAACTCCAGCCGCGGCGAGGTGGCCGGCGTGATATCGATATCGGCATAGGTGATAGGAGCACGCAGCGATGGTTTCCAGAGTTCGAGGGCCTTCACCTCGTTGAACTGGGCGATGCGTTTAATCAGGACATCTTTTTGACTCGGGTAATCCTGGGGTTTGTCGGCGTCCGGTTGCGCGGTATCGGTTTCGCCGTCCGCGACAAACTTGTTAGCCAGTGCGAACGAATGCAGGCGGGTGGTGGTCGACAGGTCCATGTCGCTGGTCTTGGTGCGCGAACTGCTGCGCGGGGCGATGTAGGGGGCTTCGACGTCGAAGCTGACAAAGGCCGTCAAGGGGTCGCCGACATCGCGGCGTAACAGGGCCGCACCTGTACCCATGGGTAGATCCTTGGCGGCATCGGTGGTTTTGAGCAGGACCCGAGATGCACCGCCGTCGGGAGTTTTCATGGAGATTCCGAACGTGAGGTGTTTCATCAGGTCCTGGAGCAGGCTCGCATCGATGAACTGAGAGCAGGGCAGGACGTGGATGCCCAGGGCCCGACCAACGGCTCCAGCACTGGTCAGCAGCCGCAGGTAGCCCTGTTCCTTGTGGGCTTTCATGAACTCGTGGAACTCGTCGACGATGATGAAGATTTCAGGGTAGGGCGGATACTTGTCGGGATCCTTGGCGCGCAAACGGCGATAGTGGACGGAGTCTTTGACCTTGTACTGACGGTTCAGTTGCTGCCGCTTACGGATGATGCCCTCGATGACATCGGCGGCACGCTCGATGAGTTCGGCTTCTTCTTCGAGATTGGTGATGTTGGCGATAACGTGTGGCAGATCCTGGCACCCGTCGAAGGTGGCCCCACCCTTGAAGTCCATCAGGATGAAGTTGAGTTTGTCGGGGCCGAACATCGTAGCCAAGCTCAAGACAACACCGTTGAGGAAGTAGCTTTTCCCCGCGCCGGTCATCCCCTGAATGGCTCCGTGGGGGCCGGTGCCCATCACCGATGCCTCAGCGAAGTCCAGTGTGACGATGTTGTTGGTGCGGGTGTAGCCGTCCCCTTCGAAGCCGATGGGGATATTGAAGTGGGGGTCGTGGGCGTTCTTCGCCCAGGTCGGGCGGGGATCGAAAGTGTCGATATCACCGACGCCGATGGCGTCAAAAAAGCCCTTCTGGCCGACGTCGACGACTGTCTCGGTGACGCCACTGTCCCAGTTCGGCGGCCGATAGCGGCTCATCTTCTGTGCGATCAGTCGTGCCTGCTGGACCGTGACGGCATCGGCCCGAGCCACGTTCTTCTGGCGGGTGCTGGAGAACTGATGATCCGCCGAGACCAGAAACCTGCCGGCGAGTTCGGTCATCGACTCGCTGATCGAACGCAGAACAACGAATGTGGTCGCGGAGGTGCTGACATCGCCAGGCAAGGCAGCATCGGCGTCCGGAGTGTCGATGAAAACGACCGTATGGCGGGGATGGGGGTCACCGGCAGCGGCCGGCGCACCGCTTTCGGCGCTGAATTCTGCCAAGGACCGCCATACGAGGCGGGCCGTTCCCGACTTGTCGCGGCGATGGCGATCTTGGGTGTGGGGCAGCCATTTGAGCCAATCCCATTCCGCGCGGGAAGGATCGTCACAGACGAGGCCGATCGCGAGATCACGTGGCGAGTGGTTGAATGCGAGCGAGACAATCATGGCCCGTGCTAGCGCCAGGATCGCTTTGGGGTCCCCGCGCAATCCGTAGGCAGGCAGCTCGCACAGACTCAGTCCCTGCGGGCAGTTGCTGACGAATTTTTGGGTGCGCAAAAACCTGCGGCGTGCCAGTGCGGTGACCGGCTCTTGCTTTTCGTCGACCAGTTGCTTGTCCTCATTGGCCTTTAGGGCGGGCCAGGTGCGTGCGAGGCCGACTCCAACGCGGGCTGTGAGCCAGGGTTTGATGGCCTGGGGCGCCTCGGTGGTGTCGGCGCCGGCGGGGCCGGCATCGGTGGGGCGCACGGTCCACATCGTCGGTGTTCCGCACCGTGACAGCAGTGTGGCTGGATGTGGGTAGCACTTGGCTTGGAGTTGGTGAACCTGTGCGCAGTTCTCGTGGGCGAGTCGGCGCTTTTCGCGTAGGCCAAGGAAGTAGTCCTTGCGTTTGCCGTTGAGCTCGGTCATCTGACCGCCGCCGTGGCCGCCGACGCCGAGATACATCAGGGCCATCATGCCCATCCCCATCGGTGCCATCATCATGCGCGGCGACATCGCTCCGCGTGATCCCATGGTCACGAAGATCATGGCGAAGTATCCGACCATCATCAGGACGATGAACAGCGGAATCAAGCGGGTCATCAAGGGGCCTGATTGCTGATCCTCGAGGGGCTCGGGGTCGTCGACGATGATGCGCTGGTCGTTGAGTTCAGGGTTGGTGCGTGGCGGTGAGACGAACGGTTCGGTGGCCATTGGTGCGAAACTCCCCCTGGGTCGAAAAATGTGTGGCGGTCAGATTGTTATTGGTGGCTATGGGTTTTCGTCGTCGTCTTCGTCCGCCGCGGCGGCGGGTGCTGCACCGCGCGGTGGGACGGCTCTTTGATGAAGATCGTCGGGAAGTAGCCCGTGGATGGTCAGTGCTGCCTCGCGTGACAGCGTGGATCCGGGTGCGTATAGCTTGGCGATCGACCACGGGATGGGTAGCGGGGCGCGGACACCTAGGCCCAGTGCTGCGACCGTGGAATCGTATTTGCCCTGATCGTCGGGGCCGATGAAGTAGCGGATTCCCGTGTCGTCGATGTAGAGCAGTTGCTCGTCGGCGTGTGATTCTGGCGCAGATCCGGTGACTCTGACGAACCATCCGCGTCCTGGCTTGGTGTATGAGGCGTTGGCGGTTGCTGCTGGATCGTTCGATTTCAACAGCGGCACACGGTTTTGCAGGTTGTCTTGGGAGATCGGCAGCGCCTCTCCCGACAGCACTGCGGTGGCGGCGCGTAGATCGTGGGCGCCCTTGTGCCATGTCCAGCACAGCACGTGTGGCTGCTGAAATGTTGGCGCCCGGTCCGGGTAGTGGCTGGTGTTGATGTCGCTGGTTAACGGGGCGTGGGACAGGTCGGTGAGATCGAGGGTGGTGATCTCGGCGCTGCCGGTGTTCAGCAGTAGTTGGGCGATGAATTCGCTGACCTGCTGGACGCCTCCGGCTAGTGCGACCCGATACTGGCGGGATCCGTCGGCTCCGCTGGTGACGATGATGTCGCCGTTACGGACGTCGGGTAGCGCCGGGTTGACCTGGCCGCGGTCGGCGATGTAGGGGGCGGTCAGCGCGGGAGCGGCGGGGATGGCGTTGAACAGGCCCTCAGAGATGGGGATCGCGCTGGTCGAGACCGCGGGGGTGAGTCCAAGCGCGGCGCGGGTGGCCATATCCTGGGGCCCGATGAGTGTGCGTTCTCCTTTGTAGACCATCCATTGCTGGTCTGGTGCGGCGGCTAGTTTCACCAGAACCGCGTCGTTAGGCCGCAGTGGGGCAACGGCGTCGGTCAATGAATCGGTGCCTGCGAACAAGGTGGTGCTCAGTACGTCGGTTTTGGTCAGCGACAGGTCGCCGGCGTCGGTGTGTTTGTCACATGCGGTCCACTGGGCCGCGTCGTCAGTGCGTTGCGACAGATTGTTCGGGCCCGACGGGACACCCATCAGCTGGCCGCGGGGCTGATCGGCGAGCGCCTCATCTTTGACGACTTTGGGTGTGTCGGCTTTGTTGACGATGAGTCGCGCTGAGGCGAGGTTGGTCACCGGGTGCAGTGTGTTGTCGTACATCACGTACATGCCACCGGATTTGGTGATGATCATGCTGGCGCCGTTTTGGTCTGCCCGTGGGGAGAAGAAGGACATGAAGAGGCCGGCGGCGACGACGAAGCATGCCAAGAATCCGCCGACGATGAACGCTACGGTCTGCGCTGAGAACGGGTTGGTGAGCAGCCGTGGGTCGCGGCGCGTCATTCCTTGTTCGATGCGGCGTACCAGCAGCCGATACCCCGACAGTTGGGCTTTGGTGGTCTGCGACCGTCCCATGGATCAGTTCTCCCCTGCGTGATGTGAGTTCTGCGGTGATGCTGCGGGTTCGGTGGGTGGTCTGCGGCCGAGGATGGGGTCGATGACCGTGCGTAGGGCCGGGGCGATGTCGTCGGGAGTGAGTGAGAAGAACTCTTCGTCGGACATCGCTTGGAGGTTGGCCCCGTCGAGGCGTGCGCTGCGGTATTCTTCGGCGATTTCGACGACGTTGCGGACGAAGCGTCCATTCCCGGCTATATCGAGAAGCTTTTTACCTGATTGATCCGAAACCATGAGTAGATTCCTGGTTTCGGTTGCGATCAGCTGACGTGAGTCCGGCGGCAGGATAGCGCCACCCTTGGTGGCGATGACTTCGGCGATCTCGCCTATTTCGTCTGGGGTGTAGGAGTGGAAGCGGATTCGGCGCGAGAACCGCGAATTGAGGCCTTCGTTCGTCGATAGCATTTCGCTGATCTCGTTTTCGTAGCCGGCGATGATCACCACGAGGCGGTCACGTTCGTTCTCCATCCGGGCAAGTAGGGTGTCGAGGGCTACTTTGCCGAAGTCGTTCTTGCTGCCCGGGGCCACCAGCGAGTAGGCCTCATCGATGAACAGGACGCCGTCGAGGGCACTGTCGATTACCGCGTTGGTTTTGAGTTCGGTTTCACCGATGTGTGCACCGACAAGGTGGTCGCGACGGACTTCGGCAATGACATCTTTCTTCAGTATGCCTAGGCCGCAGAAGATCCTGGCGATGACGCGGGCAATCGTGGTCTTTCCTGTACCAGGCGGGCCGGTGAATGCGATGTGCAGCGACTTGGCGCGGGTTTCGCGGCCGCGGCGAGCTGCTTCCTGGGCGTAGGCGACATCGGATTTGAGGCGGCGGACCTGTTCTTTGACTTCGGTCATGCCGATCTGGCCGGCCAATTCTTCGCCGGCTGCGGCGAGCAGGCTGCTCTGATTTTCCGCGCGTTCGGTGGCCTGGATCTCGATGAGGTCTGGTTCGGTGTTGATATCCCAGTAGGAAGTGCGCTGCTTGATGAGTTCAGCGGTGGTTTGTCGCAGCCTGATGGTCTGGTCGGCCAGGGCGGAGACCAGCTTCTCGGTTTTGGCGTAGGCCAGGCCGCTGTTGAACAAGATCTTGGCGGCGTCCTCGTCGCCCTCGGCGCGGCTGATCAGGCCGAGGTAGTAGCAGGCCTCAGCACCGATGTTGATGTATTGGTGGGTGTCAGCCCTTTTGAGGCAGTCCTTTGCGGCGACAAAGTTGCCCAGGTGGGCGTAGCCGGCGCCGCTCATCAGGTAGGCAGCCGCCTGGATCAAGGCGTCGGTATCTCCCGGGGGCGTCTGCCTTTCGTAGGTGTCGTAGCGCAGCGGTGCGCGTATTTCTTCGGCTTGATCGATAACGTCTTGCCAGCGTTGGGATTTGAAGTAGATGTTGGTCTTAACCAGCTGTGTGATCGGGATGGCTGACGGTGCTGTGGAGATACTCTGCAATGCGTCGTCGTAGCGGCCATTTTCGATCAGCACAGCGGCGTAGCCGAGGTGGGCGATGGTGCGGGTGCGCAGCGGGAACGTGATTCCCAGGTCTTTGATCGCGGTGACGGTGGTTATTATTCCGTCCTCGGTGAGGTTCTGTTGCAGAGATTGGCCTGTCGCGGTCAGTAGCCGACCCCACGTGGGCAGGGTCTTATAGATCTGCTCGATGAGCGCCGGCGGGGCAGGTGTGTCGTCGAGGGCCGCCAGTGCCCGGTACAGATCGCATTGTGTGCCGTCGATCTGCTCGGTGCACCACAGGAAGTTTTCGCGGGCGGACGCGGTGCTGTGGTGCAGCAGCCAGGCATTAAGGCCGTTGCCGAAGTAGCGGATCAGCTCTGGGTTCATTGAGTGCGGCTCCCCGTGTTGTGGGTGCGGTGGCATAGTTGCGCCAGCCTGGGTGTCAGCATGTGCCTACTTTCCCCCTGCCGGGTGTCCGTAGATGCTGATATGGCCGAGCGCGAACGTTTCGTCCACTTTCTGACTGTCCGGGCCTGACAGTACGCCCGGCAGCGGGCCGCCTTCGTGAACTGCAGGCGGTCGCTCAGTGGCCTGAATCGTGCCCGAGATAGTTTGGGCGGCGATGTTGGCAACCGTCATGCACGCCGGTTCTCGGGTGGGGATGATGTTCTGTGTGATTTGGGTGCCGCCGATGCGCCACAGGATGCGGGTCACCAGACGATGCTCATTCCAGTGATCACGGCCGTTGGGTTCGATGAACTTGAATCCCGGCATCACACAAATCTTCGATACGACCACTGGCTGGTTGAAGCCAGCTTCAAGCACTGCGTGGTCGACGTTGAACAGGCGGGTGCATTCCCATGCCTGGGAATCGTCGGTACCGAATGCCAGTGAGGCGTCGGAATTGGGTGCCGCGCAGTACCCCTTTACCAGCTGGGGATGGAGGATGTCGTCAACCAGTGGGGCTGATGTTTCCGGTGGGACCGCTTCGGGCGGTGGTGCGTCAAGGGTGGTACCTGCATCGCGTCGACCAGTCAGCGCGATGACGACGACGATGATGACCAGCAGAATCAGGAACGTGGGGGCCGCGATCCTCAGCCACGCCGGCATTGCCGCCCACACGCCGGCTAGGGATCGCGACGGCGTGCTGGAAAACGGGGACTGCGGGGCAGGTGACGTGGTGAGTCCTTCAGTCGCTGCCATGTCTGGCGCCTGCGGCGGCGCAGGGTCGGCGACTGGTGTGATGTCTGCGACGTCGTCAGGCACATTGATGGGCTCGGGTTGCGGAGGGTGCCACAGCGCGAATCGGTCCTCCCAATCCGGGGTCGCCGCTTCGCTGGCTTCGTCGGGTTCATCAGGGGCATTGACAGGCGGCGGTGACGGGAATCCGGACTCAGCTCTTCCACCGCCGCCGTCAGCGCCGGGTTGTCGCGCTGGCCGATGGTCTAATGCCCAGTCCTCCAAGGGGGGCGGTGCTGGGAGGTCCATCGGAGGCGCCGGAGGTTCGGGCGACGGCAGGACCTCATTGACGAGGGCGTCGATAGCTTCGAGGCTTGCGTCGTCGCTGAGCGCCGGATTGGACAGCAAGTCATCGACCTGGGCATGGATGCGCCGCTTATCTGCTGCGCTCATGTCCTCTGGGTCGAGCGCGAAGCCCCCCTTTTGCGTCACTTCCGCACGTGCCTCCGGTCCGATGTATCAACTTGACTTTATGATAACGGCGAGTTGCTCACCTCATGGAAAGACACTTTCATCATGCCGCTCTTACCTCGAATTGAGTTCACCGCCACCGCGACACGGCGAGCTTTTTTCGCTACCGCGATCGCGGCTTGGTTGGCGCTTGCCCTGGTGGTCGTCGGCGGTGGTGTGGTCGCGGTGAAGTTTCGCGCGTTGCCCCGCCCGGTCGACGTGGATAACGCCATCAACGACTACATCCGTGCGGAGTTCTTTGCTCGGAACTTCCTGCTCGTGGCGATCGGAGGTGGCACCTCTGAGGCCGCCAAACTCGCGTCGATGACTACCAAGCCTGGGCAACCCACAATGAATCGCGACCCCTATACGGTGTTGAACATCGACCCCGTGCCGCCGGTTCTGCGCACTGCAGCGGGTAAGGAGACCGAGTGGGCATTGACCATGGCGGCCACAGTGATCAGGCCAGATTCGGGAGAGTCCGTGCGTTCGTATTACCGCGTCACGATGCTGCAAGCCGGTGGGGCATTCAAGGCACTGCTGTGGCCGCGGCCTGTCAACGACACTTCCCGTGCAGTCGAGGTCAAGTCCTACTACACCAACGGAATCGGGACCAACAGCCCGCTGGGGAAAAAGGTCGGCGAGTTCATGACCGCCTACTACGCTCCCCCGCCATCCCTTCCGGGCAAGCCACAGCCCGGGGGGCTCGGCAGCTTCGTGTCCTCAAACTTCACCGACACGGCGATCGCAGCGTCGCCCTATGCGACTATCGAGGTGAAAGCCATCAACGCCGCCAAAGACAGTCCCGACACTGCCACGGCGAAGCCTGGCACCACTGTCCACGTGCTCGTCACGGCGAAGGCCTCAGCGAGCGAGGACACCTTCAATATGATCGATGCTCCCCTGAAGATGATCCTCAGCAACAACAACCAATGGCTCGTCGACGGCTTCGACGAGCCCATCCACTTCGGCTCGGTGAGCTACAAATAGCGCTCAATCTCGTCGAGTCAGGCCATCTCCTCTGCGGTCAATGACCTGCTACCCACGATCAAACACCTTCCAAATTTCCGGACGGGAAACTGACGTTGCGGACTCGCAGCTCGATTGGGGTACGCAGATAGTCGATCCAGAAATATTTCGTCGGCACGGTGAAGGGACTGAATATCTCGTCGGTGCAGTACCGTTCCGGTTCGAAGCACCACCGCAGAAGCTTGGGGTCCGACACACGGCCGCGGCCGGTCATGGAGGCGACGCCACCAATGATGGAGTCCCAGCCGCGGATGCCGGTCAGACCGGGGTCGCGGTGGATGAAGTCCTGCGCGTCGGTGCCGTCGGCCCGCTGGCTGCCAAGCACCAGGTTCCGGAGAAGCCGTGCAGCGAAGTGCCAGTCCTCACCAGCCGAGATCATCTCCGCGAACTCAGCATAGGAGAACAGCGCAGCGGGACGATCTGCGGTGGCGGTCACGCTGTCCCCCTTTCTTGCTACCCGCGAGGCGCTCAGTTTATCAGCCCTGACCTGCTGTTTTCGGAACGGAACTATCCAGCGCCGCAGCGCCAAGACCCTCTCGGTCAGATGGCGCGTAGCCCCGTCAGGTCGATGACCCGCGGCAACCGCGCTGCTTAGGGAGCCGGGGCGGACGCTGCGGAGCTTGTGGGCGCCGATGCCGTCGACGTCGGCGAAGCTTGGTGTTCTGGCTCGGCAGGCGGGCCTGGCAGTGCCCAGCGGCCCGCGACTGTGGTGCGGGCCAGATCGAGCACAGGACCTCGCTCTGCGTTTAGGGGTGCGGCGATATCGGTAACCGCATTCACAGGGATCGCTGTGACGTTCACCTTGACGTCTGCGACGGAGTAATGGGTGATGCCGGAAGGGCCGATCTTGGCCGAGGCTTTCCCCACGGTGTAGTTGTCTCCATCCAGGCGCGCCTCAGCGGTGGGGGCCAGCGCGGTTGTCCACTTCACGGGCGGGTAGAACAGTTTGCCGTCCAGGAAGCTCGAGCCGATGTTGACCCAGCCCGGCTCGGGCGGTACCGGCCCGGTGACCCCGAGAGCTGTCCAGAATCGGACGTCGCCGCGCAGGTAGGTCACACCCGAGTCCAGCAGCGCATCGCCGCGAGTTCCGCCGGCGGTCACAGCGCCCGTCCCGGCCGCTAGGTCGTCGGTGTAGGACAGTTGTATCCCGAAGGTGTGCCCGTTGACCGTGATGGTGCCTGACGCTTTGTGGGCGCCGGTGCGTTGCGCTTCGAGCAGTGTGTTGATTCCTACGACCTCCAGTGCACTCAACGCGTGAGCCGTCGGCGTAGGCGGAGGCGCGGCGGGTGGTGGCGGTGCAGGATGGCGGGTCAGCACGAGCGTGGCCGCGGCCGTGGCGATAAGGGCAAGGATGCCCAGAGCCGGGTACATCAAGCGGTGCCACAGGGATGGGCGGGGCGCGCGCCAGCCGCTGCTGTCGGTCACCTTGGGGCTTTTCATAAAGCGGAGTTTACGGTTGCCTGGCGCGGCTGTGGCAGCGACACCAAGATGAAGGGCTTCTTCTTGGTATCAGGTGGTTCAGTAGCCGCCGTAGCCGGCGGCCATGCGTTCGGAGTGAAGGGCGTGGAGTCCGTTTCCGTCCGCTGACACGTGGTATTTGGCCATCATGTAGGAGATGGATGCCGAGACGTTCGCGACGGGATCGTAGATGTTGTTCGACGTGCCGGCGACGTGGTAGCGCGCGAACGTTTCGGGGATCACTTGGGCTAGGCCACGGCTGGATTGTGCTGGCGCTCCGTCACTTTGAATGGCGCCTACGGCGTTGTCGTCGATCCTGTTGACGGCATCGGCGCGACCGCTGCTCTCGTGCATGATCTGGTTGTACTGGATCTCGCGCCATATGGCGCGGACTTCCGGATTGGTGCTGATGCCGTTGTTGTCCAGCGACTTGTCGATCACTGCCAGGAGTTGGCTTTTGCTCAGTGTTCCCGCGCCGGTGGGTTGAAGTGCGGTGCCGGATGGAGGGAGCGGGGCTTTGCCGCCACCCTGTGCGCCCGGGGCGCCGGATGAGTGTTGATTTGCGCCTGCGATCAAGCGTGCGAGCGCTGCAGGTGCGAGGTTGACCATCGGCGTCGAGGTGGGCATCGGCATTTGGGGGGCGGGCATTGCCGGCGCCGGCATCATTGGGGCGGGTGCGGGTGCCTGAGCGAAGGGGTTGGCTGCTCCTTGGGGTTGACTTAGCGCGTCGCGTAGCGCCGCAATGCCGCCGGGGCCGATGCCTCGGGTGCGTGCGGCGCTGTTGCGGTCGCTTTCGCCGAGGGCGTTGACCGCCCGTTTGCCCTTGTCTAGATCTTCGTCGGCAGCGTCGATATGGCTGCGGGTCGTCTCGTTGTGGCCGTGCAGTGCCCGGGAGATGGCCGGGTCCTCGATGCCGGTTGGGTCGTGATCAAGGATGTTTTCGCGGTGATCACGCAGTGTCGATTGCGCCTGGGTGTAGGCGGTATGGGTGCCTGACTCGTCGACGCGGATATTTGCGAAGTCTGGTACTTCAGTCATGGCGGACCTGTTTCACCGCTTAGTTGCCTGGTGGCACGGAGCCGGGATCGAGACCGGGTTGTCCGGTGTGCTGGCCGGGTGCCAGGCCGGGGTTGGTGGCTTCGGTCGTCGGTGGGCCCTGTGGTGCGGCTGGCGGGATCTGGGCAGCGGTCTGCTGCACTTGGCCGGTGGCTGGCGCCCCGTCGTCGGCCAGGTGGAACATTCCCTGGTGGGGGCCGTCGAACACGGCGACCTGGTCGAGTGGTTTGACTTCGCCCTGTTCGTTGATGGCCATCGCCTGCCCGTCAACTACGCCGAGGAAGACCCCGTTGCGGTTGTTGGCACCCATGATGACGTCACCGGGTTTGAGGTCATTGATGCCTGCGACCGGGGTACCGATGTCTTGGCCGGGGGGCGGCAATTTGTAGCCAGCTTCTGATGCGGCCTGTTGGATGCTCTTGTGCCCGATACCGTCAGTGCCGGACAGGTTGTGTACCAAGGCAGCGGCCTTCGGGTTGTCGAATGTCCACTTTCGGCCACCGACCTCGGTGGTGTTGGTTGCCGCGGCCGGGTTTTCTGGGGTTGCTGCGGCCCGTTCGGTGGCCGGAGGGGTTTTCCCGCCGGTGCCTGGCGTGCCCACCGGCGTTCCCAGTCCGGACTCGCCCGGGGCTTTCTTCGCGTCGTCGACGGGTTTCTTCTTGTCGTCCAGCGCCTTTTTCAGCTCATCCTTATCGATCGGCTTGGGATCGAAGTTCATGGGCTTAGCGCCGGCGCCCGCACCGGGCACCTGCGGCATTCCTCCGAGGCCGGGCACCTGCGGCATACCTCCGAGGCCGGGCATTCCCGACCCCATTCCAGGGGCGGCGTTACGCAGTAGCGACGCGAGGTCCTTGGCGGGATCGGCAGGTTTGCCCCCGGCCGGTGCCGTGGTACCCGGCAGCGACGAGGCCGCCGGCGTCTGGCTGGCCGGCGGGGTCTGCGGGGTGACATGGCTGACGTCGTCGCCACTGTGTTGACGCTGCGAGGTGGGTGCGGTTGCCAAGTTGGGTTTGATCACGAACGGGTCGGCCGCGGCCGCCAGTTTTTGGGCGATGCGTTCCATGTCGTCGGTTGCCGTCTTGAGTTCTGCAGTCGAGTCCGACATATTGCCGGCGTTGACGTGGTTCGTCCAGAAGGGGATCAAGCCGCTGGTGGAGTTGCTGATCTCCTGCCGGTTCTTCAGGTTGATACCGCGAAACGCCTGATATGCGTTGTTGGCGGCCGTGGCGCCGGCCATCAACTGTGCACCGATCGCAGGCAGAACCGTTGACTGGAAGTCGGCGAGAGCCTCCACACCAGATTTAGTGTTGGTCCATGCCTGAGCGACGTATGGCTCACTGGCGGCAGATTGGTACACGTTGGTCACGGCCTCAACGACCTGGGTGAGCTGAGCGTTCAACGCGTTGACCTTGTCAGCGACCGAACCGAAGTCGCTGAGCGTGGAAACGGTCGGCGAGTCGGTTGGCCACACATCATCGGGATTCAGGCCGAACGCGGCCGTGTTGGTACGGCACATTCCGTGGTCCATCTGCTCGATGGTGACGTCGCGATTGCCGTCGTTCGTCAACGGAAGGAAATGGGTTCGCGGCGGTGCCGGCGGAGCGTTGAGCTCCGGGGCAGCGCTGCCGCCACCAATTGTTGAGGCGATCAGGTTGTTGAAGGCCTTCCGACCGTCAGTGTCGATCAACCACATCGCGACGGAGATACCCGACCCCAGAACAGGAAGCGTCACCGTACCGGCACGCAGCAACGTCATCGCCAGCGCTTTCCCGCCCAACGCAGCGCCGCGTTTCGCGGCCAGCACACCGCCCTCACGCACGGCCGCAGCCGCACCCTTTTCGGCGAAAATCCGTGACATTGTGTGTTCGGCGTCCTTGACCGCCGCCTTTCCGGCCGCCGAAGGCGGAGGGTCGGCCAACGCAACCCGGGCCGCAGGATCCGGCCTGGCCGCTGGCGCGTTCGCGTGCGCCTCACCGGCGGGATTCGGCGAAGCCGGAGGATTTTGCATCGACACCGTGGGGTTATCCATCGGGCTACCGACAGAACCATCCAAGCTCGTCTGCGGGGCGGTCTGAGGTGCGCCGGCCTGAGGTGCGCCAGTAGGCGCCCCGCCGGAGGCCGGAGCGGTCGGAGACGCAGCTGGAGCACTGGGCGTGGGCGTGGCACTGTGCACCGTATCGGGCACGCCGCCGCCAGCACTCGGACCATTGCCGGCGTAGCGCTGCAGGGCCTCATTGACCCTGTCGGCGCCGACGACCCGCTGCAACGAAAACGCCCCACCGAACGCAGCACCTGGATCGAGCCCCGCCCGAATCACGTCGTGAAAGATCGTCGAATGGCCGCCGCCGACCATACCGGGGATTTCCGCGAGATGCGGCGGCGTCAGCGATCCGCCGTTTCCTGGATACGGTGTCGATGTAGTCATTGCGCTTTCTCAATTCCCCCCGGTTAGATGCTTCTCGTCGCGTCCGATAATTCCGCTGGTAGCGCGTTCCACATCTATGTCGGCTCCAGAGAAATCTGGATCCCTATTGATGATAGGGCTGCCGTTCTTACTTTTGCCTGAAGCAGCGCCGCGTGATCCCGACATCGGAGCCATCGGCGCCATCGGGGCACCCGCTCCCCCACCGCCGGCGCCTGTGCTGGACCCGGCGGCACCCGGTGGGGTTGCAACCGTGAACGGGTTCGCTGGTCTTCCGGAGACATCGGCGGCCGTGTGCACACCGGACAAGGTTGGGGTGGCAGGCAACGATCCCGATGAGAGGTGGGTTTGTCCCTCACCGGGCGTCATACCGTCGTCGAGCTGTCTCTCACCCCATTTACTGCTGTTGCCGCCGCTGTCTGGCTCGAGCGCATCCAGCAGCGCAGCCGGATCAACTGCCCCAGCAGGAGTTGTTGCCGCAGGATCCGCGGCCGGGTTGACCGACATCGGCGCGCCGCCCATCGGCAGCTGTGGGCGAGGCAGCTGCCCGAGTGTTGAAAGAAGTGCGGCCAGAGGATTGCCACCGCCCAAGCCCGGCAGGTCCGGGGCGTCCGGTAGGTCTTTAGTGGCGTCGTCGAGGGTGGTCGCGAGATTGTTCTCCCCATGCTCGAACTGCTCCTGCACAGCCTGCTTTTGCGCCAACAGGTCCGACAGTCGCTGGACGGCTGCTTGCACGTCTGCCTGACTGCCAGTCCCGTCGGCTGCCGCGGACGCCGCAGCGATCACCGCCTGCTGGGCCGCGCTGATCTCTGCATCGGTGGGCATTTGTGCGTCGCGGACCGCGAGCAGAGCAGCGCGATCGCGGACCGCCTGCGACACCGCACGAGCAGCATCAGCAACAGAATCAAGGTGTGTGCCTCGCTTGGCAAGGGCGGCCCGCACAGCGTCGGCCGCATCCCCGTGCGACGAGGGGTCCAAGCCGATCCCGGCGAGAATCTCGCGCACCTCGTCGAGGGCTGCGCTCATCTGGTCAGGGGTGTCGGGCATCCGGCTATCCAGTCGTCGGCGGTGGTCGGTTCTAGCCTAATCGGCGGACGTAGTCGCTGTGCCAAGCGTTGAAGGCGTTGATCACTACGGCGTTGATC
This sequence comes from Mycobacterium sp. NGS50, assembly GCF_059812545.1. Lineage (NCBI taxonomy): Bacteria > Bacillati > Actinomycetota > Actinomycetes > Mycobacteriales > Mycobacteriaceae > Mycobacterium > Mycobacterium sp. NGS50. The sequence goes on from NZ_JCALCW010000002.1 coordinate 173,350, forward strand.
AACGCCGCGGCGTCGGGTGGTGGTAACTGGCACACCGAGTCGGCCAACTTCAGGTCGGCGACACGGCCCCTCCACACCAGTGCCATCACCGTCGGGGCTACGGGATCGTTGAGGTGGATACCCACGGCTTCGTCATAGGCCGCCCGCCGGCGCTCGTCGACGGCTTCCAGCTCCGCGATACTGGCGCGTATCTCGTCCAACACCGGGTACATGCGCTTTGGCCCCCCTGCCTTGTCGCGAATTCGGATTCTGATCGGCCCCAAGCCTAGGCCGGGTCAGCGGCCGGCGGGTGTCAGCGCGGCCAATGTGGGGCGTTTCGTTTTCTGATGCTGGAAATCGGCCTAAAATCCACGGCGCGTTGCCCTGAAACCCTTGCGTAGCGGGGTAGCCGGGCTACACTTTCTCGCACAGGGGGTGCCGGGTTTTAGTTGAGAAACCGCACCCACACATAGTGCGAACAGAGAGGTTTCTCAATGCAAAGCGTCATCAAGTTGACCCACGACCAGATGCGGCAGATCTCGTCTTCTGGCATGTCGGCATGCGACGACTACAGCGGCCACACCCGCCACATCACGTCGATCGCCGAGGAACTGGCCTCCACGCACATGCAGGGCGGTCTGGGTGTCGCGATCTTCGGTAAGGCCACCGACATGCAGGCGACTGCTGACCGGCTCGTGCAGCTTCAGACCGACAAGTACCAGGGAGTCGGTCAGTTCGCCGACATGTCCGAAGATGCCATCCATCAGGGTGCAGCGCGGGTCGCGGCGATCGCCGCGATGTGATCTGACGGTAATCCGACCACCAACGACATCAGGGAGACGACATGACGGATTTCATCCTGCACAATGACGCAGGTATCGCTGGCGGGCTGGCCGGCATTCACTCGGCCCTGGCCTCCAAGCAGGACCTGGACGGCCACATGCAGACCCTTTATGGGCAGCTCGGCGACAACAACGCCGGTTCCGGTGTTGACTCGGGTCTGGAGTTCTCGCAGCTGGCCACGCAGCAGCGTGCCCAGGAGCACGAGCTCATCGGCTTGCTTCACCAGGCGGCCGGCCAGGGCCACGAGGACCTCGTCCATACGGACCAGATGGCTCGCGGACTGCTGGGCGGCTAACGCTCGATCTGTTCATCGCTCAAAGGCCCCCGCGTATGGCACGTGGGGGCCTTTGGCGTAGCGGGGAGCCTGCCGACGCGGGGCCGCAAAATTTGTGTGGGCGTTTAGGTGTCGGCCTCCAGGGGCCTCCGATCTGCGCTGCTAGCCTAAACTTGACCGTAAGAAATGTGTTTGTCTGGAGGGCACCCACTATGGCGATTCCCGTGTTGTTTTCGGCCGAGCTATTCCCTTGGAATGATCTCAAGGTGGACATGCTCGAAGAGTCGATCAAGTCTTTGAACGCCGAACTGCGCGCGTTCTTTTCGGACAAGGTTGATCTTGGCGGCTCAGTGCCGGATGGGAAGGATAACCTCACCGAGGTTGACACCGTCTACGGCACGGACAGCGACAAGGTTGCGACGGTCCAGGCGACGGTCGTGATCGGTTTCAAGGGGCTTGATGACCTCAGCGAAGCTCAGAAGCTCGCGGACTCTTTCTCCAGTACGCGATTCAAGTACGTCAAGGCCGAGGTAGTAGACCCGGCCAAGGTTCTCGCACCGCCGGTCAGCTAAGGCCGTTCGCCCTCGTGGGCTCCACTGATGACGTCCACGAGGGTCCCGATCGGCCCCTCCCCCTCCCTCGTGGCCCTGTCCGGTTCCTCGTGGTGATCAGGTGCTGGCATCAACGCTTGGCCAACTCGTCGAGATTACGATCGGCCCACGGCTCGCTGAACGCCCCAATACGGGGATGTTCTCGCATCCAGCGGTCATGGGCTTGGCATCGTCGCCGCATGTTCTCGGTGTCGAGCAATGTCTCAATTCAGGCACTGATAGGACTGATGGGCACGGTTACCGACGCCGCTCATAGGTGCGTTTCACTGCGGCGGCCGGGTCTGCGGCGAATTCCTCGATACGCGCACGGTCGGGCGCCGGGAGCGCAAGGTAGCTCGCCTGTGCCGCCGGCATGACCACGGCTGGTTCCAGACCGCGGCCGTCTGTGCGGACCATCTCGCTCATACCGCCACTGTACGTTCTCACCGAATCTGGGGCATTCTCATTGATTTTGGGGCAGGTGACCTTGAGGCCCCACGCTGACCTCGCTTCGATCGCGAAGTTCGGCGTCACCGGTCCCACGGATCCAGGCATCGCACGCCGAGAGGCTGGAAGTGCCGGATATTGCGGGTCACGACCACCTTGTCGGTGGATTCTGCGACCGCGGCGATGACGGCGTCGGCGTACGAGGCATGTTCGGGTACCCGATAGGTGGCCAAAATGCGAGCTGCTGGCAGGTCGAAGGGCAGCACTCGGCCGTCGAAGGTGGGCAGTACTCGGGCCTCGAACCATCTGCGTAGCACCTCGCCTTGAGTGGTGTCCGTCCGTTCCTTGGCGATGACGCCGCGTTCGATCTCGGCGATGGTGTTCGCTGCGACGAACAGCTCGGCTGGTGGGACCGATACCGCCCACGCGCGTGCCTCAGGGTTGCGGTCGGGTTTCCGTAGGGCCGACACCACGTTGGTGTCGAGGAGGTAGGTCACAGCTCCGGGGTCCGGGCGGTCAGGGGGAGGCGCTCCGGCTCGAAGTCGAAGTCGCTGTCGGGGCTGTCGTCGGCAAGCAGGTCGACAATCGTGACCTCTTCTTCTGACACCCCTGAGGTAAGGATCGCGCGGGCTTCGGCCTCGACGGAGTGGTGGTGCCGTTTGGCGCGTGCCTGCAACGCGGCCTTGGTGCCCGCAGGTAGGTTGCGGATCAGGATTTGCTCCATAATCACCTCCGATATCACGCTGATGATATCAGCAATGGTGCAATCCAACGCGTTCGTAATGCCCCGCCCACCAGTGGGTTGGCCGCCGAATGAGAATGCCCCAGATGCGGTCAGAGCGGACAGCCACGCTACCCATCGAGGTCGATCCCCAGAAAGGTAGCGTCGCTGCTGCCCGATTCCCAGGGGCCCATCCCCTGACCCCTTCATAGGCCCGAGTGTCCACCTCGGCGCGCTATGTCGACTTTCCCCTTGGCGGGTTATTTCGTCACGTGACAGCTGAGAGCGAACGTGCACACTTCGGGCAGTAGTCACGTCGGTGTGACCCGTTGCTGCCCTCGGACCTCCAGCCGCGCGCGTGGCGGGCCGCGGAGCTGTGCTCGGGGACTGTTTCGTCGGCGTCTTCGACCGTGCCGCAGGCTTCACCGTCACAGCGGATCACGGTTGGCTCGGACAGTTCGGTGGTACTGAGTCGGTGGTGGGGTGCCGGGTGCCGGTGCCGGGCGGCGTTGAGTTTCACGGTCAGTGCCCGCTCCCCCGGTGGCCAGATCTCAGGGGCTGGGTCTGCTTCGGTCGGCGTCGACAGCTCCCGAGCGTTGTCTTCGGCTGCCGGTTCTGGTGCTGTGTAGACCAGGTGGGGTCGGTGAGATGTGGCCGGCTCTGGCTCGCTCGGGTTGGGTGCGCACCGCGACAACGAGAGCAGTGCCATCGTGGTCTGTGCGATCGAGAGGTCGATGACCAGCGGCCACAGCCACGCCAGCGATGCGCGTATTCCGGCGGCGACAGCAAGGTCACGTAGCGCGTCGAAAGACAGGATGAAGGCGCAGACTGCCAGGCCGATGGTCATCATCATGGCGCACCAGTAGATGAACCCAGCGGCCGCGCGAACCCGCACCAGCACGGCTACTCCGTGGGTGGATGCCAGCAGGACGGCCGGCGGGACCATGGCGACGGCGGCAGCGATCGGGGCCGTTCCGTGGGTGGCATTAAGGATGGCGTGGGTGACATTTCCCGCGACCGATGCGCAGGTCGCGAGGATGAGCACGGTCCAGAAGAAGCGCTTCGCGCGGCGCTGGTCGGCGTCGTCTCCAAGGCGAGGTGATCGATCAGCGGGCGCGGCCGAATCACGCGGGTGTATGGCGACGGCTGGCGTGGTCATGGTGGGCTTCCCTCGGTTTGATGGGTGGCGATCCTGCAGGCTGCGCAGCGCGGCAGGAGTCATGGCGGGTGGGTTTTCCGTCAGCGTCTGGGTTGAGCCAGTGAGGGGTGCTGACTATGCGGCTCAGTGGCGAATCGCGGTCAGTGGGTCATTCCTCCCACGGGCCGTTGGCAGTAAGCCAGTCCCTCAGGGCCAGTTCAACGATGTGGTTCTGGCTGTATTTCTTCTGCTGCCGGTAGCTGTGGATGATGCTGGCCCGCCCGAGTTCGTCGATGAGGTCGGGGTCAAGGCGGTAGTTGACCTGCTTTTTCGCGCGTTCTTTGTGAGCCACCGCTTCGCTCGGTTCCGGTGGTGGTACGGCAGCAGGCCGGGGTCGCGGCGGTGCCGGCGGCGGCTCGGGCGCTGTTTGGGCTTGGTCGATCAGGCTGGACACGGGGTGGTCCCCGCGTGCCGGGGCGAGTACGCGCTTACGTTCTAGGCTCATGGTCCTTAGTCCTTCGTCCGATGGTTGACAATTGGGAGTTCTTTGTAGAGGTCGATGAAGGCGTTGCCGAGTACTCGCGCACCGTTGCCCTTCATGGAGTGGATCGGTTGAGAGAGTCCGTTGGCATCGCTCCAGGCTGCGCGTTTGGGGATTACGGTTCGGGCGACGAGGCCGCCGTTGTCGAGGTTTCCGTAGTAGTCGCGGATCTCTTGCTCACGGAAGTCTTGTTCTCCGGTGTTCTCTCGGCGAGTGATTACGATCCCGGCGACCTCGAGGTTGGCGTTGACGCGTTTGCGCACGAATTCGGTCGTGTCTTGCACGTTCTTGATGCCGCCCAGGCCGTCGGTGCTTGCCTCTGTGACGTAGACGACCTGGTCAGCTGCCACGAGTGCTCCGACCAGTAGGCGTCCGACGCTGGGTGGGCAGTCGAATATCGCGGCGTCGTATTCGGATAGATCGCAGGTTTCGAATGCTGCGCGGAGTCGGAAGATGACATCGTTGGCGCCGTCGAGGTCCCGGTTTGCCAGTTCGAGGGTGGCCGGGATGAGGTCGATGCCGGGCCACGGGGTTTTGGTGATGGCGTCGAGTGCTGTCCCTTCTTGGAGGTCGACGAGTAGTTCGTTTGCCGTGGCGACCTCTGCGAGGTCGTCTTGGGTCACCCCCAGTCCGCGTGTCAGGTTGCCCTGCGGGTCTAGGTCAATGGCGAGGATGCGGTGGCCTAGGGCTGTGGCTGCACTGCACAGCCCCAGTGTCGTGGCGGTCTTGCCGACGCCGCCCTTCTGGTTGGCGATAGCCGTCTTTTTCATGCGTTGCTCTCCTGGCTACTCAATGAAGCACTGCTTGCCCGACTAGCGACGGCAGCGGTACTTGCCGCGCTCCATGTGGTTGCTCTCCTAGCACTGCTAGCAGTGCTTGTATAGCATCGCTTTCATAGCGATACATGGCACCGTACCGCGCAGTCCCGCATCTCATCGCATTCAGTGCAGTATGTTGCGGCGTGTCGCTTGGCAATGTGTGCATGTCGCTGCACTGCTGCGCGATGCGGGCCTTGCGTTGTATTACGACTCGATGTGATGCACCGTCCAGCACCGCACTGCGCACTGCCGCATAGCTCTGCGCTGCATCGCACCGCCCTGCGGTGCTGGTAGCCGCGTTGCTCTGCATCTTATTGCCCTCCTGTGCTGGCCGATGTACCGCCCAGCACGCCATCAGAATGCGCCCCTCCGCTACGTAGAGCGGTGCACGACACAACTACGCACTGCTTTTCTTGTCAGCGCATCACGGGGGCTGGTAACGCACCGGTAGGTCATACCTAGCGCTGCTTGCACTGCTTGCGCTGCTATCGCCGCTACGCCCTCAAGCATGCGGGCACGACGTCCGGCCCCGCGCTTTCCGCTAGGCAGCTTGATTCACTCACTGACACACTTAGTGAATGGGTAAACGATTCAGCCTTCCAGTGGTGCGTCGCGGCCAGGTGCCACTCACACGGGACGACCTCGACGCCCTACACGAGCTCTCCGACAGCGACAGCCGTCAGGCGCTGTCCGACCTAGCTGCCGTCCCAGATGGAGATCTCTCCGAAAGCGCGGTACTGCACGCACTCCTGGAAGTCGGTATCCGTACCGTGCGCGACCTGCGCGCCGAGTTGGGCTACGCCCAGCTCGCCGCCGTTGCGCCAGCGCGGGACGCCGCCGACCGGCCAGGGCCGATGAACCGTGATGGCGCCACTACAGCGCTGCGTTATCTACGCGGACGCCGCGGCCTACGGCCTGCAGATCTCGCAGGCAGCACGGATTTCCGGCCGCCGCGAAGGAGATCAGTCACCGCGGGCGGAGTCGAAGTGCCAGGGGGAGGGGGTCGGCTCGACGACCAACGTCCGCCCCTCACCGGGGCAGTTCACCTCGGCGACTATCTCGCCGTCTTGGCAGCGTAGGCGGATCTCTCGATCGCCGACGAGCCACCGCGCATACTCGTTGCCCTCAACGAGCGGCCCACCCACCGTCGTGGCATTGATGCAACCGGCGTAAAACACGGTGCACACCCTGCTAGAGCCGGGAACCAGTTTTTGGACGTGCAAAGTGACCACGCCCAGATACTACCCATAGATTCGCACACCCGTTCGATTCGCAAAAGCGCGTGAGTTGAGCAAGCTCGCAGACGCCTCACTGTCGGAACCGGTGGCGCGCTACTGACCGATCGGGCTTGAGAGCGCGTCAGGCGGCGTCTTTCCCGTCCTCGCCAGGCGTGAGCAGGGGAAAGGACTCAACCTACCGATCCCCAGTTACTTAGGCTCGGTAGGCGCAGCGCGGGTCGGGGTTGGATATTTGATGTCACCAGTTGGTCGATGATCGCCCGGGATTTGCCTTCGTCGCGGGCGAGCACGCACCATCCGGAGGTGATGGAGTTGTTTTCTCCCACGCCGGTCCAGCGGCCGTACAGATAATCGTCGCCGGCAGGAAGCCAGAGGAACACGCCTTGACGGCTTCGGGTGGCCCCGCCGGGTGGCCGGTACCAGCCGATAGCGACTTCACCGCCAAACAGGCGCAGCTCGCCGCGCCAGCCTGTATCAAGCAGCAGCGATTCGCCGGCGCGGAGCGCCGTCACGGTATGGAGGTCGATCTCAGAGGAGCGATCGAGCCCGCCCTGCCAGGTCGCCCACCACTGTCCGTTGAAGTCGATCGGTTTCGGTTCAGTGCCGGCCAAGACCGACAGCCTGATGTCCAGGGCTTCGGCGATCGCCGTCGCGGCGGCAAGGGTGAGTTCCAGTTCGCCGGACTCGTAGCCCTGGTATTCGGTCAGCGGGCAACCGGCCGCGGCGGCCACCCGCGTTTGCGGCAATCGCAGCTCCAACCTGCGGGAATGGATGATGTCAGCGACCACCGACACCTTCGTAGAGCTTTCGAGCTGCTCGGCCGGCTGGATTTGGCCCGCCATTTCCGCCAGCGAGATGTCCAGGGCTTCGGCGATCGCGCGCGCAACCGTCAACTGAGGCTCTCGTTCACCGGTTTCATACCGTTGGAACGTCTGCTTGGGGATGCCGGCCTTGCGGGCGAGCTCGGTCTGCGACAGGCCCAGCTCTGCGCGTTTGGAGCGAATGGCATTCGCCCACACTGCGTCGCTCATGAGACCGCGCTTATGGTTGCTGACCAGTCATAGACACGCTCGTCAAGCGCACGGACGGCGGCAGTGGGGGCCCATTCTTCGAGGGTGTTGCGGACAATTTTGATGCGGTCGGCGATTCCCCCGTACCAGTCGACGCCCATCTCATCCAGGGCTTTCGTCAGCATCTGGCAGGCCTTGTCGGGCTCCCTGGTGAGCGCGGCGACTGCGGCCAGGTCGCAGTAGACGACGGCCCGCTGCTTGACGGCGTCGGCCGGAAGTTCACGCAACACGCCTTCTAGGGTCACCCGCGCTTCGACTGATCGGCCCGCAGCCAGCAGCGTGTTGGCCTTCAACGCGCCGAGGCGGTCGATCGAGAACCAATCAAGCCATGCCGGGGTGTCTGCTGTCGCGGAATAGGTCTGTTCCGCGCGTGCAACGAGGGACAGGGCGCGATCGGGGTTTCCTAACCGTGTTTCCACTTCTGATTCGACGGCATCGAGCCACGCGCTCAGGATGGCGGGGTCTCCGGCGCGCCGCAGGAAGGTGCGGGCCATCCGCATTTTCTCCCGCGACGCTGTTGCCCTGCTGGGGTCGCCGGTGAACGCGGGCTCGAACGCCATGTGGGCCAGAATCGCCGCGGCGATCTCGTGGTCGCCGGCCTCGTGCGCGCATTCCAGTGCGCAGACGAAGCTGTGTTTGGAGGACTCGGGTTCTTGCAGGTCGAAAAACTGGATGCGGCCGACCAGCAGCCATGATTCCGCCGCTGCGGCCGCGAAGCGGGCTCGTTGATCGCCGGGGACAGCGCTCAACAGCGTCATCCCGAGTTCCGCATGGCGCGACAGGGTGGGCTGGAGGATTGGGGCTGGGACCGACCAGTACAGGCGCCGGTAGATAGCGGTCAGCGCCTCGTACTCGGCGGTGACGGTGTGGGGGAGGGGTGCCCGAAGGAGGTGCCGCGCGGCTGGTTGTGTGGTGGGTACGCGGCTGGGCGGTGTCGGTCCGAGCGGTGGAGGGGTGGCGTCACTGTTGCGTCGGCGCGGGGTGAAGCCCAGATCCTCGATCGGTCGTGTGAAAAGTGCTTCGAGTACTTGGATGTGGGGGCGGTGGGGCCACGGGGGGGTGGCTGATTCCCAGCGTCGGATCGTCCTGGTTGTGACCGACAGGTCCCCGATACCTAGCTCGACAGCTGTGGTGTTGAGGGCGTCGACGAAGTCTGCTTGCGACGACAGGCCAAGGCTTTCGCGGGCGGCCCGCAGGCGGACATTTCCACCGGTCGCTCCGGTCATACATCACATGATACGTCCAGGTCAGAGAGGCACCTAGCGTCCCAAACGGACAAGATAGCGCCGAATCTTGTCCCTTTTTGGAGTATTCATGTCCGCCGAGTGGCCCCATCTGGTCGTCACACGGGAGCAAAAATCAGCACTGACTCTATTTGGGTGTTGACGGCGTCCCTTTTTAGGGATTACAGTCAGCATCCATACGGCGACACTCAACACACCAGAGGGAAGCCGGAACCAAGAACTCGGAAACGAGGAGGCGGTACCAATTCAAAACTGACGCTTGCGACCCCCCGGCAGAGCGACATCTAGACACCCTGTCGGATCGGTCCGATGAACCTCAGAAAGTGGCGAGCCCCCGGTGAACAGGGGGGTAGTCACCGAGGGCCAGCCATGATCCATCGCTCCGAGCGAGGTGCGAACTCGTTCGGAACTCCACAGGGGAAATTGTCTTGTACGACGCCAATCAGCTTAGCCCATCGCAGGATCCATCACTGCGAACCGACACCGGGCGTGCCCGATCAAATTCGCCATACACCCCGCTCTCGCTGGCTCCGGACAGCTCGCTCGATGAGCTGGACCGCTGGCAGGAGCGCGCACTGTGCGCCCAGACCGATCCCGAATCGTTCTTTCCTGAGAAGGGCGGTTCCACCAAGGAGGCCAAGAAGGTCTGCCTGGGATGCGAAGTGCGCACGCAATGCCTGGAGTACGCCCTGTCTCACGATGAGCGTTTTGGTGTCTGGGGCGGACTGTCCGAGCGAGAGCGTCGCCTTCTGAAGAAGGGCCAGCTTCTTACGGTCGACACAAGGCGGGCCGGATGATGGCCGCGACAGCATCACCCTGGCGGGCGGGCCGGCAACATACCGGAATCGACGGAGTCATCAACGCCCTCGAAGCGGGACGCATGACAGCACTTCGGTCGTGGGAAAAGGACCGCTGCGACATCTACCATTGCGCCAAGCGGGCGTGGAAGGCCCAGGGACAGATCGTTCCGCTCGCAGCGATCATCCTGCAGCTGCGCCGCTGCGTAGCCGATGGTCATCTCCTCGCTTTCAACGACGTGGAAGGGCGTACCCGCGAAGACATCGCCGCGGTGTTCTCTACAGCCCGCGATGCGTTGCAAACCCACAAGCCTGAACTCACTGCCCACACGGAAGGTGCAGTGGCATGAGTTCAATCGAGCTGAGGTGTCGCCGGCGGCTGGGGGGGCTCCCGCCGGCGACGCCTCCGCCACCTGCGGTCGGCCGGAGGTCGACCCCCGAGTCTGCTGTTCACCGGTGGAGGGGGCCGGTGAACAGCATCATCTTGCAACGCCGCCGGCGGGGGGAGGTCCCGGCCCCGGCGGCCGGGATCGCCGGCGGCGTTGCACTACCGGCCGTATCCCGCCGCGACGCGGCATTATCGCCGGAGGCGTCGCGATGATCCCCGGCCGCGACGACGTGCCGGACTGCTTCACGGCCGCCAACGAAGAACGCTCCAAGCGGGCCGCTGCCCGGCAAGCAGAAGCCGCTCGCGCCGCGCTCGAGGTTCTGCGCGCTCATGGTCTATCGCGCCCCTTGTCCACGACGCCGGTGTGGCGGGCTCGGTGGGTCGATGTCTTACGTCACCGGGCATCCGATGATTCCGCATCGCTCGGCCAGCTCGCGGCGACCATGTTGCCGCCGATGACGAAGAACGCCTTCGCTGGACAGCTCGCCCGCGCGTTTCGTTTCGCGCAGTCGGTTGCTGGGCCAGCAAACAACGGCGGGCCGGCTACTTGGCGGCCCGGATGTGTCGGCACCTCTTCATACACTTCGCGCACAGGCGATCCGGTGGGGGAGTCCGGCGTCTACCCGATCGGAGTTGGCCGCGTCAGTTACGCGACAGGGGGGAATGGGAGATGACTGGGGGGAACCGCATGTATGTCTGCGCGGCCAGGGATTTACAGCTGGGTGATATAGCGCTTTTGGAGGGTGATGTGCAGTCCGTCATCCGAGACAAGCGGGTCGTTGACGGCGACACCATCACCGTGACTGCCGAGCCCCTCGGTAGCGGCAGACCACGGCCGTTCACGACCGCGCTCGACGATGGCTACCGGGTGGTTCGCCATGCCTCCTGACTCGGCAGTTCTCGCCAGATCGGATCAGCCCCATGCTCTGGTGGCAACGTTCGTGCCTACCGCCGGCGGTGCTTGCTCGGCCTGTAAGGGGTCGACTCCGGAGGGTATCGACATCTGCACCACATGCTTGACCGCATATGGTCTCCCGTGGCCTGGTGGTCCGCTGTCATGACTGTGTACGTCGATGACATGCGGATGCACGCCACCGTTGGCCGTATCACCGCGCGATGGTCACACCTGATGGCTGATACCGACGCTGAACTCAACGAGTTCGCGGCGCAACTCGGCCTCAAGCGGTCTTGGGCACAGTATCCAGGGACCTGGAAATCCCATTACGACGTGACAGAAACCGTGCGGGCCAAAGCAATCCGTCTCGGCGCCGTTCAGATCAAGTACGCCAGCGACGAGTCCGTCATGTTGTTGCGAGCGAAGCGGATCGCGGCCGGCGAGGTTGCGGGCACACCAGCCCCGGCCGGCACGCGGGCCGGGCGATAGGGGGGTCGTCTCATGTCCGGGGGTCATCTGCACTTGCCGTTCGGCTTAGGCGCAAGCACCGAACACTGCGTCGCGAGCTCGTGCGGTAGGTACCGGTACCGGCTGACCCAGCAATGGGATAGTTCAGAGCCATTGTTGGGCTGCATCCTCCGTAACGACTGGAATTCCCGCAAGCGGCACGCGGCGGGCCCGGTAGGACGTATGTGTCAGCTCGCGAGGTCGTGGGGGTACGGCGGCGTCGACGTCGGTTACCTTTACGGGTTCGCCGCTAAGGACGCCGCCGAACTGTGGCGTCAGCGGGATCCAGTCGGCGAGGAGAACGACGGACATCTCAGCGCGATCGCACACGAACGCGACCTGGTCGTGCTCGCCTGGGGACAGCAGGTCGGAGCGCAGCGGGCCCGTGAGGCCACCGGTGTGCTGTGGCGCGGTGTTGTCGATCACGGCGGGTCGTTGGCCGTGCTCGGATGGGCGGCCGGCGGCGCACAACCGCTGCCTGCCACGGATGCACCAGAATCCGCTGTTCCGCTGTGCCTTACACCGCAGCTCCATCCGGGAGTTGCGTCGTGGAGCGTACCCGGCATGCATGATCGGCGTTTCAGTGAGCTGATCGGGGGAGCGGCGTGATCTTGCGAGCACCGCGCAGCCCACGGGCCGGGAACGTCACCGACATCGCCGCGTTTCGTAGCCGCACAGCGCCTGGAGCCGGCGTACATAACCGTCGCCGGGGGGCCGGCACAGGTGGCCAAGGGTCTAGCCGGATGATCGAGGCGGCTCTGGATACCGACCTGACCAGCGACGCAAAACTGTTCGTGTTGTGCTGGATGGCGCTCGATTCCTCTCCATCAGCTGCCGTCGTCACCGGAGATGACGCGCCGTCTGGGCCTCGCGGGTTTGTTCGCGCAGCTCGTCTGGCCAGTGGGCTGAGCGGTTCTGGTGCTCTGCGGTGGGTGTGTGCCGTCATTGCCGGCGTCGTACCGCCAGCTGGCCCGGCCCTCAACGAAGGCGGCCGTGGTTCTGTGTGCCGGCCGGGCGATGCATTGTCGCGCTACATAGACGCGGACTGGGACAGGTTGTCCGCGTGGGCATCTGACTACCTCGCGGGCAAGGCGACAACCCCGGCTTCGCCGGCCGCGGTCGGCGGTGTCGATCCCGTTGCGGCAGTTACTTCACGAGGGCCGCATCATGGGTGAACGTAGCGCCATTGAGTGGACTCGCGGTGACGATGGGATGCCGGGTTCCTCATGGAATCCTGTCACCGGATGCCAGCATGCCTCCGAGGGTTGTAACTCGTGCTACGCCGCATCCATCGCGAGGCGATTCGCGGGCACGAAAGCGTGGCCCAACGGGTTCGCGGTGACGCTGCGGCCGGAGCGGCTTGAGAAGCCGTTGCGGTGGCGGAGGCCACGCCGGATCTTCGTCTGCAGCACCAGCGACCTGTTCCACAACCAGGTGCCGGAAACCTACATCGCCCAGATCTTCGCGGTCATGGCGCTTTCACCGCGGCATAGGTTCATTGTGCTCACGAAGCGGCATGCCAGGATGCGGGCACTTCTAACGTCACGTGACGTTACAGGATGCGGGCATTCCTTCGAAGCCATGGTCCGCAACGCCGCCCACAATATGCGCAACAACGCTCGGGGGACCAGCTGGCCGCGGGCTGATGCTCTGATGTGGCCATTGCCGAACGTCCTGCTGGGTGTCAGCGCTGAGAATCAGCGGTGGTTCGACATCCGCGTCGCCGCATTGCGTGATACACCCGCAAGCTGCCGCATCGTGTCCCTTGAGCCACTCCTGGGGCCCATTCAGGGCGGTGACCTACTGCGGAGCCTCGACTGGGCGATCGTCGGCGGAGAATCTGGCGTGAAAGCCAGGCCGATGCATCCCGATTGGGCTCGCTCTCTGCGCGACGAATGCAACCAGGCCGACGTCGCGTTCTTCTTCAAACAATGGGGCGCATACCGCATCGCCGACCCGGAGCTCGACACCAGCGATCAAGTGGAATCCGTTCCCTTTCACCCGGACATCTCCATGGAGCCCGGAACAGATATCGGGCCATGGGCTCAGATGCGACGCGTCGGCAAAACAGCTGCGGGACGCGAGCTCGATGGCCGCATATGGGGCGAACACCCAACCGCGAACCGCCTCGACATGGTGGGGTCCAGATGAATTCCCATCGCAGAGGCCACGTGCTCCCGACACACCCTGGGCAGGGTAATGGCCGCGGACGCACAGATTTTCCGGGGGGTGCCGGATGAGCGCGGCGCTGGTGGATCCCCACGTGGCCGACGTCGCTCGTCGTGTGGTGCAGGGGTTGGGCGACCATGTCTATCCGTCTCGGGGAGAGAAGAAGGTCCAGGACCGGATTGCTCGGGCGCTCAGCGCCGCCGGGTTGGTGTTCGAGCGAGAGTTCCGGCTATCGGGGCGCGACCGACCGGACTTCTTCGTTGAAGAGCAGGTTGTGATCGAGGTGAAGCTGAAGACGCCGCGCGCCCAGGTCCTTCGGCAGTTGGGCCGGTACGCCGAGGATGGACGGGTTGCGGCGATCATTTTGGCTTCGCCGAGTTTCGTCACGCTGCAGGGCATGCGTTTGACGATTCACGACGTGCCGGTTTACCCGGTGGTCCTTCGCGGGTCGGGGTTACTCGGATGACCGCGGTGGCAGAGGTAGCAGAGGTGGCGCTGAGCCCACGGATGGCTGGTCGCTTCCAGTTGGTCCGCGGTGCGTGGGAGGTCGTGGCCGATCCAGATGTGATGGTTCGGCTTCACCGCATTTTCCCTCGCTGTGCTTGCACTTTCACTGGCGCGATCCGGCTTGCCGCGACACCTGAGGTTGCCGCCGAACTCGCATGGGTGATGAAGCGCTGGCCTATGAGCGCCTGTGCGGCCGATCGTGCGCGGCTGCTGCAGCAAGCTGCAGCTCATGAGCGGACCGAGGCGGTTGTGCAGCAGATTCTTGCCGGCCAGTCGCCGCTGGAGCCTAATCCTGACTGGGTGCAGCCGACGGTTGAGTTGCGGGGCTATCAGCGCCAGGCCCGCGATCTGGTTTGGGCGAATAGAGGGACTCTAGCGGTTCATGACCTGGGGCTGGGCAAGACCTTGACCTCGTTGGCGTTGTTGGAGAACCCGCAGGCGCGGCCGGCGGTCGCGGTCACCCTGTCAGGTCGGATGCCGAAGCAGTGGCGCAAGCAACTCGCAAAGTTCTATCCGGATCTGACGTGTCTGGAGCTGCGCAACGGCGACAAGCAGGCCCTGGAGGTCGATGGCCGGCTTCCTGACCTGGTCACGATGAACTACCACAAACTCGACAAGTGGAAGCACGAATTGAAAGCGGTTGCCAAGACGGTGATTTTCGACGAGGTCCAGGAGCTGCGCCGTCAGGACTCGAAGAAATACACCGCAGCGCGGGTGATCGCGTCGAACGCCGACTATGTAATCGGCCTGTCGGGAACTCCGATCTACAACTATGGCGCCGAGGCCTATTACGTGATCGACGCGATCAAGCCCGGCTCGTTGGGAACCGAGGAGGAATTCGCTCGGCAATGGTGCGGCACTAGCGGTTTAGACGCCAAGACTCTGGTTCTCAACCCGCAGGCCCTGCATGCCCATCTGCAGGCGCAAGGGTTGATGCATCGCTGCGACTACGACAAGGCGGGCATCCCCAGGCCGAGGTCCAACCCGATTCAGCAGTTCGTGCCCTCCGACCCACAAGTTCTCGAGGAGCTGCGCGGTAACGCGGTCGAAATGGCCCGGCTCATCTTGGATCAAAACACCAATCCTAAGGACCGGTTCAAGCTGTCTGGGGAACTCGACTGGCGGCTCCGTCAGGCCACCGGTATCGCCAAAGCACCGTTCGTCGCCGACTTCGTCAAACTGTTGCTCGACGGCGGCCGCGACAAGATCCTGCTGTTCGGCTGGCATCTGGAGGTCTACGGCATCTGGTCCGAGTTACTGAAGAACTATCAGCCACGTTTCTACACCGGGCAGCAGACCGCCGCCGCGAAGGATCGCGCGGTGGACGCCTTTCTAGACGGGGACTGTCGGTTGCTGATCATGTCGCTGCGCTCCGGAGTCGGCCTCGACGGCCTGCAGGACGTGTGCTCGACGGCGGTGTTCGGCGAACTCGACTGGTCACCAGGCTTCCACAAGCAGGCGATCGGGCGGGTGTGTCGCCCGGGGCAACTCGAGGATGTCGACGCTATTTTCTGCGTCACCGACGCCGGCGCCGACCCGTTCATGCTGGAAACCCTCGACCTTAAAGCGCTACAGGCACAGGAGTTCTTGAATCCTGACGAAGAGATTCGAGAGCCGAATCCACTTGAGCAACAAGCACACAGGGACCGCATGAAGCGACTCGCCGCCGCCTACGTGGCCCAAACCGCATAGCACGATTGGAGAGCAGTCCTCGATGCAGTCACCATCACAGAAGCTGGACAACGCCACGGCGCCATGGACCGCGCCGCACTACGTCGATGACGCGGTCACTCTCTACAGTGGCGACTGCATCACCAGACTAAATTCTGACGACCTCGGCTACGACTGGGAACTGGGCTACGGCACACATCAGCTGTTCCCCGACGAATCGGTCGACGCAGTCGTCACAGACCCGCCCTACGATCTGACCGCCGGCAAGAGGGGCGGTACTGGTGCAGCTTCGCTGAATGTCAATTCTCCTGCTGGACGCAGCCGAATCGGCACCGGCGGCGGATTCATGGGCAAGTCCTGGGATGCCACCGGCATCGCGTTTGACCCCGAAACGTGGCGAGCGGTGGCGCGCGTACTCAAGCCGGGGGGCCATCTAATCGCCTTCGGGGGCAGCCGTACCTGGCATCGTCTCGCTGCGGCGATCGAGGACGCCGGGTTCGAGATTCGCGACAACATTGCGTGGTTGAACGGATCGGGATTTCCAAAATCGCTCGACGTATCCAAGGCGATCGACAAGGCCGCAGGCGCAGAGCGTGAGGTGGTTGGGTTCAATTCCGCTGGCCAATCGAGCCTGCAACGCGTCAGCCGCGTCGAACAGGGTTATCGCGACACCCTGACAGCGGTGACACCTGGGGCCATTCCGGTGACGATCCCAGCCACCGAAGCTGGCAAACAGTGGGAAGGCTGGGGGACCGGCCTCAAGCCCGCATTCGAACCGATCGTAGTGGCCCGCAAACCGCTCGCCGGAACAGTCGCTGAAAACGTCCTTCAGTACGGAACCGGGGCACTCAACATCAACGGCTGTCGGATAGAGGCGATAGAGGCGCAAGGGCGGCCTCTTCGGGTGGGGGACTACAAGGAGACCAAGAACTCAACCTACGAGGGCCGTATGGACGGCTCGCTGGCTGGCGGTAGCAGAGCAGCAGGTACTACCGACCAGGGACGGTGGCCGCCCAATGTGCTGCTTGATGATGTGCAGGCCGCCGAACTCGATCGGCAGAGCGGCCTATTAAAGTCCGGCGCGAATCCGACCCGCAGGGGCAGCGATAAATTCCGGAACGCCTACGGCGACTTCGTTGGTCAGTCCGAATGTGTCGCGCACCGCGCGGCCGACGAAGGAGGCGCGTCACGGTTCTTTCCGGTGTTCCGGTATGAGGCCAAGGCTCCCGATTCGGAACGCCCTACTGCTGATGGAGTTTCCCACCCGACAGTCAAACCTCTAGCCATGATGCGTTGGCTTGTCCGTCTTGTCACCCCGCGCGGCGGAGTGGTGCTCGATCCATTCGCAGGGTCCGGGACGACAGCGGAGGCCTGCATCCATGAGCACCTGCGTTGTATCGCGATCGAGAGGGAGCCAGATTACTTGCCGCTGGTGGTACGGCGCCTTGGGAAGCCGATGGAGATCGGCTTCGATTTTGGGGAGGCGTCATGACGATCATGGCTTCCTTGCCGGCTGTGCGCGCAACCGGCAACCAGGAGCGCCTGGGCCCGAGGTCGGGGTCGGTCGTGGCGGCGAGTACCCCGGAGCAGAACGAACGCTACCTCCAGCACTTGTGTGTCGACTGTGGCGGAGAGCCCTCGGCTGGTCGGCCGCGGTGTGACACTTGCCATCTAGTCCTGCTTGACCGGCGGGGCAGGGGCGAGGCCGTCTGATGGGCGCCGGACTGGGCAGATCGACGTTGGCGTGCGGCGGCCGGCTTAGCGCGGAGTGGGGATCGGGTGGTCGGCGTGGGTCGACGGAACCGCGTTGTCGTGTCGGTCCACGTATATCGCCCGAGGTCGTGGTCCGATTAACCTGCGGCGCGGATATCCGCGCACGTTTCAGGCGACCAGGTGGGAGAGGGGCGGCTTAGCGGCGACCGGGCCGTGGGCCCCAATCGGGGCATGTGACCAGCAAAAACAATTACATAGAGGGGCCAGGACGGCACTCCCCCCTTGAAGGGGGGGACTTGGAAGCGAAATGCCTACCACCGGAGCTCGAACTCCGGGCCGTTGAGATGAAGCGCCAACTTCGATCCCGTGCCCCTCGCAACACGAAGGGACTTCACCATGCCAGGGTCCAGGGTAGTTCATACCCTGATAGCGGTGCAAGCATGACAAGCACTGCACCGCATGCTTATCACTCAGGGTCCTCCGGCGGACGTACTTACCGGAATCCTGACGGCGCCGAGATGCCGCACGCCACCACGGGGCACTCCGCACCCGGTTGGGGCCGGACGCCGCGGCCACGATTTTCTGGCGTGGCACACCTTCACTGCGGCATGGCCGCATCTCCATCCAAGGGGCGGCACCCAGGCCCGGTAACAACGTGTCCTTCGAGCGCCCCAGTCGGTCGGCTACAGGATTCGCCGCACCGCAGGAACGGTTCCATCCGTGCCGCAACAGGCTGCCTGGCCAGGCACGTGTCCCTGCCGCCGCACGACGAGATCTCGCCGCGGCCTTTTCGCCGGCGGGCGACGTTTTGCTCCACGCAGAGCGGCAGCGCCTCGTCAGTGAGTCAGCTCTCCCCACTTCACACAGACGAAAAGGGGGGATGCGTACTGATAGCCGCAACGTGACGCAGCCAATTCCATAGCAGTTCAAGGGTCGTCGACGAAGTCTTGCCGCCGCCGTAGCGGAGAAATGCCTCTTTAGGCGGCCCCAGTAAAGAAGGGCACTGACTTTGCTCAGTAGCACCAGCGGTTTGTTGTTGCCTTTTTTAGGTCTATCCGCCGCCGACCAAGCGCCGCCACACAGCGTTCTGACCAGCTGTGATGCTGCATCTCGCGGCGTGATTCAGTGCTGGATCGCGCCCTTGCGGCGGAGTTTGCTCGCACGCCGGGTTGCTTTGCGTTACTGGACTGCATCGAGGTCGATCCACGGCCTAATACGCCGCGGATCCCCTGTCTGCGGTCCACTGTCGGAGCGTCGACACAGCACCCGGGTCGGCCAGGGGGCTGCGTGATGGGCCAAGTACCTAACCCGCAGCCGATTCGGTGCCACGCTGGCGCAGCCCTGTATTCACGATTAGGCAAGGCCCAGACTGTGGAGGCCAGGCGTGCCGAAGTGTGCCGCCGCGGTCAGGTGCCCGCGACTGTGCCGATGTGGTCATCACGAGAGGCGTGGATCGAGGGCGTTCGCGTGTGGGCGGAGACCGCCGCGTTTCGTGCGACGTGCGGGGCTATGCGCGTATCCATGACAGCAGCGACCTTGATCGCTATCGCCGCGGTGTGGGCCGAGGCCGCCGATCACGGCACGGGACGCAACGTCGCCATCACAAGAGGCCGGGTCGCCCAACAAGTGGGTTGCGCGGTAAAGACCGTCAGCCGCGCATGGAAAATCCTCGCTGTCGGGGGATGGGCGATGGAAGCCGCGCGTGGGCACGGCTCACCCACTAAGCCGAGTGCAGCCTGCCGGCCCAGTGTTTGGCACCTCACGAGTTGCCAACGAACAGATCGGGCCCCCGCGGCGGCGCTGCCGCCTCAGGCGGGGATTGTGGAAAATGTCCCGCTACCGCCGTTAGGCGGAACTAGCTCTACACCTCCTGTTAAGAACTACTCACCAAGCGTGCGTGATCGCACGCCCGAGAAAAATTCTTCAATCCACACGGGCCGGCGCCGTCAGGCGCGGCGCCGCGGCGCCGCGCCTCGGCCCTTGGAGGTGCAGCGGCTGGCGGCGGCACTCGTCACGCCCGCCGGCCGCAGGGATCCTCTCTGCCGGGGTCTGCAGAGCTGCCACATCGGGACGATCTGCGATGCAATCACTAGTGCTGGTATCGATCCACAGCTTTGGACAGCTGAGCAGATCCGTGACGCACTCGTTGCAGACATGCGGCTGACGGGGCTGACTTGGCCCGACCGGATCGACAAGCCCGGAGCATTCCTGGCCTCCCGGCTGCGGCGATTGCCTGACCGTCCCGGCTCGTCGGAGTCCGGTCACGCCAGATCAGCTGCAGCAGTTCATAAGAACTGCTCGGCGTCAGCAGTTTCGGTCACCGACGCTCATGCCGCAGATGCTGATCGCTTCGTCGACCGGATCGCGGCGGAGTACGCCGCGATCGTCGCTGAAGTCGGCCACGATATCGCCGCACGGATGGCTACCGCCGACCGGTATCGCACCAGTAAGAACTTGCCGGGACGCCGTTCTGTGGAGTCCGGCGTGCTTCATGACCAGCGTGCCGCGGTCAACGCCGCCCGGGTTATTCGGCGGCAATTCACTGGCGAACCGCTTCGGGTCGCTGTTCGTGCATGGTTGGCAGTCCACGAACCCACAGCCTCGGAGTTCCGCGACAGTGACCAACATGCGGTCCGGGAGGGGCTGTTGCTCACGATCGAAGACTTGCTCGCGGTGACTCCGGCTGGCCGCTGTGCCCGCTGTGGATCTGTCGGAGCTATTACCCGCGAGGAGTTGCCGCAGCCTATGCCCGTCTGCCAGGACTGCTGGGAGGTCATCAGCACTGATGACAGCGATGACCACTGCAGTAACTCGGGTTCGGTTCCCGTGGGGGCGGCACTGGCGACGGTCGGGGCAAGTAAGGAGGCCTGCTGAGGAACGAGAATTTTACGTAAACGACGACAACACAACCTGTTTCACAAAGTCCGGGGAAGGAAATCATTCGATGTCTACGCAGTCCACAAGCAATCCAGGATGGTTGGTCTACCTGCCTGGTGGTGATCACTACGCCTGGTATGGCCGGAATTCGTACCCGACCGCGGAATCGGTGTGGGATGTGATCGATCCTCATGTGGGGACGAGCAGGTCGCTTGTGGCCGGCGGCTGGACCGTGGCGGCCGCCGATGCCACCGAGCTGGTTGCGCCGCGCGCACATTCGCACCGGGCAAGCGCATGACAGCCACAGATCACCGTCGGCGGCCTCGAGAACACGTCTACACCGATCTCGATGCCCCTGCGCCGTCGGGTGTGCGAGAGCCTCCGAGGGAGGACCCCGGCCGGCAGCCGCCGCAGGATCTCACCGCCGAGCAGTCGGTGTTGGGTGGGATGTTGCTGAGCAAGGATGCGATCGCCGACGTGTTGGAGCGGGTGCGGCCCGGTGACTTCTACCGCCCGGCGCACCAGAACGTCTACGACGCCATTTTGGACCTCTACGGGCGAGGGGAGCCGGCCGATGCGGTGACGGTGGCCGCCGAGCTTGATCGGCGTGGTCTGTTGCTTCGGGTGGGGGGTGCGCCGTATCTGCACACGCTGATCTCGACGGTGCCGACCGCGGCTAACGCCGGCTACTACGCCGGGATCGTCGCCGAGAAGGCGCTGCTGCGCCGGTTGGTGGAGGCCGGCACCCGGGTGGTGCAGTACGGCTACGCCGGTGCGGAGGGGGCCGATGTCGCCGAGATCGTGGATCGGGCCCAGGCGGAGATCTACGCGGTGGCCGAACGGCGGATGTCCGAGGATTTCGTGCCGCTGGAGGACTTGCTGCAACCCACGATGGATGAGATCGACGCGATCGCCTCGCACGGCGGTGCCTCGCGTGGGGTGCCGAGCGGGTTCACCGAGCTCGACGAGGTGACCAATGGGTTGCACCCCAGCCAGATGATCGTTGTTGCTGCCCGCCCGGGCGTGGGGAAGGCGTTGGCGCTGGACACGCCGTTGCCGACTCCAACTGGGTGGACCACGATGGGTGACGTCGAGGTCGGCGACGTGCTACTGGGCGCCGACGGGGCGCCGACCCGGGTGGTGGCGGCCACCGGGATCTTGTTGGGCCGGCCCTGCTACGAGGTGCGCTTTTCGGATGGGACGGTGATTGTTGCCGATGCCGCACATCAGTGGCCCACCATTGCCGGTATCCGCACCACGGCGCAGCTGCGCTGCGGGCTCGACAGCATCGCCGCGGCCGGTTCGGGGAAACAGCATGCCTCAGCGGTTGGCACCGCGGTTCTGGCGCCGGCGATCCATGTCGATGACGTGCGACGGGTGCCCAGTGTCGCGGTGCGCTGCGTGCAGGTCGACAACGACGACCATCTCTACTTGGCGGGGGCGGGCATGGTACCGACCCACAACTCCACACTCGGTCTGGACTTCATGCGGTCCTGCTCGATCAAGCACCGGATGGCCAGTGTCATCTTCTCGCTGGAAATGAGCAAGTCCGAGATCGTCATGCGGTTGCTGGCAGCAGAGGCGAACATCAAACTCGCTGACATGCGGGCGGGGCGGATGAGCGACGACGACTGGACCCGGATGGCGCGACGGATGAGCGAAATCAGCGAAGCGCCGCTCTACATCGACGACTCGCCGAACCTGACCATGATGGAGATCCGCGCCAAGGCGCGGCGACTGCGGCAAAAGGCTGACCTACGTCTGGTCGTCATCGACTACCTCCAGCTGATGTCCTCAGGAAAGCGGTCCGAATCACGCCAGGTCGAGGTTGCCGAGCTATCTAGAAACCTTAAACTCCTTGCCAAGGAACTTGAGGTTCCGGTGATTGCGATAAGCCAGCTCAACCGAGGCCCTGAGCAAAGGACTGATAAGCGTCCACAGCTCTCTGACCTGCGCGAATCTGGAAGTATCGAGCAGGATAGCGACGTTGTCCTGTTGCTTCACCGGCCCGATGCCTTCTCGCCGGATGACCCCAGAGCGGGGGAGGTGGACGTCATTATCGGCAAACATCGCAACGGGCCGACGAAGACGATCACGTTGGCACATCAGTTACACATGGCCCGCCTCGCCAACATGGCTCAACCCTCACACTATTCAAACTATTAGTATGAGGGCTATAGTAGGTTTGTGATTCGGATCGGCATCGGAAATTCGGAGGCGGCATGACAGGTGACATTCACAGTGTCGGCCGGCAACTGCCTGAAATGGCGATCGTCGATGATGCGGTCACGGCGGTCCTCGACGCCGTCGCCACCGACGATTCCGAGTACGTCATTACCAAGAATGACCAGCCAGTCGCGGTTGTCGTGAGTTACGCGAGATATCAGGGTCTGATCAGCGCGTTGGCCAACAACAAGGGAAGCATGGTCGACGGTGTCTGATCAGCCCCCCCAGGATGGGCGAAAGAGCGCGGCAGAACGCCGGCGATACACGCGTCGGCGCGCCGAGCGCACCGCGGACGCCAATAAGCATCGCGTTCGCTGGTCGGTTGAAGACGCTCTGGTCGCGTTGGACATGACGATCCCGGTGCCCGAGGCGGCGTTGCGGCTCGGCCGCACCGCGGCTGCAGTGGAAGGACTCAGGGCCAAATGGCGTCGGGGACAGCTCGCGGCCGGTCTGGCGTTCATGGTGCCCAGACCACCCAAACCGCCAGTAGAGGAAGAGGATTGAGACGATGGCTGACCACTTGATCACTTCTGCTGGGACATGGCAGATACACGCCAGCGGTGACGCCGGCGACGTAGTGTGTTTGTTGACCGAATTGCATGCGGAGCCGATCGATGGCCCCCTGGTGGCGTTATCGCGTCAGCAAGTGGTGGCCCGGCTGGGCCGCGGGGTGCCATCGGACTTTCCGGCACCCGACGTGATGATCGGCGACCCGGAACAAGGGGCAACACGTGGATGGTGGGAGTCCACCGTCCAGAACTATCTCGCGGGCACCCCGCCGACGGCCGCCGAGGACGAGAACGCCGCGGCAGCCGATCTGCTCGCCAGCGCGCCGGCGGAGGAACCCGAGAATTCGGGGCACTGGGCGAGACGTTCACGCCAGTGGGACGACGTGGAATATTCAGGAGCGGACCGCCGTGTGTTGATAGCCACCAGTCGGGGCATCGTCACTCCGGCGGGAGCGGTGGTGTCACGCCCGTTCGAGAGCCCCGACCATCTCGGCAAGCTCGTGAGCCACTATCAATGGTCGGTATCGGACGAGGAAACCCCGCAGGTGTGGATGTTCCCAGAAGCACTTGAGGCGATCGGGTTTCCGATCGACGGACTTGTGCCCGATGACGTCCCCGATGTCGTTGCTGCATTCTTCGGCTGTGAAGTGACTTATCACAAGGCCGGGTGGTTCACCTGCAAATTCACTGCAGACGGTAAGTCGTGCGCCGCCGAGGTCGTGTTGTTGCCCTTCCTCCCGATGGAGCCGTCGCCCTCGCGCCCTAACGACCGTGGCCTGGCTGGTATCGACGGCACCGACACCGAACTACCCGACGATGAAGTCGAGGCGGCGCATCTGCTCGCGGACCGTGTCGAGTGGCTCTTCGAACTCGACGGCGCACTTGCCGCACCCCGATGGTCACAAGTGGGAGGTCGGCTGGCCGCGGCCGCGATCAAACGGTCCAAGCCCAAATCCAAGAACAACAAGACCGCGCCGCCCCTGACGGCTTCCCCGCTGCCGAAGGAAATCACCACAAATGGCCGGCTACCGAGCCAATGGTGGGGGCCAGGAACACTGAAGAAACCGCACCGAACCCGAGCCGGCACTATCGACGTCGAACTGGATCAGCAGTCCGCGTACCTTCCCTCAGCAGAAGGCATCTACCTCGGCTACGGCAAGCCCGGCTGGAGTGACGTCGACCCCGCGGTCTTCGGTGAGCAACACCCCCCGTTCGGCATGTTCTTCGTCACCACACCTGCGGGCCGCGACCTCGACGGACTGTCACCGAAACTCCCCTTGCCGCACCCGGCGATGCTCTGGGACAAGCCGGCTACATTCTGGGCAACCACCGTTGACGTAAAACAACTCACTGCGCCCGCCATCCAGGGCGGCGCCGGCATTGCTGCTATGGAACTGGCGATCGATGCCGCCTGGGTGTGGCCAGAACAACACCAATGGCTCAAAGGGTGGGCCGGCGCGTTGCGCAGCAAGATGGCCGCGGCACGGGCCGCGGGTCGCGGTGACTACGAAGAGATGATCAAAGCCATCTACACCAGCTTCTTGGGTCGACTCTCCGCGGGGGGGGACAGCGCATGGAAATACCCGCTGCTCAAATTCCAGCAGCCCGCTTGGTATGCGGCGATTGAAGCCGTAACTCGCTGGCGTGCACTGCGCTATGCAACGCAGATCGCCGCCGACCACACTCTGTACCCGATCGAGGTCCTCGCCGACGCCTGGTTCTACCGTGTTCCCGCCGACTTCGCTGTTACGAAGCTGGAAACACCGCTGCGGCCCGACGGCAACCGCGCCAACGGCAGCTACCGCATCAAGCACGTCGAAGAGCCGGAGGCGGCGTAGTGCGCTGGGCGCGGATGGCCGAGCCGCCAGCACCAGGCCCGCCCCCCCGCGGCTTCCGGGATGCCTTCAATGACTTGAAGGCCCGCAAGTATCAGGAGCTCGGTGGCGTCTGGGACAGTCGGACGAACCGTGCACGCCTAGCAGAGGCAGCCCGCCGTGCGCGGGTGGAAATGACCAGGCGTGTGGCCACGCGAAGCGGTCGCCGCCGCCTCGCCGAGTCGACCATTGCCCGCTGGGCCGCTCGAAACGAACTTCCGACGGGCGTTGATCAAGCGTGGCTCGACAGGTGGGCCGCCATCGACCGCGCCGGCGGAATCCGGGCCTTCGCTCAAACGCTCGGTGTCAGCGAGCGGCGAGTCGTCGCCTGGCGCGACTCGCTTGACCCCAAAGTGCGACCTCCGGCGCCGATCCCGCCAGGCGTGTTCCGGCCCCCGCCACCCGAACCGCAGCGCGTCGGAGTTGAGACAATAGGGACCTTGACCATCAAAGGCAAGGACTACCCCGGCAAACGCATCCCCACCGCGGCCGGCGACGACTACGCGATCCTCATAGTTGAACCGGAGGCGGTTCAGGCATGGGCAGAGGGCGACTACGACACCCTGGGTGACCTGCTGAGCGAGGCAATCACCGACCAGATTATCGTGCCGGAATTCAACTTGCCGCCCAGCTACGACCCCCACTACACCGTCACTGACATAGTGAACTTCTGGCCCAATATCAACGACTGATCCCGCAACCCCCGCACCGTCGCCTTGCTAAGAAAGCGTGTATAGCACTGGTTGCATGAGGTCCCCTGGCGGCGTGACGCGCCTATACCCGCCGGGATTCGTTCTCGACTAATCGGTGATGGCGGTGCAGTCGTGTGCACTCAGTCGCTGGGCCATCGTCAAGGGAGGGGTATCAGCGAATAGGGCATACCGGGAGAGCAGCTGGATCGGGTAGTCGTCAATCAGAATGAGCGACCCGTCAGGATTCGCGGCATAGACATCGGTGATCAGCGGGCCAATGCACACCACCAGGCCATATTCGTAGGCGACTTCACCCAATCCGTCAGGCGAAGTACCCAGCAGTCCTGGACGGAACCGCCACACCGCCGAAGGCGAACTGAATCGAGCATGGTCAGTCGTTGTCACAGTCACACGAGAAGCGGTGCGACCCATGGCTCCTCGCTAAATACCAGCGACGCGGCTGTAGAGCGCGCGAGCTGCTGAGATGGCAGTGTCGATGCTGTCGGCGTGCCCACTCACGGTGCCATTGTTGGCGCGCATCAAAGCGCCGGCGTTCGGCGGTGAGGGGAAATACACGGTGCGGGTGTCGAGACGCTCCGGGGTTCCCGTCAGCGTCCACAAGTAGCGGTAAGGGTCTGGATCGGGATGGTCCTCAGGTATATCGAGTGGGTCGAAGCAAACCCATAGTCCGTCAGCGATTTGTACGGGGTCGTGATTGTCAGCCCGCACCGATGGTCACCTAGATCCCGTGATGGTGGTCATGAACGTCACGCTAGAGGGGATCTGCTGCAAGGCTGGCATGCGGTGTCTGTGTCGACCGGTTTTTCTGGTGTCGCACAGAGAACTCCGGCCCAGGCCGTGCCGCTGGGCGAGTGAAAATGAATGCCTGTGGCAGGGGTCAGCATGCCTCACGCAGGACAGTCGGCCGCCGGTCGCGGCCGATCAGCTCGCACTACGGGAATAGGTCCTGGTCGGCCGGGCCGGTGAGGGTGCTGAGGTTCCCTGGAGTTGTCAGTTGCGCAATGATGTCGCGATAGTGGCGAAGTGCATCGGCGAAATTGTGAGCTGAATCGCGATAGGCGCCGGCCGCGGCGTGGTAGCGATCTGTCAGCGTTCGTTGGTCCTCTGCGATGTCGGCGAACTGCGTTGACGCCTGCTGATACTGCTCATTGGCCGACAAGATCAGCGCCTGAGTAGCCAGGAGCAGTTGATTGGCGTCGTTGACTGAGGCGACTTGAGCGCGTAGCTCGGCAACCTCTTCTCGCAGGCTGCGGTATTCACTGGAGTCCTCGTGGAGGCCTTTGGCCGCGGCCAGTGGCGGTGACGCGACCGGTTGGACTTGATCGAGGTAGACGTACCAACGGCGCTGTGTCTTGCCGGGCTTTGCGCCACCCTCCAGCTGGCCGTCGCTGATCATGCGGCGAATGGTGCGAAGGTCGCGCCGCAGCATCCTGGCGGCTTGGGCAGCGGTGATGATGGGCCGACCAGGTTCTGGTCGGGTTTGAAGTCCCATCGGCGTGTCCTCGGTGTGGTCGGTCGAGCCATCGTAGCTCCTCAGGCCGCTTGTCTGTAGCTGACTGACCCGCAACGATGCATTGTTACAGCACAGAACAGCCGTGCGCGGCTATCCGCGACACGCCGTGGCTGATACGGGCTAGCGAGAGATGATTCATTAAGATGGGCATAACGATCAGTTACAGAGCAAAACAGCAGGTCAAATAGTCCGAGAGGCGGGGCACTGTGCATACAGCCGAACTGGAGAAGGTTGACGTTCCCGAGCTGGATATCTCCGTGAAACGGACAAGCCGCCAAGGGACCAACAAACGGCAACGTACCGAGAGACTCTTACTGAGCCTGCTGCCGACGGAACGCGAAGCCCTCGAGCAGGCCGCCGCACGCAGTGGCTACTCAGGCAAATTGCAGCAGTTCATCCTGCACAAGCTCGCTGACGACCTCGCAACGGTCTAAACCCCACACCTTCTACGAACAGGCAGTAGAAAGCACAAGGCACGGGGCGGTGCGCCGCTGTGGACCGCCGCGGTAATCCATGTCCGCCCCGCCGAAAAACCACCTCGACACGATCACGACACGACCGAACCAGCGTTACCCGGGATCACAATGGCCGCAGTTGCAGGTCTTGACGATGGGCTAGCCAGGGGGGCGCCGATGTCGTTTGCTCAATGGATCGACTGCTTCGTCGACGAGAAGGGATTCGATCGTGAACACCGGTTCGAGAAGGAAGGGCCCAGCGGCCTTCTCAACAGCATCCCGCTAGGGAACGTGATTGCCGCGATGAAGATCGCCCCAACGTCCGAACAGCAGCAGATCAAACATCAGATCGTCATGCTCGACTTCCGCAACGCCGACATCCTCGACTACCTCGGCCACCTGGCCGGCGCGTTAGCGATCTAAGACACATGAACGTCAGGCCGACGCGAAGGACGCAGGGGCCACACCTGCACCTCCCAACGGAGGTATGCAGGCCCACGCAATCAGAATTCTGCAGCAGGAGAAGGGAACTCGAAGGACGTGGTCAACCACCGGCGGACCCGCCCAGCACGTCGCCGGCGCCGTGTGGCGGCCGCGTTGAGCAGACTCGCGTCAGTGGTCATCCATTCGCGACTACACCGGCCAGCCGGTAGCTCGACCATGCCACCACTTGCACCCAGCTGCCCGGCAGTAGCAAAAGTTGCGGTGAGCACCCACATCAAGGCTCCGGCGGAGACTGTTCAGACCGCGCTGACAATGGCGGAATCACTGGCCTACGACAACGGCCGCCGCGATTGCGCGCTGGCACTGGCTCGCGTCCACATCGACGGCGCCTCCGAACACACCACCGCCACGTTCACCGTGGGTTGCGCAGACACCCGAGCGGATGCAGTCGACGAACTGCGGACCCACCTCGGCCTGGCGGCCTGCTACCTGCAAGAGCGCAACTGGCTCAGTTACGCCGACACGCTGCGCGCCTTGTCGGCCAACGCGAAGTAGCGCCCTCGCCGTCCTGGCGGGACAAGGACGCCCGTGGAGCTGCCGCCCGCGCGATGACCACCAGTGCGCGGCCCCGGGGGCTCGGGGCGTTTGAGCGCATCGGCGTTATCGGCCCGCTAGGACGGCGGCGGTGGGGACGCGGCCGTTGACGGTGCAGCTGTTCTCGGCTCTCGGACGATTCGAGGGGCGACACGAGCCGACGTCCGCCACGCGGGTGTCGTTGCAGATCAGAATTTGAATAACCGGAGGATATGCCCGGCGCTGTGCAATCCAGGGGGGACACATGCACATTGCGGCATCAGTAGACACTGTTCGACGGGATGTGGAAAGCGTCCGGGTTACCTCGGCGCAAACCGAATCTGCTCAGGTGGAATACGGAAGCGCCGACGCGAGTGTGCGTCTCCAGGCACGCCGTCACATCGTTACCACGAGAGACGGAGTGAAGCTCGCAGTCGACGAGTACGGAGATCAAGGGGCCGATCACACCGTGGTACCCCTTCACGGCCTGTGTCTGACGAAGGAATCATGGCGAATTCAGATTCGCCAGCTGAAACGCGAGTGGGGCAATGCGATTCGCATCATTTGCTTTGACCACCGTGGGCACGGCGAATCAGGCTGCGCACCAATGCACAGCTACCGGGTAGACCAGCTCGCTGACGACCTGGCTGATGTGCTCGCCGCACTGGATGTGACCGGTGCTGTCACGCTAAGCGGTCATTCGATGGGGGGCATGACGGCCTTGGCGTATCTGTCCCGTAATGCCGCCGACCGACCCGTGGACCCTCAAGGGCTGGTCCTGGTCGCGACCGCCGCCGGGAAGCTCGCAGAGCGCGGCTTGGGCCGACTCCTGGCGACCCCCGCCGCCGCAACGTTGTACGCCCTGGCGGCGCACCTTCCCCGTTCGGCGGCCGACCACGCCGTTCGTGCCTTAGCGCGGCCAATCAGTGGAGCGCTGACTCGGCGGGGTGGGTACGGCAGATCACCCAATGCGGCCATGGTCGCGATGTCGGCGGGGGCTATCAACGCGACGCCCCTGACGACGAAGGCCGGATTCCTACACGATTTGCGCACCTATGACCAGTACCAGACGCTGGGGCGCATCACCGCTGACACAACCGTGATCGGTGGTGGTGCAGACCTTCTCACACCGCTGCAGCATGCCCACGAACTCGCGGCCGGAATCCCCGGGGCCAAGCTCGAGCAAGTTCCCACGGCCGGCCACATGCTGCTCCATGAGGCGCCCCGACTGATCAGCGCCGCAATCAGTTCGTGTATCACGCAGGCCGGAAGGCTGGCCGCCGTATGACAGCCGCGCTCCGATCAGGAGTCTCGCTGTGAGTTACGACATCCTGATCTACTCGTGCGACGACGAGGACGAAGTGCTGTGGGAAGCGAACATGACCAGCAACCTCGTCCCCATGTGGCGGCTCGCAGGTGCAGACCTCGCCACCTTCCACGGCCGCACCACCGCCGATGTGGTCAGCCAACTCGAAAATGCGATCGCGGCGATGAGAGCCTGCCCCGAGCGTTACCGGCCACTCAACCCACCCAATGGCTGGGGTGACTACGGATCGTGTCTGGAATTCCTGGAGTCGATTCACGCCGCATGTGTTCAATTCCGCGGCCGCAACAGGATTGGTGTCTGCCACTGAGCGACACCTGACTGAAGCCGGCATCACGACTGGAGAATGTAGTGAGACATTGCACGTATGTACTCGTGTACGCGCCGTCGGAAAGTGCGATGCATATCGGCGCACTGACGCCAGGCCTACGTGCCATTCCAGGGGTGACGGCCGATATCAGTCCGCTGACCGCAGAGAAGCGAAAAGCCGTGATGGACGAGTTCAAAGATCACGCCGAGATCCGCGACACCCTCACCGCCGCTTCACACATGATTCGAATTGCGTACGACAACAGCGACAGCCAGCAGTCGGCCCTCCAGGCGCTGGAGGACCTCGCAGCCAGGTATTGGATTCGCTGGATCGACGAGAACATGGTTTTGCACTGATATCGCTGCCCGCTAGACGTGGCCCATCGCGGCCCGAACCGGCGCTACTACGGCGCGACCACCAAGACGAAGGACAGCAATGCACACCTTGGACATCAGCCACGGCGAGAGCGCTCGCATCACTCTGACCATGCGGGACGGCGCCAAGGTCGTGGTCGACGTCGCTGGCCACAGTGAACGAGGAACCGTCGAAGTATTCGACTCTCGCGATGGGGCTGATTCCACCTGCGAAGTCTTCATCAACGGCGTTGACTATTCCCAAGACTCGTTCTGACTTCCTGATCAAGGCCCGCCGAGCGGACGGAAAATAGTCGGCCGACACATGCGCTCATCCCCGACCACCGCCACCGGGCCGATAACAATGCGTACGCACGCGGCATGTGACTGTGCGGCGCAACAGATCGTTGGCCAGTCGCAGTAGATAGCGGAGAAGGGAAACTATGTCGACAGCGTTCTGGAATTCAGTGAATGACTGCCTCGATGACATCGAGAAAGCTAAAACCGTCAGCGAAGTGATCGGCTTCCTGAACAGGACATTCAATGCCGACGACTACCACAAAGAAGACACCGCAGACGCATTCTTCCCCGGCTCTGGCGGTGACAGGCAAATGATCGATGCGCTGCGTGAGGCGGGGTGGCCCATCGTGTGGGTGAACGCCACGTACTACTTCATGGCCCAAGACACGAACGGTGATCTCCTGACTTACATCGAAGGTGACGTCTACCGCGGCGACCGCAGGTAGCTACGGAGGAAACGGACGAGCGGCGTGGGAAACGTTGTCAGTGATCCAGCTGACACTCGCTGCTGCTCTCCGAACACCGCAGTTTTGAACGAAACCGCCACCAGATCACTACCACACCCACGCAAGGGGGAATCCGATGAACGAGACAATTCAAGTCAGCGCAACCGTTATCAGCGACGATCAGGCGCGGCGTGACGTTGAGGCCGTGTACGGCGGCGGCGGCCGCGAAGTCGAACCAGAGACCGCGGTCACTATCGCTTCGTGGTGGCAGTCACAGGGGAGCGTGGGACGGGTCTTAGGGGCGTTCGCTAGCGGATGCGCCGTGGCACGGCAAGAGCTGCTCGACGACATCGCCGCCACCCGCAACGAGAACGGCTACCACACACGAGACATGATGCCTCGAGACCGCCGCGCGCTGGACTGCCTATCGACATTCGTCATCCAGCATCCCTGACCCCTGACCCCTGACCCCGCACAGCCAGAATCGAGAGAGCCAAGCACATGGCCTACAAAGCCACACCGACATCAGGCAGCCAAGACACGATCCTCGTGATCGGACACGTCCATTCGTTCCCTCGGCACCCGGACGCCGGAACCCCGGTCGACCTGTTTCCCAATGGCGGCGTCCCGGCAGAACACCCCGACCAGCTCTACGCACTGGTGTCTGTGCAGTGGGCACAGCAGTGGACAACCGTCGACGTCGACACCGGCGAGAGCACGACCGAATACCGGAGCGGAGGGACGCTCGGAACACCGACGGGCACCAGTTGGTACTTGGCGCCGGTATCCCGCGATGGCAACACCTACCGCCTCACAGGCCGCGTGGCCCGAGGCTTCCGGGATGCCCAGCTGCCCGCGATCCCGGGCCTGACCGCACCCCCGATCGTTCCCATCCACGACCACCCGATGTGAGTAGCGGCACGAACACAAGTCGGCTTGGCGGAGATCCTGTCAGATCGATTCAGCGAAGGTAGAGGGAGGAAGACCATGAGCGCGTACAGCGATATCACTGAGGCCGCGGCGTTCAACGGCTGGTCGATCTACCACTCATCTATGCCCGGCAATGTGGTGTTCGACCGCGAGGGCGAGCGGGTCAACCTGTGGTTCACCAAAGCCGGCAACGTCGATTGCGGCCGACACACCGTGTTTAACCTCGGCAGCGAATCCCTGGATCCTGGGGCGCGGGCCAAGGTGCGCAATGAAACAGCACTTGCCTGGTTCATCCCGCGTTGACATCCCCGGCGACCCGCAGATTGAGGAAAGAATCGATGAGTGTGACCGAATCGGACGCGCCGAAGACGTGGACGGTGATAGGCCACTGGGGTAACGACGAGATCGTCGTCGAATGCGTCGTCGAAGGCCACTACCAGGACCAGCATATCAACCGCGGCCACTGGGATCTAGGTCTCTTCGCCGCACCTGGTGAGGGCCGCACGATCGAGGAAGCCAGCGCCGCTGTCCGCGCTGAATACGAGCACCACGATGGATGAGCCTACCGAGCTGTTGGCCGCGCGCACGCTGCTCGTCAGCGTCACCCAGCGCTGGCGTCGCCAACACCTCCAAGGCAGCGTGCTCGACGCTGCGGAAGCCGTGTTGGCCAGTCTGGAGACCGTCCTCAGTGAGGGCCTTTACCATGCCTCAGCAGGCGCCCTCGCGCACCTACAGACCCAACTCGACTATCTGTTGGAGGCAGTCGACCGCATCCGCGAGCTCGGCAAGGGCGACTCTCTGACGGCCGCGAGCGCCGAACTTGTCAAGCAGATCGACACCATGCTGGCCCACAGAGGCCGACCAGCATGAACAGCGGTGTCACCGCCAAGGTAGGCCGACCGGGCGCCGCGCGGCACGCTGCGCCTCGCTGCAAGATCGCGGGCCCGTGACAGCCGGGGCAAGCGCAGAACCGCCCGAAGGGTTCGACGTGGCGTTGGCGTTCACGCGCGACGGCGCGGTCTACGACTACATCGGTAACTGGGAAACAGCGCAAACCATGGCCAACGAGGGCTACAAGATTCGGATTCTCAAAGGCGACGGCGGGTACAGCCGTGAGGAGCTCCAGGCGATGGTCGACCGCGAACTGGCCGCTGCTGTGGACTGTTTCGGTGAAGACCATCTGAAGTAAGGCCCGACGAGGCTGGTCGCATGAGAGGAACGACGCAATGTACGTAGATGACATGGATCTGGACACCGCGAAGCAGATGGTAAGGCTGCTTGAGCACCAGATCGACGCCGCGATACCTGGATCGCGTTCGAAGGAACAGCTGGTATTCGACCTGGAGGATGTGCAGGGCCGCATCAAGGAACTCGGCCACTAATCCCCGTGCACGTCGGGGGTGGGTGCAGATCCGTCGAGGACTTGTCAGTGGCAGGTCATACAGTGCAACTTGTCTGATGGGAAGGTCAAAATAATGGGGTTTTCAGCGCCAACTGCAAAGGTTGTGGGCACCCGATACTTTCATCTCGCGCTACCAGCGTGATCAACCGCTGGATGAATGATGGCGTGGCGATTACACCGGATGGGTGCATCTTGTTGGGCAGCTATGACGGGTACGGCAGCCTCGGCCAGTACCAGTGCGCGGTTGGAGAAGACAGCACCGTGTGGCACCAAGCATGCTGGCAGGTCGCGGGGTCTCCTACGGAATACCGGGGCGCTTCGGACTACTCGGACGATCAGGGATGGTTCTTCGAAGACGGTGCGCACGATCTTGCTGCACCCACCATCGGTCAGTAGCCCCGCGGCCGCTTCATGACCGGACGCGCATTGGTCGCCGCAGGTCAGATATCGACAATTCGTGTGCCGTAGACGTATTCGATCCGAGTGCCTCGGCACATCGTGATAGGCGCCTTCGGGTAAGTGTGACCATGAATGAGCATCCGCGGCCGGGCCCGATCCATCCAACCAACAAGAGCGTCGATCCCGACGTGAGCGGCGTCGGTGTGATCGTTGATGCCCCGGGGCGGACAGTGAGTGACGAGGATGTCGGCCGGCGGCAACGCAGCAACCAGGGCGTGGTACTCGTCTTGGGTGTACAGAAGGTCGCTCGAACCGGCTTTATATCGAACGCAACCTTGTAAACCGGTAAAGGAAATGCCATGATGCATAACTCGTCTGAGATGGAGGTTCTCGATTCCGAGCTTATCGAGGTATGTCCCGTTGCAATGGTTACCGTAGACACCCATCGTCAGAACAGGGACATCGCTGATACCAGTGAGCATCGGGCCGATGAGATCCCCTGCGGTGACTACCGCGTCGACCCGGTGTTCGGCAACCACATCGGCCAGTGCAGGCTCCGAGTCGCGATCATATCGATCGGCGATAACCAACATGCGCATGTGAAAATTCTAGGTCTGCAGCGTCGTTCCGCTCTGTATCCGAGGGCACTTGGTCGAAACAAAAGATCGCTGCGATCTGGCGTGTCAGAGTTCGGAGCCGGGGTGGCTCGGCGAGACTGGTTGCGTTAGGGGGTTTCAACAGTAATGGCCGAATTCACAGACGCTGGCGGGGATGTCCTCGAGGCCTTTTGGTCGGATGGGCACCTTTGTGTACGTAACATCACCGAGGACGATGAGGCCAGTATCACCGTCGAACTTACGACCCGGCAAGCCGCTGAACTCGGCCGACTGTGCCAGAGCCCACGATGACAGGCTGACGGCGTAATGCCCCTCAACAGGAGGACTGAAGCCCCAGCCTTCGGCACTCACACGGGAGAGCGGCCGTGTGACAGCAGGGAGATCATCGTCGGTCCTATGACTGGCGTCCGGTGAAGTGTTGTCCATCGGCTGTAGCGACACCAACGATGACGTTGTCGTCGATGGTGAGGACGACGTCACCTTGGAATTCGGAGTTTGTGATTCCATAGCCGACCTGACCGCCGGCGACAGTCTTCCAGGTGCCATCGGTGGTGGACACCGTGTACCGGGGGTTGCCGTCTTTATCGTTTTGGTCGCGGGTTGTTCCCGTGATGGTCGTTTTGATCTGGTGCGTCATGGTTATAAGAATACGGTGCCGGCCGCCGGGTACCGCGGCACCCCGGATCGTCGGCGCCGCGTGCCGCGTGCCGGGGGGACTCCATAAAGAGCTTCCTTTTGCGCCGAGGGGCTGTTCCCGCAGCATCGAAGAAATCATGTCCGCTGGACGCTCCGCTGAGAGGGTCAACGTCGGCGGCGTTGTAGTGTTCCGTTAGCGCCAGTGCCGCTCAGTTAGGGGTG
The DNA here is from genome assembly GCF_059812545.1 of Mycobacterium sp. NGS50. Classification (NCBI taxonomy): domain Bacteria; kingdom Bacillati; phylum Actinomycetota; class Actinomycetes; order Mycobacteriales; family Mycobacteriaceae; genus Mycobacterium; species Mycobacterium sp. NGS50. Next base: position 209,023 of record NZ_JCALCW010000002.1, read on the forward strand.
TGGTGCGGTTGTCCACCATCGTGGATTTCGATGGTGGATGGCGGTATGTGAAGGAGATGGCATGGCGACGGCAGAGATCAGTGTGGAGAAGTACCAGAGCTTGCAGGGACACGGGTACGCTGGCCATGTCAGTGAGCTGTCCGAAGGGTGCGTGGAGGCGTTCCGCGCTGGCGCCAAGGACTGGGATGGCCAGCACTGGCACATGCACAACGGCGGGTCCCGGGGAACGATGCTGAGCCCGGTCAACGTCCGTGCCGGGCATCAGCTTTGACCGGCGCGTGGAGTAGCTGCCGCACCCGTCCCTGATAGACGGTCGACATGCCGCGGGGGATCCCGGCCGGGTTGGTCGGCCGGCTAGTCGGTGTCCGGGGAGGGGGTGCGAGGCTGCGGCTGCGCACCCCCTCATACTATGAGCGGCCGGCCGCTGCCGGCTAACTCTGGGGTGGTTCCATCGGCCCCCCGCAACACGTAAGACATAGATAGTATGAGGGGTAGCCCGCGGCGATAGTCGCGGCGACTGTAAGCAAATCAACTG